>NZ_JAVJNG010000003.1:0-369777 GCF_038806185.1 Domibacillus sp. 8LH | reverse complement strand
ATTATGTTAACTGGTTTAACAAGCGGCGGATTCACGGAACACTAGGCTATGTAAGCCCGATTGAATACAAACGATCGCCCCTTAAAAAAGCTGTCTGATTTAGTGTTGACAATCCAAAACAACGCTGGATAGTAAAGCTAATGGCTTTTTCAATTTACCTTCCTCCTTCTCTATCAAACTGATTATAAATTCAATTTTACATTTTTGTAATAGAATCCCTAAAACAATATTGTGTCCTATAACTAATATAAAAGCCGTACCAGTACATTAACTGATACGGCTTTTATATATTTTTTAATGAGTAATAAGGAGACACTCTAAAGGAGTACTAGCTATCCCGACGACTCTCTGCTATCGTTTTTCTATAATTTTTATAATAGAGCAATAGCCACGATATTCCCCAAGTAATAGCACTAAGAATACCATAGATAATAAAGTCTTCAATATTAACCATATTATCTGCATGCAGCCCATCATCGTAAAAACTTCCCCAAAACCATAAATTAAATAAGAACATTAGGATAAATTGCACAAAAAGCCCCGCTATTATCTTCTCTGTCACCCATACTATTAAGAGACCCAGCCCAATGGATAACGGAACAATTAGCAGATCTAAAGCAAGAGGATGAAACAAAGTAGAATAAGTAATGATAAAGACCACTCCTTCGATAAATTAGCATGTAATTAGAAAAAATAAGTATATTTAACTCTGGTTTAAATTCGAATTTGCAATCTGATTTACCATAAAAATTATTGTAACAACAATAGAGTATATCTATTATACCAAAACTTAATAACTATTGGAATAAATGGATTTTATTGTATAATGTGGTTGTGTTGACTTTGGTTTTATTTGTAAAAACAAATTAAGTATTAAATTATATAAGAAAGAAGGATGATATTAGAATTTCAATATAAAAATTTACAGAGTTTTAAGTATAGTACATGTTAAAAATTATTATTTTATCAGGAGGATACACAATGAAATTTAGAGTACTTTCAGCAACACTGCTTAGTTGTATACTCGCAACCACTCCGGCAGCGGCAAACACAGAGATTAATAGCAATAATAATAACATCCAAAAAGAAATTTCTTCTAAAATTACTGAAATTGATCATCTAATGACCTCTCTCAAATCAACACAAAATCATATTAAAGCTGCTAGCAGCTCTTATAGCTCACAAGCTTCGAAAGCTGATCAAGAACAGTTGATTAAAGAAGCCAATAATATACATATAGAGGTAGAAAATTACTTTAACACTGTAGACTCTGACGACTTTTATGCGTCCAAACAAACTGAGGAGCTTATTAATAAGTTAGATCAACTAGATTTAGAAGTAAATAAAGCAAAAGAAGCAAATGTTGTCAAAGCTGCGGCTACTTCTTGGCGTGCCGGTGATATATTGTACTATGGAATTGGAAATAACAGTGCTAGCGGCGAGAAGTCCTTTACTGGACACACGGCCATCCTATCTACGACAGACTACTATGTTATTGAAGCCTCCAAAACAAAAAGTAACGGAGCGAAGGTACATCATTGGAACAGAACAAATTTATGGAAGGGTGCTAGCGGAATCAAGCAATATAAAGTGACCAGCCTATTAGGTAAGGATGCTCCCTCAACAAGCCGAAAAAAGGCGGTTCAGTTCGGCCTAGATCAGGTAGGTGACCAGTATAAATTAGCGACAGACATCTTTTCAAGTAAATACTGGTATTGTTCTAAATTAACTATGCGTCAATGGCACCATGCCGGCTATGATTTAAGAGGTGGTAGAGGTCTAACAGTATCAGGATTTTTGTTAGTCATTCCAAGGGATATTCAATTAGATGCCAATACCCGTCTTCTCAAAGACTGGGGCACAAAAACACCAGGAGTTGTTTAACTTACTGTTTGTTTAACAAAAGTTTTAAAATAATTTTAAAGCGAAAATTTGCGCTTTAATTTGACAGGAGCAAGTATGAAAAAATTTTTTTGGGTTTTTGTGGTTTTTATTATTTGTATAGCAGGTGGCGTTTCTGTATACCTGGCGAATAAGAATGATGAGCGGAAGGATCGAATTGTAGTAAACGGAATGGAAAATCTTACATTTATGAATGAGACTTCTGAAGACCATTACCTTTTATTTTACCCTTCTGACTCAAGGACGTCACAGGAATATACATTGGTTAAAGAAGTATCACAAACTGGTGAAGTGATCAAAGAATATGAGATTAAAGACGATTCATTTAGAAGAATGAGCACCCACCAAAAGCCTACGGATCCAAATAATCTTTATATTTCTTTTTTTGGAGAAGCCGTTATTGAAAACTGGTACTATACCTACGATATACAAAAGCGCACATTTAAAAAGGTGGACCTTTCTTATTTCAAATATGATACCGGAGTAGATCATATTATGCATTACGGTCCCGATGTTCTATTACAAAATCTTGTTTCTCATAAAACCGGGGATCAGAACCTAAATATGGAAACAGGCGCGTTTCAAATGTCAATTACAAATGATACCGAGAAAAAAAGTTATGAAACAGAATACAACCTTATACCTGCTTGGAGTCCCCTTTTAGAGCTAGGAAATAAAATTGTTTTTGCAGGAAGCGGAGAAGAAAACGATCAGGGAGTTGACAAAGGTGCTGTTGGCTTAATCGATCGCAAAACAAGTAAAATAGATTATATCGATTTCAGTCCAAAGTCCACTCAGTTCTATCCAGTATATGGAACTCAAGATCATGCTTATATTATAGGTAATGAAGGAAAAATGTTTGTTCTTAATCAGGACCTTACTTACAAGGAATACAATATCTTCAAAAGCCTGCCTGCACAGGATTACTATTTTCTTGAGTCATCGGGAACCCTTCTTGTAGATAAAGAAAAAGCTCTTCATTTTGTGGCGAGTGAACAAGATGGACCTATCTTGGGTCTGTTGTCGTTTAAAGGAGAACCCTCTTTTTCTCCAATAAACAAATCTTATATTCGCTCAGATATGAGCTATCGTTTGTTATATCAAGACACAAAACAGGGTGAAATTTATTTGATCGAATCAGATGGAGAGGAAAAAGGAAATCTGCTTGTCATTGATAATAAAACGTTTGATTTAGTTCATAAAATTCCGATTGAGCATGATCACTTGCTTGATTTTGTAGTAAAAAGATAACAATACTTATTTAAGATTTCGTTATAGCCCTTGATGTTTTAATGTTATTAGTAAGGCGGTATAGATTAATTATCCTTAATGTCAATTGGTGCGGCTGTCCTCGCTTTTTGATACAAGGATCAAGATACCTTTTAATCAGCCAGTTGCCGTTCTGTGATCGGTAGCTGGTTTTTTAATTCTTATTTACTTTTAACCACCTAAATTACTAATTCTTTTGCTCTAGACTTTTCTTCTAAATACTTTTATTGTATACTCTTACCAAACATATATTCTTATATATGTCAATTGGAAAAGAGGCGGTTACTTTGGGCTATACGAAAACACATCTAGAAGAGTTTGTAGAGGCATTATATATGAAAATCGGTGTCTCTCGACCAGCAGAATTAGATATGGAATTAATTGCAGCACGAATGGGAATCACACTAGAATACATACCCGGCCCTAGCAAAGGCGTAGAAGTTGGCTCACATTCAATTATTATGTTAAACAACTCTCTTTCTTCTGTCCTCCAGTGGCAAGAATTCGCGCATGAATTAGCGCATATTCTCCGTCACTCGGGGAACCAATACTTGATCCCTCGTGATTTTAGAATGCTTCAAGAGTGGCAAGCGAGCCACTTCGCTTTATATTTCTGCATACCTGGTTTTATGCTTCAGGATATCGATTTTCCTAATTCTAAACAAGAGGCAATTTTAAAAGTTATGGATGTCTTTCATGTGACTCCTACTTTTGCAGCTACTCGGCTTGATCAATGGTTTAACCATATATTTTTTTAACTTAAAAAGAACGTACATTCCGAATAAGAGTTTGTTACAACATTTTTATACATAAAGACGTGAAGCCCTTTGCTTTCTGTATGATCTATAGCGTTTCATGGATAGATATTGGGGCGACTTGTATTCACCTACATATTGAATCATACAGCGTAAAGCGAAATGATAAAGAAAAGGAGTGGGATTAATGGCTAGCTTTCGAAAACGCGGCGAAAAGTGGGAATACCGGCTCGTTTATAAAGATCCTTATACTCAGAAAAAACGCGAGAAAACAAAAGGTGGATTTTCAACAAAGAAAGAAGCGCAGCTTGCTGCACGGGATATGGAGATACAGCTAGAAGAAGGAATAGTAGAGACAAATATTTCTTTGCAGTCCTACCTTCATGAATGGTTACACGAGCATAAGAAAGACTCTGTCCGGCGAAATACCTTTGACCTTCATGAAGCTAATATTCGAAATCATATCAACCCATATTTCAAAAATTTGTTATTAAAGGACTTGTCTCCTTCTAAATATCAGAAGTTTTTAAATAACCTTTATCAGGCGAATTATAGTAGGCGTACTATTGAAATCATTCACGGTACCCTATTTAATGCAATGAAAAAGGCTGTAACCCAGCGCAGACTTTCCTTTAACCCCTGCGAAGGAGCGACCATAAAGGGTGCTATGAAAAAGAGAGAAGTGAAATTTATCGATTCGGATAATATCCCTTCTTTCCTAAAAGAAGCTTATCAATACGGCTATGTATACTGGCTCTTCTTCCTCGTCTTGATTGAAACAGGACTTCGAAAAGGTGAAGCTGCTGCTCTTCAATGGCCAGATATTAATTTTAAAGACCAAACTATTACAGTATCAAAGACCTTAGATTTTAAAGAAAAAACAAAAGACAAGCTCTTCGGAGACACAAAAAACTATAACTCTCGACGTACCATTACGATTAGTAAATCATTAACCCGAGTTCTTCAGGACCACTTTAAAAACCAGAATCAGAATAAATTAGCACTTGGCAATTTATATCATCATGATTTGAATTTAGTTCTTTGCCGTAGTGATGGGAACTACATGCCGAAATCTTCATTGTTTAATGCTTTTAAAAAGATATTAGCACGAATAGAGCATCCTCAGCTGCCTATTCACTCACTTCGCCATACGCATGTAGTATTGCAAATGGAAGCTGGCGCAGATTTAAAGTATATCCAGGAACGATTGGGCCATGGAGGAATTGAAATAACAGCTGATGTTTACGCCCATCTTTCAAAGAAATTGGAGGAACAGCAAATGGGCCGCTTTGAGGAATATACAAAGGATCTTTTCGGACAAAAAAACTCTTAGAAAAAAGATGGGCAAATGATGGGCAAGCAGCAATTAAGCTGCCTGATCCAGTCATTTGCCCAACAAAGAAAAACCCCTTAAAGCCATACGGCTCAAGGGGCTTGTCCATCTTAGTACATTGACATGTACTGTTCGCGCTCCCAAGGGTGCACTTGTGTGCGGAACATATCCCATTCGATTTCTTTTGCTTCGATGAAGTGCTCAAGAATGTGCTCGCCTAGCGCGTCTTTGATAGTGTCGTTTTGTTTCAACACTTCAAGAGCTGCTGCTAGTGTAGCTGGAAGGTCGCGTACACCTTCTGCTTCACGCTCTTCTTTGTCCATTGCGTAGATGTTGCGGTCTACTGGAGCTGGAGCTGGCATTTTGTTTTTGATTCCGTCAAGACCTGCTTTTAGAAGCACAGCCATTGCAAGGTACGGATTCGCTGATGGGTCAACAGAACGTACTTCTACACGTGTACTCATGCCGCGTGATGCCGGGATACGGATAAGCGGGCTGCGGTTTTGAGCTGACCATGCAACGTAGCAAGGAGCTTCGTAACCTGGTACAAGGCGTTTGTAAGAGTTAACTGTTGGGTTACAGATCGCTGTGAACGCTTCTGCGTTTTTCACTGTACCTGCGATAAATTGGTAAGCTGTTTCGCTTAGTTTCAATTCGCCGCTTTCATCAAAGAACGCGTTTTTGCCGTCTTTGAATAAAGACAAGTTCATGTGCATACCAGAGCCGTTTACACCGAACAATGGTTTTGGCATGAATGTCGCATGCAAGCCATGCTTGCGGGCAATTGTTTTAACAACAAGTTTAAATGTTTGGATGTTGTCACAAGCTGTAACGGCATCCGCATATTTAAAGTCGATTTCGTGTTGTCCTGGCGCTACTTCGTGGTGAGATGCTTCGATTTCAAAGCCCATTTCTTCAAGCTCAAGCACGATGTCGCGGCGGCAGTTTTCACCAAGGTCTGTTGGCGCAAGGTCGAAATATCCACCGTTATCGTTTAGCTCAAGAGTTGGTTCACCTTTTTCGTCCAATTTGAACAAGAAGAATTCCGGCTCAGGCCCAAGATTGAAGTCTGTGAAGCCAAGCTCTTCCATTTCTTTTAAAACACGTTTTAAGTTTGCACGCGGATCGCCTGAGAACGGCTCGCCTTCTGGAGTGTAGATATCACAGATAAGACGCGCTACTTTACCTTTTTCAGCAGTCCAAGGGAATACAACCCAAGTGTCCAGGTCTGGATAAAGCTGCATGTCAGATTCTTCAATACGCACAAAACCTTCGATTGAAGATCCATCGAACATCATTTTGTTATCAAGCGCTTTGTCAAGCTGGCTCACTGGAATTTCTACGTTTTTGATTGTGCCAAGAATGTCTGTGAACTGAAGACGAATGTATCTCACGTCTTGTTCTTTCGCTAAGCGCTGAATGTCTTCACGTGTGTATTTACCCATTTGTGTCCATTCCTCCTCAAATATGTAAACCTTGTATGCAAAAGATTAGTGAAAAAACCGCCGGTCCATTCCAGAAGAACGATTGAAGCGTCCCGCATTGATCAGCTCTTTGCGAAGCAGCTTGCGAAGTTCTTCATCCGTGAACTCTTTTTTCGGCTTTTGGCCACTATCTCTTGTTTCTAATTCGAGCTCCTGCGATCCGTCTTTAAGCAGGATTTTTTTAATCCCGGCCATATTGATGCCCTGGTCCAGAAGATCTTTCACTTCTAAGAGGCGGTCAATATCGTTCAATGAATAGAGACGCCGGTTTCCATCAGAACGATCTGGGGTAATTAATTGATGCTGCTCATAATAGCGAATCTGCCTTGCGGTTAAATCCGTTAATTTCATGACGGTTCCCATTGGAAAAAGCGGCATCGTCCGGCGTATTTGGCTGCTCATATTATCCCCTCCTTTTTCTTATCTGATCTGATACCCTTACTATAAATCATGTAAGATCATTTGTCAACTCGGTGTAACGTTTTGTCACACTTCATTCATTTGTTGATTCATAGGTTGTCAGATTTTTTCCGTTTCCATTAAATAGTCAATCGCGCTTGCCACCGCGATTTTCACATGCGCATACGTAAGTCCGCCCTGTACGTATGCCGCGTATGGTGGACGCAGCGGCCCGTCTGCGGTCAGTTCGATACTGGCACCTTGTACGAATGTGCCTGCCGCCATAATCACGTCATCCTCATAGCCCGGCATATAAGCAGGCTGAGGGGTTACATGCGAGTTTACAGGCGAGGCAAACTGGATTGCCTGGCAAAAGGCGACCATTTTATCGCGGTCACCAAACTCTACCGCTTGAATTAAATCTGTGCGCGGCTCGTTCCATGCCGGTGTAGTATTCATGCCAAAGCCTTCAAGCATCGCTGCTGTAAACACAGCGCCTTTTAAGCTTTCCGCCACTACATGCGGAGCGAGAAACAGTCCCTGGTACATTTCCTGAAGGCTGTAAAGGCTGGCGCCTGCTTCCGCCCCGATGCCCGGTGAGGTCATGCGGTACGAACAGCTTTCTACATATTCCTTTTTGCCGACAATGTATCCGCCGGTTTTGGCAATGCCGCCGCCCGGATTTTTAATAAGGGAGCCGGCCATCAAATCAGCACCGGCATGCAGCGGCTCTTCCTGTTCAACAAATTCCCCGTAGCAGTTGTCTACAAACACTATAGCATCGGGCTTGATTTCTTTCACAAACGAAACCATTTCCCGGATGTCTTCTATCGTAAAAGACGGCCGCACGGCATAGCCTTTTGAACGCTGGATCGCAATCATCTTCGTCCGTTCATTGATACTGGCGTGGATACGGTCAAAGTCCGGCCGGCCGTTTTCATCCAGATCCACGTGCTGATAGGAGATGCCAAATTCACGAAGTGAACCATTGGATGGTCCGTTTATACCGATAATTTCATCTAATGTATCGTATGGCTTTCCGGTAATATAAAGCAATTCGTCATCGGGACGTAAAATGCCGAACAGTGAAATCGTGATCGCGTGCGTACCTGAAATAATTTGTGGGCGCACTAGGGCACTTTCACCGCCGAATACGTCTGCGTATACTTTTTCAAGCGTTTCCCTTCCCGCGTCATCATAACCATAGCCGGTGGATGGGGTAAAGTGAAAATCGCTTACCTGATTCGATTGAAAGCTTTTGAGTACACGAAATTGATTGAACTCCGCCCGCTCGTCAATCTGCCGGTGAATGCCGGCAATTTTCGCCTCTGCCTCTGCCGCTTTTTCGCGGATGGCAGCGCCGTTTTTCAGTAAATCAAACATGCTGGTCATTATTGTGTTCCTACTTTCTTATTCGCTTTTTTCATCATAGCAAAATACCGGATTTCTTGAAAGAAAAAGTAGATGTGAATTAAGAGAATGGTTTATAATAGAAGCCGAACATTAATCATTTTGAATGAAGGAAGGTTCGGAATGGAGCTTACATGGGATGTTTTTACGATCCTTGGCACGATTGCGTTTGCGATTTCAGGGGCAATTGTGGCAATGGAAGAAGAGTATGATTTGTTTGGCATATATATTTTAGGGATGATTACCGCGTTTGGGGGCGGTGCCATCCGGAATTTATTGATCGGCGTTCCGGTTTCCGCGCTGTGGGAGCAGGGAGAATTTTTTACGATCGCAGCTCTTTCCATTACGGCGGTCATTTTGTTTCCACAAAATCTGCTCCGCCACTGGCCGGTATGGGGGAATTTTTTTGATGCGATCGGCCTCGCTGCCTTCGCTGTGCAGGGCGCATTATATGCAGCCGGCATGAATCATCCGCTCAGTGCTGTTGTTGTGGCAGCTGTACTGACTGGAAGCGGCGGTGGGCTTGTACGGGATGTGCTGGCACAGCGGAAGCCTGCGCTGCTTCGCGATGAAGTATACGGCGTCTGGGCGGCGCTTGCCGGCTTGATCATTGCCCTTGGCGGTGCAGAAACGCCGGCGCAGCTTATTATTTTATTTCTGTTTATTACGGTGCTGCGTATTCTTTCTTACAAATACGGCTGGCATCTGCCAAAACGTACGGTTAAACTGTAAGAGCCCGTCTCAGACGGGCTTTTTTTTGCAAAAAAAGAACCCGTTTACTGAACGGATTCTTTCTTTAGCAGGAATTGATCTCCTTTTCCGGCTTTCATGGCGCTTTCGGTCAACAGGGAATGCAGCATCATATCATTAAAAATACGGGCGATATCTTCAATCGATAATTCGCCTTCTTTTTTAAACCATTTGTACATCCAGTTGATCATTCCCATAATCGCCATGGTGGAAATTTCAGCCGGCACTTCTGGACGGAAATCGCCATTCTCCTGTCCTTCACGGATAATCTGTAGAAGCAGCTGGCGATACTGGTCACGTTTTTCGTTAATCTGCTTTTCAAAATCCCCTTTTAAATACGTACTTTCTTGGTAGAATACCGTAATATGCGGCTTATACAAATCAAAGATTTTTGTAAACGAAGTAATGATTCCGCACATTCGTGAAACAGGGTCTGTTTCTTTTTCGTACGATTCTTTGGCTTTGTTGAGCAGATACGATATAAACACGTCATGAATATGGTACAGCAGCTCATCTTTTGACCGGAAATTGTGATAAAATCCGCCTTTTGACGTTCCGCATTCATCTACAATCTGGTCGATGGTCACTCCGTGGTAGCCATGTTTTTCAAACATTACTAAAGCGGTTTCAATGATTCTTTCCTTCACAGGCTTTTTTTTCATCTTCATCATCCTTTTGGACATTCTAACATATGTTTTTTTATTGTGACAATTGAAAATCTTCCCCTTTCAATGTTTTCAGCTCTTTTTTTGAATGGGCGGTCTGCTTCATCAGCCGGATCGCCTGGCGCCGGGCCGCTTTTTCAATGAGCGTCCGCACATTCCTTCCGTTTGCGAAACGAACCCCCGCCCGCCGTTTTTCCTGTTCAATCATTGCCTGAAGGACAGCACGGCCTTCCCGGTCGATTTCATAATTTTTTTCTCTGGCGATCACATCCGCGATTTGAAGCAGCTCCTCCGTTGTATAATCCGGAAAGTGGTGAACAATTGGAAATCTTGACTGAAGCCCCGGATTCATCGACAAAAAGTGCGCCATTTCCCGTGGATAGCCGGCCAGTATTAAAATAAAGCTGTTTTGATGATCCTCCATTTGTTTCACAAGCGTATCAATCGCTTCTTTGCCAAAGTCTTTTTCTCCGCCCCGCGCCAGAGAGTAGGCTTCATCAATAAACAGCACGCCGCCAAGCGCTTTTTTAACGAGATCGCGTGTTTTTTGTGCCGTATGACCGATATATTCCCCGACCAGGTCCGCCCGCTCGGCTTCAATAAAATGACCTTTTTCCAGCAGGCCGATCCGCTTAAACATCGAAGCAAACAGCCGCGCAGCGGTTGTTTTTCCGGTGCCCGGGTTGCCGGTAAACAGCATATGCAGCATTTGCCCGCGCGTATCGATGCCGGCTTCGATGCGCTTTTTGCTGATGTAGGCTGCTGCATACAGCTCCCGTATGAGTATTTTGAGGCCGCTCAGGCCAATTAACGTATCCATTTCTTCTTCAATCTTGCGAAGCACCCCGTGTTCCGGATGCTCCGGCCAGCCGTCAGCAAGCGGCGCCGGCTTTTCTTTTGGGTTGAGGACGACATGAATACGGCCTTCCTTGTTTGTCTGCTTCATGCTGCGCCCCTCCTTTATAAGAAAAGATATGCAGGCGCACAAAAAAAAGACCCGCCCTAGGCGGATCTCTGGAGTCTTCTCTTATTGTTCTTCGAAATTCAAGTTGACGCTGCGCTGAGGAGCAAATGTCGAAATGGCATGTTTAAACACAAGCTGCTGTTTCCCATCGGTTTCTACCAGAACGGTAAAGTTATCAAATCCTTTAATCAGCCCGCGCAGCTGAAATCCATTCAGTAAAAATACGGTAACCATCGTATTTTCTTTGCGCAGCTGGTTTAGAAATTGGTCTTGAATGTTAATTGGCTGTTTCATGCTTGGTTCCTCCTCTTTCTCTCTGAATCCATTATTACTAATTCTACCTTAGATTCAGCTTTCCTGCCAGCAGCGAGCAAATTTGTTGTTTTTTTTCTTTTCGTGCAGCTTCATCCGTTACATCAAACCAGTCAATCTCCATTTTATTACGGAACCAGGTAAGCTGGCGTTTGGCGTACCGACGTGAATTTTGCTTGAGTACATCGAGCGCTTCTTCAAGCGTCTGTTCACCGCGCAAAAACGGAAACAGCTCTTTGTAGCCAATCGCCTGAACAGCCGGCACATCGGACAGCTGCTGGCGGTACAGCCATTCTGCTTCTTCCAATAAGCCCTGCTCGACCATCAAATCTACCCGGCGGTTGATTCGGTCATACAGCACATCCCGGTCCATGGTCAGCCCGATCATGGCACTTTCGTATTTTTCTGTCGGTGCTTCGGCACTTGGCCGCTGGGATGGCGGCTCGCCTGTTGTCCGGTAAATTTCAAGCGCCCGGATCGTCCGGCGCACATTGTTCGGATGAAACGTGGCAGCTGTTACAGGGTCCACCCGCTTCAACTCATCATGGAGCGCTTGTGGCCCTATTTTGTCCGCTTCTGCTTCAAGAGCTGCCCGAACAGTGCCGTCTGTCTCCTCACGGGCAAATTGGTAGTCATATAAAACAGATTGAATGTAAAGACCCGTGCCGCCGCATATGATGGGCAGCCGGCCCCGCGCGTTGATATCCGCGATTTTTTCGCGGGCGAGCTGCTGAAACTCGGCAGCAGAAAAAGATTCATCTACATTTTTAATATCAATTAAATGATGCGGAACCCCGTCCATTTCTTCTTCTGTTACTTTTGCGGTTCCGACGGAAAGCCTCCGGTAAATCTGCATGGAATCCCCGCTGATCACCTCACCGTCAAATTGTTTGGCCAGGTGAATACTTAAATCGGTTTTTCCGGATGCTGTCGGGCCAATCACGACAGCGACTTTGTTTTTTGTCACGTTTTTCACAGCCTTTTATGGATAAGTATCCTTATTATAGCGGATACGGACCCTTACGAACAGGCATCGATCTCTTTTTGAAGCTCTGTGGCATGTTTGGCCCTTTCTTCTTCTGACCAGCCGAACAGCCGGGCCATTTTGTTTATCACCTGCTCTTTGTACGTAAGGACAGTTTGGATATCAAACAGCAGAGCTCCTGTACGGCGGATGAAAAAGTCTGCCGGCGTATACGCCATTTCTTCCTCGATTGCATACATGAGCTGGGCATTTAACAAATCCGGCAGTTCACTGTCTTCCTTGTAGGCAAATACTTTTTCCGCATTGGACCCGTACATACGGGCAATTTTTTCTGCATCCTTTTGAGTAAAGCCTTTGGCTGCACCGGCTGCTGTTTTCGATTGTACAAACGCCGGGAAATTCGCCGAGCCGCCCACATCACCGCCTGAGATCGGCAGGTGCTTCGTTTCGGATGGGCTGTAAAGAATGCCCCGTTCCTCCTTCAGCCGCTTGGCAACCAGGTCCACAATGGTTTCGGCCATTTTTCGGTAGCCCGTCAATTTCCCGCCAGCGATCGTCAGCAGGCCGGATTCAGTTTCCCAGATCTCATCTTTACGGGAAATTTCAGACGGGTCTTTGCCCTCCTCGTAAATAAGCGGGCGGACACCCGACCAGGACGATTCAATATCGGCTTCGCCTACCTTTACGGAAGGAAACATAAACCGGATCGCATCAAGCAGGTAAGCGCGGTCTTCCGCTGTAATATCCGGGCGGATCGGATCGGTGTTGTAGAATGTATCGGTTGTACCGACATACGTTTTGCCGTCACGCGGAATCGCAAACACCATCCGTTTGTCCGGCGTATCAAAGTAAACAGCCTGCTGAAGCGGAAAAACGGACTGATCGATAACAATATGAACGCCTTTTGTCAGGCGGAGGTGCTTGCCGTTTTCACTTCCGTCTTTTTTGCGCACTTCATCTACCCACGGGCCGGAAGCGTTAATCACCTTGGCGGCCGTAATAGTCAGCGCCTGGCCGGTTAATTGATCAATGGCTTGAACGCCGGTTACTTTGCCGTCCTCATATGTAAAGCCTTCCGCTTTCACATAGTTCAGGCAGTGTGCCCCTTTTTCGGCCGCCCGCTTCATCACTTCAAGTGTCAGGCGTGCATCGTCTGTCCGGTACTCCACATAGTAACCGCCGCCTTTTAAGCCTTCACGCTTTACAAGCGGTTCCTGCTTCAGCGTTTCTGAAGCCGAAAACATTTTCCGGCGCTCTGACCGCTTAACACCTGCTAAAAAATCATAAACGCGGAGACCGAGAGACGTAGAAAGCGGGCCGAATGTACCGCCTGTGTGGAACGGAAGCAGCATCCATTCCGGCGTGGTTACATGCGGGCCGTTTTCATATACGATCGCCCGTTCTTTGCCAACCTCTGCTACCATTTTCACTTCAAATTGTTTTAGGTAGCGAAGACCGCCGTGCACAAGCTTGGTGGAACGGCTTGATGTACCTGCCGCAAAATCCTGCATATCGATCAAAGCGGTTTTCAAGCCGCGCATGGAAGCATCAACGGCAATGCCAGCGCCGGTGATGCCGCCGCCAATTACGAGAATGTCATACTGCCCGTTTTGCAATGCCTGTATCGCTTCTGACCGCTGATGATTGGTGAACTTCATTTTGTCATCCCCTTAGTGTTGGTTGTTTCTTTTTACCCCTAGATAAACAAAAAGAGACCTGAAAGAACAAAACAGCGATGCTGTCTTGCTTTCAGGTCTCTCCCGTTTCTCCGGACAATGTATTAACTTATATTTATTGTATCATTAGTGTTATTGAAACGCAATAGCGGCCTTTATCGCTTTTTTCCAGCCTGCGTATAATGTTTCACGGATTTCTTCGGGCATTTCCGGCTCGAACGTGCGGGCTACCTGCCAGTTTTGTGCGATTTCCGACCGGTCATTCCAAAAACCAACTGCAAGCCCGGCCAGATAAGCACACCCAAGCGCTGTTGTTTCGTTGATTTGAGTACGTTCAACCGGCACATTCAGCACGTCGCTTTGAAACTGCATTAAAAAAGCATTCATGACGGCGCCGCCGTCCACACGGAGTGTTTTCAGCGAAATGCCGGAGTCCGCTTCCATCGCTTCAAGCACATCTCTCGTTTGATACGCAAGAGACTCGAGCACCGCGCGAATAAAATGCTCTTTCTCCGTTCCACGTGTGACACCAAACACGGCTCCTCGCACATCACTTTCCCAGTATGGCGTACCCAGTCCCACAAAAGCCGGCACCACATAAACACCATCGGTTGACTCTACCCGCTCCGCATATTTCTCACTGTCTGCAGCTGTTTTGATCATCCGCATGCCGTCACGCAGCCACTGAATCGCAGAACCAGCTACAAAAATACTTCCTTCAAGCGCGTATTCTACTTTTCCGTCAACACCCCAGGCAATCGTTGTCAGCAAGCCATGCTCTGATTTCACGGCTGTTTCACCGGTATTCATCAGCATAAAGCAACCGGTGCCGTATGTATTTTTCGCCATGCCTTTCTCAAAGCATGCTTGTCCGAACAGCGCTGCCTGCTGGTCTCCTGCAGCACCGGCAACCGGAATTTCCTGTCCAAAAAAGTGAAACGGTGCCGTTTTGCCATATACTTCTGAAGAAGGGCGAACGTCCGGCAGCAGCTGCTTTGGTACCGTTAAAATCTCAAGCAGTTCCTCGTCCCATTCCAATGTATGAATGTTAAACATCAGCGTCCGCGCCGCATTTGAATAATCGGTCACGTGCGCTTTTCCGCCTGTCAGCTTCCAAATCAGCCACGTATCGATCGTACCGAATAATAATTCTCCTCTTTCCGCCCGCTCGCGTGCTCCTTCTACGTGATCCAAAAGCCATTTTACTTTCGTTCCAGAAAAATAAGGGTCAACCAAAAGCCCCGTTTTGTCACGGAATGTTTGTTCATGGCCTTTCGCTTTAATATCCGCGCAGATATCTGCCGTCTGGCGTGACTGCCAGACGATGGCGTGATAAATGGGACGGCCGGTTTCTTTGTCCCAGATGACCGCTGTTTCACGCTGGTTGGTAATGCCGATTGCTTCGATTTGGTCAGCACGAATGTCCACTTCACTTAACACTGTTGCGATACAGGATAAAACGGATGCCCAAATTTCATTTGCATCATGCTCCACCCAGCCTGGATTCGGGAAATACTGCTTAAATTCTTTTTGTGCAGAATGAACGATTTCTCCTGCTTTATTAAACAAAATCGCCCGTGAGCTGGTTGTTCCTTGATCAATTGACATGATGTACTTTTCCATTCCAAAATCCTCCTTATTTATGTGTATAGCTTTGCACAGCAGTCCCCGCTGAAGCAAGCTTGATCATTAAAATAAAAACAACCGACAGCGCCAGTGTAATAAAAAATGCGCCTGTTCCTTCATTCAGGAAAAACCCTTTATAAAAGAAAGCAGCCAGCACCGAGCCCAAAACCGGCCCCACTACCGGAACCCAGGCATACTTCCAGTTCGAACCGCCTTTACCGGCAATCGGAAGCAAAAAATGCGCGATGCGCGGACCCAGGTCACGGGCCGGGTTGATTGCATAGCCCGTGGTACCGCCCAGCGACAGCCCAATGGCAATTATTAAAAAGCCGACAATTAATGGATTTAAGCCGTCCGTAAACTTATTCGCTCCAATGGTTAATAGTCCAAGTACTAAAATAAAGGTTCCAATCACTTCACTCACTACGTTGGCATACGGGCGGTTAACTGCTGGCGATGTAGCAAAAACACCAAGCTTCGCGCCAGGATCGTCCGTTTCTTCCCAATGCGGCAGAAAGTGCAGAAATACAACCGCCGACCCGATGATGGCACCGATCATTTGAGCTGTTACATATGATACAACATCTGTCCATGGAAAAGAACCAGTAATCGCCAGTGCAATTGTAACCGCCGGGTTCAAGTGCGCCCCGCTGGCTCCACCTACCGCATACACAGCCATTGTAACGGCCAGTCCCCAGCCAAACGCGATCACCATCCACCCGCCTCCATTGGCAAATGATTTTTTTAAACTTGTGTTAGCGCATACACCCGCTCCAAAAATAATGAGCATCGCCGTTCCAATCAACTCTCCTATAAAAGGTGTCATTTTGTTTTCATCCCTTCTTCTCGTTGTTTCGCCTTTTACGCCCGGGACGTTTAAAGCAGAAAACAAAAAAACTCACACTGGTCCCTTTGAAGGGTGTCAATGTGAGTCTCCATGTTCTCGGTCACAAATTTATGAACTTGCTGTTTATGATAACGCTAATTGAAAGCGGTGTCAAATATTTTTAAAAAATGTTGAAAAAGCGCGATAATGGGTATGGGAAAGAAAAGGAGGAATGAAGATGAAAATCCAATTAGAAAAATTAAAGCAGGACAAGCAGTTAACGGATAAAAAGCTGTATAAAGCAGAGCTTGAAAAGTACCAGCGGCGCCTTCTTGCTCTGCAACAAACGCTGTTTCATGAAAAAATCGGCTTACTTATTGCATTTGAAGGCATGGATGCGGCCGGAAAAGGCGGGGCAATCAAGCGGATGAATGAACAGCTCGACCCGCGCGGCGTATTGGTTCATCCGATTTCAGCTCCCCAGCCGCATGAGCTGCGCTACCATTACCTGCAGCGGTTCTGGCGCAAGCTGCCGCAGCACGGGCAAATTGGGATTTTCGACCGCTCCTGGTACGGCCGTATACTCGTTGAGCGAATTGAAGGCTATGCCGTCAACCGCGAATGGAAGCGGGCGTACGATGAAATTAATGCATTCGAAAAATCATTAACAGATGAACGATACATAATGATGAAGTTTTGGGTGCACATTTCCAAGGACGAGCAGCTGCGCCGTTTTGAAGAACGGCAGCAAAACCCTTTAAAACGCTGGAAAATTACCGATGAAGACTGGCGCAACCGGAAAAAATGGGATCAGTATGTGGAAGCGGCCGAAGAAATGCTCGAGAAAACAGATTTTGCTCACGCACCATGGTTCGTGATTGAAGGAAATGATAAAAAGTTTGCACGGGTAGAAGTTCTCAAAAGAGCCGTCTCCCATATTGAAGAATCACTGCTGCAGCTTGAGCTGCCGCTGCCCGACTATGCCCTTTACGGTGCCAATTAAAAAAGCGCAGCCTTATTGGCTGCGCTTCAGTGTGTAGACAAAGTATTTCGCTTTTAAAAGAGAGCCGATAAGTGAAGCCTGCCGGACTTCGCGCATCCTAAGGCAGTGCGGGAGCCTCCTCGGCTGCGCCTGCGGGGTCTCCCGACTCACTGTACTTCCCGCAGGAGTCTTCATCCGGCAGGCTTCATTAAGTGGTGTTGAAGATCAAAGAACCGAATAGACATTTTCTCTTTTTTAAACAGAAAGATATGACCTTATGAGCTCTATACCATCTTGTTGCAAGCCATTTGGCGGCGGGAGGGCAGCGCAGACTCCTATGGGACTAGCGGGCAGCTGAGACCGGTGGAGCCGCCAGGCGAAGTCGGGCTCAGCGCCTGCCCCATGGAAAGCGGAGCTGCCTGGACGCCGTCGGTCCATCCCATTCATGTGCATGGTCATCCATATCATTTGTCTACGGCCTGAAGCGCAGCCTTATGTGGCTGCGCTTATTTTTAGCTCCCGGCAAATTCTTTCCAAAGGGCGACATCTGATGTGGTTACAGCAGACGCACCTGCCGAAAGAGCGGCTTCTACTTCCTCTTTTGTTTCGATCAGCCCGCCCGCAAAAACCGGCTTTCCGGTTTCACGGCGGATCAGCTGGATAATCTTTGGCGCTACACCCGGCAGCACTTCAATAAAGTCCGGCTCCGCTTTTTGTGCAAGCCGAACGCTTCTGTTGACCGCATTCGAATCTAGAATAAATGCCCGCTGCGTGGCCACGAGCCCTTTTTGCCTTGCTTTGACGAGGGCGCTTCCTTTGGTGGAAATGATGCCGTATGGCTTGGCGTATCGGGCGATAAATTCCACCCCATGTTCATCACCGGCAAGCCCGTTTATTAAATCAAGGTGAACAAACATCTTTTTCCCATTTTGCTGAGCAAGATCAAGCACACTTTTTACCTGCCCGATGTGCAGATCTAAAAACACACCGTATTCATACTTCATGGAGAGCATTTTCTCAAAGTCTTTCATTGACCGGATTGCCGGCAGAATTGCTTGTCCATTAAAAGACATCGTGCCACCTCTTTACATAATTCGTTTAAACATTTTTTCAATATCATAGTTGGACAGATGAATGGTGATGGGCCGGCCATGCGGGCACGTAAAAGGGTCTTCACTGCGTCGGAGATCAGCCAGCAGCTGCTCAATTTCATCATTCCGCAGATGGCGGTTTGCTTTGATCGATCCTTTGCAGCTCATTAAAATCGCTGCTTCCTCGCGAATTTTTTTCACATCCGGTTTTTTCATCGCCAGTACTTCTTCAATCATTTCTTCGATCACATCGCGCTCTTCATTTTTCGGAAACCAGACTGGATGCGCACGGACAACGTACGACCGGTCGCCGAACGGCTCTAAAAATACACCGACGTCTTCAAGTGCGGACCGATTTTCTTCGATTTTCATAAACTCGTCCGCTGAAAAATCAAACGTGAGCGGAATAAGCAGCTCTTGAAGCTCCGGTTCCGTTTGTCCAACTTTTTCCCGGAAGTATTCATATTTAATTCGCTCTTGAGCAGCATGCTGGTCGATCATATACAAGCCATTTTCGTTTTGGGCAAAAATATACGTGCCATGCATCTGGCCGATAGGATACAGCATCGGCATGCGCTCTTTCGGCTCTGCCGGTTCGGCAGGCACGACTGGTGCTTCCGCTTTTACCTGCTTCGGTTCTTTTACCGGCTCCGGTTCGGCGGGCGGTTCGTGATCGGCTGGATAAAACGCGGTGTGCGGGGGCACTTCTTTTACAGGCTCCTTGTAATACTCAGGCTTGTACAGCTTTTCCACTTCCGACACCGGCGGCATGGCTGGTTTGCGCGGAGGAGACGGCGCATCAAATTGAAAGGCCGGCTGCTCTGTAAAGTCTTTACGCTTTTTCAGTACAGGCAGTGCATCTGGAATCAGCGTTTCTTTTCGCAGCGCTTCTTTAATGGAGGAGGCAATCAGTGCGCAAAGCTCCGCTTCTTTACTAAAGCGCACTTCCAGCTTCGCCGGGTGTACGTTTACGTCAACAAGCAATGGGTCCATTTCAATATTTAACAGCACGATCGGATAGCGTCCGACCGGCAGAAACGTGTGATAGCCTTCTAAAATAGCGTTAGAGATCTTAAAGTTTTTAATAAACCGTCCGTTAACAATCATCGACATATAATTTCGCGACGCACGTGTCACTTCCGGAAGCGACACGAAGCCGGACAGCCGAAAATCGAGCGACTGCGCTTCGACCGGAATCATTTGCTTGGCAATAGACGTTCCGTAAATAGCGGCAAGCACCTGTCTTGCATCACCGTTTCCATTTGTTTTTAATAGCTCACGGCCATTATGGCGGAGACGGAACGACACATCCGGGCGGCTTAAAGCCATCCGGTTGACCCCGTCGGTAATATTGCCAAGTTCCGTATGAACGCTTTTCATGTATTTCAGCCGGGCCGGCGTATTAAAAAACAGGTTCGAGACCATAATTTCCGTTCCTTTACGGGCAGGCCCCGGCCGCTTGGACTGGATGGCGCCGCCGGACAAAACAATCTCCGTCCCAGCGCCGCTCCCTGTAGACGTAGCCATCGTTACATCAGATACCGAGGCAATACTCGGCAGCGCTTCGCCCCGAAAGCCGAGTGTACGGATACGGAACAGGTCATTTTCATCTTTTATTTTGCTTGTAGCGTGCCGGTAAAAAGCCCGCTCTACATCATCCGGCTCTATGCCGGACCCGTTGTCGGTAATCCGGATCAGTCCAAGTCCGGCTTCTTCCACATCAATTTCAACAACCGTGCTTCCGGCATCAAGCGCATTCTCGGTTAGTTCTTTTACAACAGAGGCCGGACGCTCCACCACTTCACCGGCCGCAATTTTATTGGATAATGACTCGTCAAGCTGGCGGATAATCCCCATTTACGTTCACCTCATTTTTTTGCTTCTTTTTGCAGAGCATATAATGTATTCATTGCTTCCATCGGTGTCATTTCCATAATGTCATAGCTGAGCAGCTTGGCGACAATAGACGGATCTTCCTTGGACGGCTTTGGCTCCTTCTCAACCGGAGCCGGAACAGGCGCTTCATCAAAGAAAGAAAGCTGTCCTTCCTGGTGAGCGGCAGCCGGCGCATCGTGCTCCTCACGATTTTCTAAAGAGTGCAAAAGCGTTGACGCCCGCGAAATCACCGCTTCAGGAAGGCCGGCCAGCTCCGCTACATGAATGCCGTAGCTTTTATCGGCCGCTCCGTCTTTCACTTTGTGTAAAAAGACGACTTTTCCGTCCTGTTCCGCTGCAGTGACGTGAACATTTTGCATATGCTCGAGAGATTGGTCCAGCACTGTTAACTCATGGTAATGAGTAGAAAACAGTGTTTTCGCACCAATTGTTGTATGAATATATTCAATCATCGCCTGTGCAAGCGCCATCCCATCATACGTGGATGTACCGCGGCCAATTTCGTCAAATAAAATGAGCGAGCGGTTTGTGGCACTGACGATCGCATGCTTCGCTTCAAGCATTTCAACCATAAATGTACTTTGTCCGGACACCAAATCGTCCGCTGCGCCGATCCGGGTGAAAATCTGGTCAAAAATCGGCAGCACCGCTTCATCTGCCGGTACATAACAGCCGATTTGCGCCAAAATGGCAATCAGCGCTGTCTGGCGCATATACGTACTTTTACCGGACATATTCGGTCCGGTAATCAAGAGCACGTTCCGGCCTTCTTCCATATGGCAGTCATTCGGCACAAATCCTTGCGCGTCCATTACTTTTTCTACAACCGGATGGCGGCCTTCTTTAATCCACATCCGTCCGTCCTTTGAAAACACCGGGCGGACAAACCGGCGTGACTCACTTACCGCCGCAAAGCATTGCAGCACATCCACTTCACTCACCATGCGGGCAAGGAGCTGCAGGCGCGGAATAAAACTCTTCACATGCTCGCGCAGCTCGCAAAACAGTTCATACTCAAGCTCCACCATTTTTTCGTTTGCTTCTAAAATAAGCGCTTCTTTTTCTTTCAGTTCCGGTGTGACAAAGCGCTCGCAATTGGCGAGTGTCTGCTTGCGTTCATACCGGCCTTCTTCAAGCAAGCCAAGATTGGCTTTCGTTACTTCAATATAGTAGCCAAAAATGCGGTTGTAGCCGATTTTCAGCGATTTAATACCTGTTTTCGCACGTTCCTGCTGCTCGAGTTCCGCGATCCACTGCTTGCCGTTACGGGAAGCATCCCGGTATTCATCGAGCTGAGCATGGAACCCGTCCCGGATCATGCCGCCTTCTTTTACCGAGATCGGAGGCTCTTCCACAAGTGCCTGCTCCAGCTCGTCCAAAAGCTCCTCGCACGGATCCAATGAATCAGCCAGCTTGTCCAGCTCGGCTCCATTCATTTGTTTTAATACGTGAACAAGCAAAGGAATTTGTCCAAGTGATTTTTTCAACTGAACCAAATCACGCGCATTTACACTGCCGAAAGCGACCCGGCCGGCAAGCCGCTCTAAATCATACACTTCTTTCAGCTGTTCACGCAGTTCTTCCCGCTCAAAAAAAGCCTTGATAAATGTATCTACAACCTCCAGGCGGCGTCCGATTTCTTTTTCATCGAGCAGCGGACGGTCAATCCACTGCTTTAGTAAACGCCCGCCCATGGCAGTTTTTGTTTCATCCAGCAGCCAGAGAAGCGAGCCTTTTTTCCCTTTTGAACGGATCGTTTCTGTCAGCTCTAGATTTCGTTTTGAAAAGTAATCGATATTCATATAATCACGAATTTCATACGGCTCTGCCGGCTGCAGGTGGTCGAGGCTGCGCTTTTGCGTCCGGTGCAGGTAATGATACAAGCGGGCTGTGGCCTGGCGGAGCAGTCCGTGCGTCAGCTGGCTCAAAAGAGGGCTGAATGAATCTTCTTCCGCCGCTTCCTCTACCGAAAGAACCGCGCCAAGCCGGCCGTGTATCTGCTTTGCTTCCGGTTCATCTAACGTGCCGTCCGTAATCACTTCCTTTACCCCGTAAGCTGCCAGCTCATGAAGAGCCGCATCAAACGAAGGAAAAAGAGCTGTTTTACACTCGCCGGTTGTCACATCGGCTGCCGCTACCGCATAGTCATTGCCGGAACGTTCGAATACGGCCAGGTAATGATTTTCTTTTTCTTGAATGCCGGACCCTTCCATCATGGTCCCCGGCGTAATGACCTGTACAACTTCCCGTTTAATCACGCCTTTTGCCTGCTTCGGATCTTCCCGCTGCTCGCAGATAGCTACTTTATGGCCTGCTGCGACCAGCCGCTCTATGTACCCTTTGGCAGAATGATAGGGCACGCCGCACATCGGAATCCGGTCTGCGCTGCCACCGTCACGCGATGTTAAAGTGATTTCTAGTATCTGGCTTGCATTTAGTGCATCCTCAAAAAACATTTCATAAAAATCGCCGAGGCGAAAAAATAAAAAGGCATCTTGGTAGTCTGCCTTTACACGTAAATATTGCTGAATCATTGGAGTATATTGTGCCATGTCGCATTCCTCTCTGTCTTTCTTCTTCTGATAGTATAGCACACGAAAAAAAAGCGGGAAAACGGTTCGTTCCCCGCCAGCTCATTTAGTGGTCATGGTGTTCTTCTGCTGTTTCCCGCTCGCAATCCCATTCGTCTTCGTAGTCATGAAACGCCACGCAGACTTTTGTCTCACCTGTGACTTCTACAAGCAATTCGCGTTCCGCCTGCACGTTGATTTTCGTACCACAGTCAGAAATGACGGCTTCCTGGCAATTTGGCTGCTGCAGCACTTTTACCCAAACATGGTCATCTCCGTCGTACTCATCATCCCGGTACGTTAATTTCAACACGTCTTTGTATTCAACTTTATCCGTGACAACAGCCGTTTTCGTGTGGTTGTGATAAGAATACCAGACGTTGATTTCGTACGTGCCAAATACTTCTACTTTATTGCCGGCTTTTTTCGCTTTGTACTCGTGGTTGATAATCCAGCACCCTAAAATGCCGGACGGCTTATTCGGCGGCAGAACAGCATGGTGCGACTGCGTATACTTCCGGCCTTTGGCAACGACGGACTTTGTGATGATCTCGCGGAATTGGCTCAATCTGTTGTCCCTCCTCTGATGTGGTCTTCCTATTGTATGCAGAGAAAGTGAGACGGGTGCCCAAGATTGAAAAAAATCCCGCCTAAAAGGCAGGATTGATTTTACGAGCAGCTCCCTGGCGGGCGGTTTCTTACCTGGGCGCCTGTTTCACCACGGAGCAGGTCGCCGCCTGTTTCCGAAATAATATTGTCGGTCACTTTATTGGAGATGGCTGTCGCAACCATCTGTAAAACGGCGTTTACATCCGTCTGCGACTGCTTGAATTGCTGCACGATCGGCATTTCATCAAGCTCCTGCTCAATTTTAGCGATTTTTTCTTCTGTTGTTTTCAGCGCTTCTGTTTTTTTATAGTGCTGAAAATTAACAGCTTGCTTTTGCAGGCTTTTTAAACCCGCCATTTTTTCACGGAGCTTCTGGTTTTCGTGGATTTTGGCTTCTGCCTGTTTAAAAAACGCCACTTCTTCTGTAGCCGAAATCATATTGGCGAGTTCTGTTGCTTTGGCAATAATCTCGTCTTTTGTGTAAATGGTTTTCTCCATTTTAGTTCACCTCGGCCATATTTTCGATTTCTACCGCTTCCCCGTCCATTGACCATGATTTTGTTTCCGTAATACGCACCGGAATAATTTTTCCGATGGCCGATTTTGGTGCTTTTACGTTTACAAGCTTGTTCTTAGATGTGTAGCCGGCAAGAACATCCGGATTTTTTTTGCTTTCTCCTTCAATAAGTACTTCAACGACTTGGCCTTTATACTGCTTCATGGACTCATTAGACAGTTCGTTCACAAGCGCATTTAACCGTTGCAAACGCGCTTTTTTCACGTCCATCGGCACATTATCAACCATTTTTGCAGCCGGCGTGCCTTCACGCGGTGAATACAAGTACGTATACGCCATTTCAAAGCCGACTTCACGATAAAGCGACATTGTTTCTTCAAATTGTTCTTCTGTTTCGTTCGGATAGCCGACAATAATATCGGTTGTCAGTGCTACATCCGGCATCGCTGCTTTGATTTTACGCACAAGCTCTAAAAACTGCTCGCGTGTGTATTTACGGGCCATGATTTTGAGTATATCGGTTGAACCGCTTTGCACCGGCAGATGAATATGATCCATCAAGTTGCCGCCTTTAGCGAGCACTTCGATTAAATGGTCGTCAAAATCACGCGGATGGCTTGTTGTAAAGCGTACACGCGGAATGCCGATCTGACGGATTTCATCCATCAAGTCTCCCAGGCGGTATTCCATGTCGGCAAAGTCTTTTCCATAGGCGTTTACGTTTTGGCCAAGCAGCATCACTTCCTGGTAGCCCTGCGCCGCAAGCTGGCGTACTTCCTGGATAATTTCTTCCGGACGGCGGCTCCGCTCTTTTCCGCGTGTATACGGCACGATACAGTACGTGCAGAACTTGTCACAGCCGTACATAATGTTTACCCAGGCTTTTACATTGCCCTGGCGTACTTTTGGAAGGTTTTCGATTACGTCGCCTTCTTTAGACCATACTTCTATAACCATTTCTTTGGACATGTAGGCTTCGTTTAGGATTTCCGGCAGACGGTGAATGTTGTGTGTACCGAAAATCATATCCACATGATGATATGATTTTAAAATTTTGTTTACTACGGATTCTTCCTGGGACATACAGCCGCATACGCCAAGAAGCAGGTTCGGGTTATCCCGCTTTAAATGTTTCAGGAACCCGATCTCACCAAACACTTTGTTTTCTGCGTTTTCACGGATGGCACATGTATTCAGTAAAATAACATCTGCTTCTTCCGGTGTTTCCACCGCATTGTAGCCGAGTGCCATAAAAATACCCGCCATGACTTCCGTGTCGTGGGCATTCATTTGACATCCGTACGTACGAATATAAAAGTTTTTGCCATTGCCCATCCCTTGAAAACGCTCGTCGATTTTAAAATCATTGTGATACGCTACTTCTTCTTTCCCGCGCTTTTTAGCGTCTTTTAAAGAAGGCGGCGTGTAAACAGATTGGAAATACTGGCTGTAGTCCTTAACGGATTTTTTGTCCGATGGACGAGCCTGCTCGCTATTTTTTCGTTGTTCTTCGTTCATGGTAAATCCCCTTTCCGATCTTTCAAACTATCGTGCACATTTCTTAAGTATATACCGTTCAAAGACCGCACTCAAGCAAGGCACAGAAAAAGCACAGAGATTTCTTCTCTGCGCCAAAAATCTTACATAAATTCTTCAACAAGCTTCTTAAATGTTTCTTCTCCAAGATCCAGATCCGCTTCAGTGAGCGGCGTTTCCGCGTAGCCTTCAACGAGCTCCTGGTAAGAAGGACGCTCCGTATCCTGATAAATGATGCCTGTTACCAGGTCATCGTACTGCATCAATGTATTCATCGCAGCCTGGCGGTCAGACGGATCGTAGCCTTCAATTGTCGAAAGCTTTGTTAAGTTTTCTTTAAACCAGTCATACGTGTTCACTTTATTATACGTTACACACGGGCTGAACACATTAATAATGGAAAAACCTTTATGGTTAATACCCGCTTCAATGATCGCTGTTAAATCTTTTAAATCCGTTGAAAAGCTTTGCGCCACAAACGTAGCGCCTGTTGTAACAGCCAGTTGCATCGGTGACAATGTCTGCTCAATCGCACCAAGCGGTGTTGATTTTGTTTTAAAGCCGGCCGCTGAACGCGGAGAAGTCTGGCCTTTTGTTAATCCGTAAATTTGGTTGTCCATAACGATATACGTTAAATCGATGTTGCGGCGCATCGCATGAATGGTATGCCCCATTCCGATCGCAAATCCATCGCCGTCACCGCCGGATGCGATAACTGTCAAATCTTTATTGGCCATTTTCACGCCTTGCGCAATCGGAAGCGCCCGTCCGTGAATGCCATGAAGTCCATATGAATTAATGTAACCGGAAATTCGGCCGGAGCAGCCGATCCCGGAAATAACCGCTAGTTTTTCGGGCGTTAACCCCACATTGGCTGCCGCGCGCTGAATAGCCGCCTGCACGGAGAAGTCACCACAGCCGGGGCACCAGTTAGGCTTCACGCTATTACGGAAATCTTTAAATGTTGCAGTTGTTGCTGTTGCCATGATTAAATCAGCTCCTTGCTGTTCTCAACAATATGATGCGGCTGGAATGGATTACCGTCATATTTCAAGATGCTTTTAATTTTATGCGGGTAGCCGGCGTTCATTTTAATAATACTTGCCAGCTGGCCTGTCGCGTTGTTTTCTACAACAGCGACCTGTTTTGCCGACTCAATAAGCGGCAGAATTTCTTCTGTCGGGAATGGGTGGATCAACCGGATGCGCGCATGGTTTACTTTGATGCCATCCGCTTCAAGACGCTCCATCGCTTCTTCAATCGCACCGCCGGTAGAATTAAAGCCAATCAATAAAAGATCTGCTTCCGCATGCTTGGCATTTTTATAAACAGGGTTCGGGAACACATGTGGCAGGTTTTCGAGTTTTCTCATACGCTTGTCCATTTGTGCGTTCCGGTTAGCCGGCGACTCGGACGGCTTGCCTGTTTCATCATGCTCAACCCCGGTTACGTGATGAATCCCGCCAACAACGCCCGGAATCACCCGTGGAGATACACCGTCTTGTGTGACTTCATACCGTTTAAAATAAGATTTATCTTCGCGCGGTGCAATGCCTTCTTTTACCAGTTTGCCGCGGCGGATGTTCACCCGGCTGTAATCGAGCGGCTCCACCGTGTGTTTGCCAAGTGAAAGCTGCAGGTCAGACAGGACAATTACAGGCACCTGATACTCCTCAGCAATGTTGAACGCTTCTACTGTATCGTAAAATCCTTCTTCTGCCGTTCCCGGCGCGATTACCACTTTTGGAATTTCACCATGTGTTCCGTAAATCATCGCCATTAAATCAGACTGCTCCTGCTTTGTTGGAAGTCCTGTTGACGGACCGCCGCGCTGTGTATCAACGACTACAAGCGGCGTTTCCGTCATGCCGGATAAGCCAATGGCTTCCATCATAAGAGACAGTCCCGGACCGGCTGATGCCGTAAAGGAGCGGATACCGCCGTAGTTAGCGCCGATTGCCATCGTCGCAGCTGCAATTTCGTCTTCCGTTTGAATAACGGTGCCGCCGACTTTCGGTAATTTTTTAATTAAATACTCCATAATTTCCGAGGCGGGTGTAATCGGATAAGCTGCCATTAAGCGTACACCTGCTGCAAGCGCACCAAGCGCTATCGCATCGTTACCGATCATAAACATCCGCTTCTGTCCATCTGCCGGAGGAAGCTGAAGAGCGCTTGTCCCGCCGTCAAGCTGTTCTTTCATGTACGCATAGCCCTGCTGTATAGCTTCCATATTTTTTTGAACGACCGTTTCACCTTTGCGGCCAAAAATCTCTTCTACGACTCCGAGAAACACAGAAACGTCGAGGTTAATAACGGCACATGTAGCACCAACAGCCACCATGTTTTTCATCAGTGAGGTGCCGAGCTCCGTTGCGATTTCGGTGAATGGAACCGCATAAAAACCAGCTTCTGTGTCATCCGGCTTGACCGGTTTAAACTTCGTATCTGCAATAATAATCCCGTTTGCATGAAGCTCGCGGTAATTCACATCAATCGTTTCCTGGTCAAAAGCCACCAATATATCAAGGTCATCTGCGACCGAGCTTACTTTTTTCGTCCTGACACGAATTTTATTGTTTGTATGTCCGCCTTTAATACGAGATGAAAAGTGGCGGTATCCGTACAGGTAATATCCGAGGCGGTTCAACGCCATTGAGAAAATTTCACCTGTACTTTCAATTCCTTCCCCTTGCTGTCCTCCCACTTTCCAAGAAAGCTGCTCTGCCATTGTTTCTAACACTCCTTTAAATATGACCCCATCATTTTTCTGCTTCTCCTAGTGTATCACTTTTAAACTTAAATCACTATACGAATGCTTCATCAGTAAAAAATGTCTTTTTGTGTGTTTTATGGTGTTTCGAGGGGGGGCCCACTTAAAAAGCATTCCAGCCAAATGGCTGGAATGCTTATCGGGATTGGACAATTAATTTCATTGCCGTTCGCGCTTCTCCCGCGATTACAATACTTGTAAAAGCGGGGATACAAATAAGATCGATGCCGCCAGGTGCGACAAATCCTCTCGCAATAGCGACTGCTTTAACCGCCTGATTCAAGGCGCCTGCTCCGACGGCTTGTATTTCTGCACTGCCTTTTTCCCGCATGGTTCCGGCCAGCGCACCCGCGACCGAATTCGGGTTTGATTTTGATGATACTTTTAACACATCCATTCCCTAATCCCCCTTCTAAAGCCTCCATTCGTCTTTCATATATATTCAAAGGAAGAAGGGCTATGAATCAATAATCGTGAAAAGGGTGGTCATCGTTAATTAAAATGCGCTCTATCGACTTGGCACGTCCTGTTTTCCGATCTGTTTGAATGAGACATGCTGATAATTGGGTGCGTCCTTCTTTTGGCACCTCGAATCGGGCCGGGAGCTGGTTTTGAAACTTTTGGATAATCGTTTCTCTTTCCATGCCTAAAATCCCGTCGTACGGCCCTGTCATGCCTACATCCGTTAAATAAGCGGTTCCGCCTGGCAGCACCCGGTTGTCTGCTGTTTGTACATGTGTATGAGTGCCGACAACGGCAGTTACCCGTCCATCTAAAAACCAGCCCATTGCCTGCTTCTCGCTTGTTGTTTCCGCATGGAAATCAACAAAAATAAACGGCGTCCGCTTTCTCGCCTCTTCTACAAGCTGGTCTGCTTTTTGAAACGGGCAGTCCAGGTCGTTCATAAATACGCGGCCTTGTAAATTAATAACCGCTACTTCGAATTCACCGGCCGGCACATAAGCAATCCCTTTTCCTGGAACGGATGCAGGAAAGTTCGCCGGACGGACGAGCCATTTTGCCCCATCAATAAAATTAAATATATCCCGATTGTCCCATGCATGGTTGCCGAGTGTGACGACGTTGGCACCATCCTGCATAAAGGTTTTATAAATTTTTTCTGTAATGCCGCGTCCCGCCGCTGCATTTTCACCGTTAATGATGGTAATAGCCGGGCGGTACTTTTTCTTTAATTTCGGCACGTACTCACTTACTATATCGCGTCCCGGGGAGCCGACAATGTCCCCAACAAATAATAAATCCATATTTCTCCTTCTTTCTTCTTGTTAAAAAAGAAAAGCGGTGTGATTTTCGCACACCGCTTTCACTTATTTTGCGTATTCAACTGCTCTCGTTTCACGAATAACGGTTACTTTAATATGGCCCGGATAATCGAGTTCCCCTTCAATTCGTTTGCGAATATCGCGTGCAAGACGGTGAGCCTGCAAATCATCAATTTGCTCCGGTTTCACCATAATACGTACTTCGCGTCCGGCTTGAATGGCAAATGATTTTTCAACACCATCGTATGATTCCGAAATTTCTTCCAGTTTTTCCAAACGACGGATGTAATTTTCAAGTGTTTCGCTTCGTGCACCCGGTCGTGCGGCAGACAAGGCATCTGCTGCTGCAACAAGAACGGCAATAACAGATGTTGGCTCTGTGTCACCATGGTGAGAAGCAATGCTGTTGATGACAACAGGATGTTCTTTATACTTTTGACCAAGTTCTACACCGATTTCAACGTGGCTGCCTTCTACTTCATGATCGACTGCTTTACCGATGTCATGAAGCAGGCCTGCTCGGCGGGCAAGTGTTTCATCTTCGCCAAGTTCCGCTGCCAGTAAGCCGGAAAGATAAGCCACTTCGATCGAGTGTTTCAGTACATTTTGCCCATAGCTTGTCCGGTATTTCAAGCGGCCGAGAATTTTGATGAGATCTGGATGCAATCCATGGACGCCGACATCAAATGTGGTTTGTTCGCCAATTTCACGAATATGCTCATCCAATTCACGCCGGGCTTTATCGACCATTTCCTCGATACGCGCCGGATGAATACGACCATCCTGCACCAATTTCTCCAACGCAATGCGGGCCGTTTCACGGCGAATTGGATCAAAGCCGGAAAGGATGACCGCTTCAGGCGTATCATCGATAATTAAATCGATACCGGTAAGCGTTTCAAGTGTACGGATATTCCGCCCCTCGCGCCCGATAATGCGCCCTTTCATTTCATCATTTGGCAGTGAAACGACGGATACGGTCGTTTCTGCCACATGGTCAGCTGCACAGCGCTGGATGGCAAGTGATAGTACTTCACGTGCTTTTTTATCGGATTCTTCCTTCGCACGTTGTTCATTTTCTTTCACCATGATTGCAATATCGTGGGATAATTCCTGTTCCGTCCGTTCTAAAATGATGGAGCGTGCATCATCACGTGTCAGAGCGGAAATTCGCTCAAGCTCGGATTGCTGCTTTTTCACCATCTCATCCACTTTGCTGTCCATCTCTTCAATATGTTGTTGTCTTGTGTTTAACGATGCCTCTTTGTTTTCAAGAGTTTCTTCCCGTTTATTCAGGGATTCATCCTTTCGATCAAGGTTTTCTTCTTTTTGAAGGAGGCGGTTTTCCTGTTTTTGCAATTCATTTCGTCTTTCACGGAGTTCATGCTCTGTTTCCGTGCGCAATTTATGAATTTCATCTTTTGCCTCTAAAAGAGCTTCTTTTTTCGACGCTTCCGCTTCCCGCTTTGCATCTTCAACAATCTGGTCAGCAACGCTGCGCGCGCCTGCGATTTTTGATTCGGCAATTGATTTTCTTACAAAATAGCCAACAACGACACCAATGATAAGGCCAAGCAAAATGGAGATGATTGTAATGGATTCCATCATTTCACCTCCTCTTGCTATAAATAATTGTCATGTGCTTCACATGTTGGCTGCTGTCGCATAAGTTATGAAACAAACAGCACTACATTTCCATTTTCAAGATAAAAAATGTCAAATATACAAGTTTAATTTTATCGGTGTAAAATTTCATTGTCAAGGTTTTCTCCATGAAACCCCTCATTTCGAAAGAGCCTAACAAAAAAGCAGGAAAACGGGCTGACCCGCTCTCCTGCTTTTTCTCTTATTCTTCGTCAAACAACGTATCCGCTCCGTTGTCTTCTTCCGCCGGCGGAAGATCCTGAACATTGTCCAATCCATAACGCTCACGGATTTTCATCATAATCTCGTGACGTACATCTGGATTTTCTTTCAAGAACTGTTTCGCATTTTCACGGCCCTGTCCAAGACGTTCACCATTGTATGAATACCAGGCGCCGCTTTTTTCCACAATATCTTCTTCAGAACCAAGGTCGATGATTTCCCCTTCGCGCGAGATGCCTTCTCCGTACATAATATCTACTTCGGCTACGCGGAACGGCGGCGCCACTTTGTTTTTCACGACTTTGATTTTTGTTTTGTTTCCGACAATGTCGTTCCCTTGTTTCAACGCTTCTGCACGTCTTACTTCAAGACGAATAGAGCTGTAGAATTTAAGCGCACGTCCGCCTGGAGTTGTTTCCGGGTTTCCGAACATAATTCCTACTTTTTCACGGATCTGGTTGATAAAGATCGCGATCGTGTTTGATTTATTGATCGCACCTGATAATTTACGAAGCGCCTGCGACATCAAACGTGCCTGCAAGCCGACGTGCGACGCACCCATTTCGCCTTCAATTTCTGCTTTTGGTACAAGTGCAGCTACCGAGTCAACTACGATAATATCAATCGCGCCGCTGCGTACAAGAGCTTCTGCAATTTCAAGTGCCTGCTCACCTGTATCCGGCTGTGATAGAAGAAGCTCATCGATGTTTACGCCAAGTTTCTGTGCATAAACCGGATCAAGCGCATGCTCAGCATCGATAAAAGCAGCTTGTCCGCCTTTTGCCTGTACTTCTGCAATCGCGTGAAGAGCAACCGTTGTTTTACCAGAGCTTTCCGGTCCATAGATTTCGACAACACGCCCGCGAGGATAGCCGCCTACTCCAAGGGCGGAGTCAAGTGCAAGCGATCCACTCGGTGTAGTGGACACACGGCGCTCTGCCTGCTCACCAAGCTTCATAACCGAGCCTTTACCGAATTGTTTTTCAATTTGTTTAAGTGCCATATCTAAGGCAGCCTGACGATCGTTCACTATAAAATTCCTCCTCTAAAATGTGTATCTATATGGGAACAGCTGTTATGCCGGTTGTTGTTTTAACCTGCTTTAACTATACCTTAATTGTCGGTGAATTACAAGCAAAAAACGAACATTTATTCGATTTTTTCACCCTTCCTAAAATTGGAATCCGCTTGTGGAATGAAGAGATAGAATTGAGTAAAAAGCTATGAAGAAAAAGAAGATCAGTTGAAGATTTTTATTTGCTTCAACCGGTTTACTGCTTTCTTATTATACCACGAAACCTATTAAAAAAGCCCGCCGGAACTACCGGCGGACCTGCATTTACGAAGAAATTTTTCGTCTATAAAACTGCCGTGCCAAGTCGGCTTTCCGGCCTTCTGCCAGCCGTGAAACACGACGCTCGTTTCTTCGAAAAACGCCCTTTTCAGCCCTGCTCGGCTTCATCAAGCAAAGCAAGCAAATAGTGGCAGCCATATTTGACTGTACGCTTGCGGATGCCAGCCCGGCTTCCAGCCATTTTCAGCGGATGAACAATGGTCTGCTGCCCTGCACGCGCAATCGCCAGGAAGACAGTGCCCGGCTCGTGCCCTTCTGATGGGTCCGGCCCCGCTGCTCCTGTGAAAGAAATACCGACGTCAGCGCCGCACAGCTCACGGACATTTTCAGCCAATTCTTTTGCACATTCTGCGCTGACTGCCCCATGAGCCGCTAACGTTTCACTTTTTACCCCCAGCACCTTATGTTTCACTTCGTTTGTGTAACAAACGATGCCGCCTTTTACAACAGCGCTTGTACCAGGGATCGCTGTAAGTTCACCCGAAAACAAGCCGCCGGTTAAGCTTTCTGCAGCAGCAACCGTCATTTGCTTTTCTTTTAATTTCGCCGCCAGTTCAGCCGCGATCGTCGTTTCTCCATAGCCATAGAAAAAAGCACCGACCCGCTTTAAAATGTCGTCTTCTGCCTGTTGAATCAAACGTTCTGCTTCTGCTAACGATTCATGCTTGGCCGTAATTCGCAAAATAACTTCTCCGTCTCCTGCGAGCGGAGCAATCGTCGGATTGGTCTGCTTTACTAAAATATCATCAATTTCCGTTTCAAGGGCTGATTCGCCAATGCCGAAAAACCGCAGTACGCGCGACTCAATGCGCTCTACTTTTTCCATTGTCTTTAAAATTTCAGCGCGGCCGTAGTTCGTAAACATCGGCTGCATTTCACGCGGCGGACCAGGAAGAAGCATATAATATGTGTCGCCTGTTTTTGCAAACATCCCCGGAGCCATGCCGTTATCGTTTGGCAGCACGGTGCTGCCTTCGATCACGAGCGCTTGTTTTTTATTGTTTTCCGTCATGATACGGCCGGTTTTTTGGAAGTACGCCTCGATACTTTCAAGCGCTTCTTCGTTGTATTCGAGCGTCTTACCGATTAAACGGGCAATGGTTTCTTTTGTTAAGTCGTCTTTTGTCGGACCGAGGCCGCCTGAAAACACGATTAAATCCGCCCGTTTTTGCGCAAGCTGAACGGCGTCCACCAGACGCTGCTCATTGTCGCCGACGACCGTATGATAATAAACGTTTACGCCGATTTCCGCCAGATGCTGAGACAGGAAGCGGGCATTGGTATTGGTGATCTGGCCAAGCAATAATTCGGATCCTACTGCGATAATTTCTGCATTCATCTTATGTATACACTCCTTTTTAGTAAGCGAAAGGCACCGTGGAGAATCCAGGGTGCCTCTTTGCTCATTTCGAGTCTTTAAAAACATCTTTGTTTAACTTAAAGTAATCCCAGCCGGACCAAAGCGTGAAGAACAGGGCCACCCAAAGCATAATATCGCCAAACGGAAAGCCCATGCTTTCAAATGGCGCATTATGCAGCAGCAAAACGGCAATGGCAACGATCTGCGTCCACGTTTTGATTTTCCCAAGCATATTCGCTGCCACCACTTCGCCCGTTTCCGCCAGAATGAGGCGAAGCCCTGTTACCGCGAATTCACGGCAAATAATAGCGATAACAATCCACGCGGGTGCGAGCTGCAGTTCCACAAGCATAATAAGCGCTGATGATACAAGCAGTTTGTCTGCCAATGGATCGAGAAACTTGCCGAAATTTGTTACCAGGTTGTACTTTCTTGCAATGTAGCCGTCAACCCAATCTGTCGTTGAAGCAATGATGAAAAGAAGCGCTCCGACAAAATGCTCGACCGGCATATTCGTTCCCAAAACCCGTATTGTTCCCCATCCAAAATCAACCGACATAATTAAGATAAAGAATGGAATCATTAAAATACGTGAAATGGTAATTTTATTAGGTAAATTCAAAACTGTTCCCTCCAGAAACGACCGTTATTGTGCTTTCGGGCGAATGATAATATCCTGCAGCACCTGGCTGTCTGCCGGCAGTTTGTATGCAAGTGCCTGGCCATTCACCGTAATAACGGTATCCGGGGCAAAGCCGACTTTAATCTTCGCTTCTTTTTGACCGGTCATATTATGTGTTTGCGTTTGTCCTTTTGCAAGCATGCCGCTGAAATAGCTTTTGCCGCTTCCGTCCGTAATTTCAATCCATGTTTCTCCTTTGGAAGCAACAGCAATTTCTAGCTTGTCCGCTCCGGAAAGCTCATAAACCGTCTGGCGTCCGCTTGTAGATACGGCTGAAAGTGTTTGAGCCGGTGCCGCTGGTTTAGCCGGTTCTGCTTGTTCTTCCTCAGCTGGTTTTTCCTCAGTTGCCGGTGTTTCTTCCACAGCCGGCTTCTCCGTTTGCGGCTCTTCTACCTGTACCTCTTCCTCTACAGCCGGATCACTTTCTGAACCGCTTTTTGGAATAAGCACATAAACGAGTGCAATTGCGCCAATGATAAACGCTCCTACTAAAAGCTTCGGCAGATAATCAAGCCATTTAGAAGATTCACGAACGGGCTTTGATGCATCAACGCGTGTTTTCTGCTCAGACAAAGCGGCGCCCGTTGGACGAAGCGGCACTTCATCTTCGTTAGAGGACGGCACCTCGCTTTTAAATTCTTCAAATAGCTGTTCTGCATTTAAACCGACCGCTTCCGCATATTGCTTAATAAATGCCCGGACATAAAACTTGCCCGGCATAATGTCGTATGTGCCTTCTTCAATACCTTCAAGATACCGTTTTTGAATTTTAGTGGTTTCCTGAACATCTGAAAGTGACATTCCTTTTGCTTCGCGCGCTTCCTTCAATCTTCTCCCTAATTCTGTCACCCATAACACCTTCCAATATTAAAAGTTAAACCCACCGAACTCCGAGTCCTGAAATAGGTTATTTTTTTCGACTGCTTCATATGTAATCTCTTCGTCCGGTTCATTGCGCAGCTCGATAATATAGTCAAAATCGTCGATTGAGTAGTGACTGTTTTCTGCAAATACATCCGGGTGCTCTACCACTTTTACAGCCGGAAGCTGCATCACTTCCCGAATAAGCTGCCAATGCTTTTCACCGGCACGTTTGGCTGAGATCACTCCATCAAGAATAAAGATATTCTTTGGGCTGTATTCATCACGAAGCAGTTGTTCACGAACGGTCTGTTTAATCATGGTGGACGACATGAACAGCCATTTTTTGTTCGCGCATACACTAGCCGCGACGATAGATTCCGTTTTCCCCACTCTTGGCATGCCACGAATACCAATTAATCGATGGCCATCCATTTTGTACAATTCTGCCATAAAATCAACCAGAAGTCCAAGCTCACTTCGTACAAAGCGAAAAGTTTTCCGATCATCCGCATCGCGTTCAATATAACGGCCGTGGCGCACCGCCATTCGATCCCGCAGCTTCGGCTCTCTCAGTTTCACAATCTCAATTGTGTCCATTGTGCGCAAAATAGATTCAAGACGCTTGATTTGGTCTTCACTTTCCGCACGCATTAATAAACCGCGGTTTTGATCATCCACACCGTTAATCGTGACAATATTAATCGACAGCATGCCCAGCAGAGAAGAAATATCCCCGAGCAGGCCGGGACGGTTTTTTTTAATTTTGTATTCAAGGTAATATTCTTTTTTTACCATCATATTCCTCCATCATGGCTTGTATAGTGCAGCCATGGACCCTTTTACTATAATAAAGGATATTATGTATTTTTAAAAGCACAAGTAAAAAGAAAACCCTTTCCAGCTTTAAACAGCTGGAAAGGGCAACACATTTTTATTATTTTTGAACGAGTTTCATCATGCACGATGCGATTGCTTTTTGCTCAGATTCATCGGCAACAGACCATAAATCGGCTAAAACACGCTCCTGCTCGTTTTTTGGATCTACATTTGCGTACAAATAATCGCCGATCTCATACGCCAGCTTGTCAATTGCTTCATCCGGCATACCACGGTGCAGGGCATTGTCCATTCGGTTTCCTAAAAATCGTTTCCAATCCTGCCAATTGTCGAGTACAGACATGTTGAGCATCCTCCTTTTCAAGTAAGAATCCTCTTTAGTGTGTACCTGGTGTACGAATTTATGCGTACCATCCACCATTTACCGACAGCGTGTGGCCGGTAATGTAACCGGCTTCGCTGGAAGCTAAAAAAGAAGCCGCCGAAGCAATTTCATCAGGAAGAGCAAAACGGCCAAGCGGGATTTCCGAAGCGATCTCCTCTTTTTCCTCCTGGGAAAATTCGCTGTTCATCGGTGTATCCACTGCACCGGGTGCAATCGTATTTACACGAATCCGGGACGGTCCAAGCTCTTTCGACAACGCTTTGGCAAAAGCAATCTGGGCGCCTTTCACAGCCGAATAAACGGATTCACACGAAGCACCCGTTTCACCCCAGACCGACGAAATAAACGTGATGGAAGCCGGCGCTTTCCGAAGCAAAGCCGGCAGCAGCTCTCTCGATAAAATCATCGGCGCTTTTACATGAACAAGCCACAGCCGTTCCATTTCTTCATCTGAGACATCCTGGAGCAGGCCGTACTGGCTCATGCCAGCGGCAAAAATCAGCGCTTCGGCTGATTGAGATGCTTCTGCCAGGCGCTGAACATCCTGCCGGTTTGTTAAATCCGCTTGAACCGTCAAAGTTTCTCTGCCCATTTTTTGAATGGTCTGTGCCACCCCGCGCACCGATTCTTCGTTGCGGCTATAGTGAAGAATGGTATTCCAGCCTGAAGCGGCCATTTTCAAGGCAATCGCCCGGCCGATGCCGCCTGATGCCCCGGTAATTAACACTGTTTTTTTCATTTATGCCGTCTCTTTTGGCAGTACAAAGCAGGAAGAAAAACGTTCAGCTTGAATCATTTCTTTTGCAAAAGCAGTCACATCCTGGAGAGTCATCTCTTCTAATACCGGTACAGTATCAAATAAATTCAGTTCATTGAACTGATACCGCGTAAATTGGTTGGCAATGTACTCAGGCGAGTTAAACGCGCGAAGTGTAGCGCCGATTTTCTTTTTGCGGGCACGTTCAAACGCTTCCTCCGTTAAATGACCGCCTTCTTTTGCTTCTAACAGCTGTGTTTGAATGCGCTCAGCCAGCGTATTCGGATCATTGGAATCCCCGCCGACAAGCGCGAAGCTGAACCCTCGTTCTGCTGTGTAGTCAAAGCCGAACGTGTCGTCAATCAAGCCAGATTCGTACGCTTTTTCATAAAACTCGGCTGTTCTGCCAAACAGCATTTCAAGCAAAAGGCTTGCCGCCAGTTCTTCCCGCAGCTTATCCTTGCCTGTGCGGTCTGAGGCCGGCATTTTAAAGCCTACTTCGCATTTTGGCGTATTCACACTCATGCGGATCTCTTTATGCTCAAGACCTGCTTTTTCAGCCTCTTCAGGGAACCGCCGCTCAACTGGAACGGGCTCCGGAAAAGACTTTTTCGATTGGTTTTCTTTCACGAAAGCCATCATTTCATCGGCATCCACCGGTCCAACAATAAACAGCGACATGTTGACTGGATGGTAAAACGTGTTGTAGCACGTGTAAAGGTGGTCTTTGGTAATATCGGCAATGGATTCGACCGTGCCGGCAATATCAATTTTTACGGGATGGTCTTTATATAAATTTTCAATTAAGCCAAAATATACGCGCCAGTCAGGATTATCATCATACATCCGGATTTCTTGGCCGATGATGCCTTTTTCTTTCTCGACCGTTTGTTCCGTAAAATAAGGATCTTGAACAAAATCAATCAATGTTTCTGTGTTTTCTTTTATGTTCGATGTGGCTGAAAACAAATAAGCCGTCCGCGTAAAAGAAGTAAAGGCATTCGCTGATGCCCCCTGGCTGCTGAATTTTTGAAATACATCACCGTCTGCTTTTTCAAACATTTTGTGTTCAAGAAAATGGGCAATGCCATCTGGCACATGAATAAATTCTGTTTCTCCATTTGGGATAAAGTCATTATCGATCGATCCGTAGTTTGTTGTAAAGGTTACGTACGTTTTATTAAACCCTTTTTTCGGAAGGATATACACATTAAGCCCATTGTCGAGCTGTTCATGATAAACCGTTTCATTCATTTGGTCAAAAACTGTTTTCTCCATCACTCTTCCTCCTTGCCTGACAAAAAGTACACCGTATCAATCGTAATGGTTTGGGCGGCCGCTGCTGCCTGTTCTTTTGTCACAGCATCAATCTCTTCCAGCCATTGATTGATTGGGCGCTTTGTCCCTGATGCGAGGTTATGGTAAAGCACTTCTACCAAACCGCGCGCTGTATCGGCTGATTCCTGCAGCTGGTTTTTCAAGAGTGCCTTTGTTTGATTCATTTCCAGATCGGAAATATGGCCGTTTTTCATTTCTTCCAGCTGTTCTTTCATGATGCGGACTGTTTTTTCATAATTTTTTTGATCAATACCCGCAAGCATCGCCACAAAGCCTTTATGGCTGTCGAGACGGCTTGCCGCGTAATACGCAAGACTTTCTTTTTCACGCACATTCATAAACAATTTCGAGTGAGAAAAAGCACCAAATACGCCATTTGCAACCTGCATGGCGACAAATTGCGGATCTCCATACGTAATGGTTGTACGGCAGCCGATGTTCAGCTTGCCTTGATTGATATCCTGCTTTTCATGAATTTCGCGTACTGCCTGAGCGATCGTGCCCGGCTCTGTTTGGACAGGTGTTGCAGTCCGGTTTTGGAACGGAAGATGCGACTCGATTTTGGCAGCGACTTCTTCTGCTTTTACATCACCAATCACGAAAATATCAATGATATCTTCTGCAAGCGCTTTTTGGTAATACGTATACAGTGATGCTACATCAATCGACCCCGCTTTTTCCAATAAGCCGCCGGCTGGCAATGCATACGGATCATCTCCGTACATTTCTTCCACAAGCTTAAGTGAAGCATAACGGGTTTTATCATCATAAATGGACCGGATCCGCTGCTCCAGGCTCCGTTTTTCCTGCTGAACGACTTTGTCCGGGAAAACCCCTTCTTTTAAATGGGGACGAAACAGTACGTCGGCCAAAAGTTTAAGCGCCCGGTCGAACAAACCATTCTCGCCGTGCAGGTACTTTTCATTGGCTGCTTCCATTGTAAAGGTAAGCACGTGCTCGTTTCCTTTTTTCGTGGAATCTGAAAAAAACAATGCACCGTATAGTTCATCCAGCTCTGTGCGAAAAGCAGCTGCTGACGGCGCATTTTCGGTGCCGGACTGCAAAACATGCGGCAAAAGTGCACGCATCGTCACGGTATCTTTTTGGAGAGGCGCCCTCATTTTAATAATAATCGTATTTGTTTTAAATTTTTCCGTCTCAATCGTGTGAATATTATATCCTGGTTTAGCAAATGTCTGTTCACGTGTCGTTTCCATCGAATTCCTCCTCTGCATCCAGTTGCTGAATACCTTTTACTAGTATATCTTCACTATCTTCCTATAGGAAATATAATGTCTTAAAGGAAACAAAAACCTTATATATAATGAAGAATTTGGGCAGGATATACCTGTCAACATGTACGAACTTTAAAAACAGTATGAGAAAAAGCAGGCGTTTTTAATCACCTTTTCTCCTTCTGTTTTAAAGAATGATGTAAAAGGTAAACAAAAGGCTATGACCTAAAGCAAAAAAAAAGAATCCCGCATATAGCGGAACTCTTTTTTATCTGCTGCCTTTAACATAGGGCGTACCCGATGCTTTCGGTGCATCAGCACGTCCGATAAAGCCGGCCAATGCTAAAATGGTCAGCACATATGGAGCAATCAGCAGGTAGACATCCGGAACATCCTGCAAAAACGGAATGTTCGAGCTGACAATACTGAGGCTTTGAGCAAAGCCAAAGAAAATAGCCGCTCCCATCGCGCCAAGCGGATGCCACTTTCCGAAGATCATGGCTGCAAGTGCCATAAAGCCCTGGCCGGTAATGGTAGCGTGGCTGAAATCCAGTGAAATAGACTGGGCATACACCGCGCCGCCAAGGCCGCCGAGAAGTCCTGAAATAAACACGGCGATATAGCGTGTTTTGGCCACATTTACGCCCATTGTGTCAGCTGCCATCGGATGCTCCCCAACAGAGCGGAGACGCAGGCCAAACGGTGTTTTGTACAGCACAAACCAGGAAATAATGGCGATCGCAAAAGCTAATATAGTTGGTCTTGCAATATCGCTAAAGAAAATATCACCAATGATCGGGATATCACTTAAAAAAGGAATATCTTTTTTAATAAAATTCATTTTGATCATGTCTGTCTGGCCTTTGTCATACAGCAGTTTCACAAGAAACAGGGACAGGCCGAGCGCGAGGAAGTTAATGGCGACCCCGCTGACAACTTGATCGGCGCGGAACGTAATAGACGCCAAACCATGAAGCAACGACAGTAATCCTCCGGCAAGCATGGCCGCCAGAAGCGCAACCCAAGGTGTTGCACTGCCAAATGTATCAACAAATGTTAAGTTAAAAACAATCGCTGTAAATGCGCCGATAATCATCAGTCCCTCCAGGCCGATGTTTACGACGCCGGATTTTTCCGAAAATACGCCGCCAAGTGCTGTGAAAATAAGCGGTGTAGCTGCGAACAAGGACGAAGAAACGATTAACGCAATGATCGTTAACGCATCCATTTATTTCGCCTCCTTCTTTTTAAAGCGGCCTAGAAGCCAGGTAATCATATAGCTTGATGCTACAAAGAAAATAATCAGCGCAATGACAATTTCAACGAGCTCATTCGGCACGCCTGATTCGATTGGCATATTCAATGAACCTACTTTTAATGCACCGAACAAAAGAGCCGCCAGCACAACGCCGATCGCTGTATTTCCTCCCAAAAGTGCAACGGCGATACCGTCAAAACCGATACCGGAAAATCCGGAGTTAATAAACATATTGCCAAATGTACCAAGCCCCTGCATGGAGCCGCCAATACCGGCAAATGCGCCTGAAATGACCATGGACAAAATAATGTTCCGGTTTACACTCATACCGGCATATTCAGAGGCATGCTGATTGTAACCAACTGCACGCAGTTCATAGCCAAGCGTTGTTTTTTCCAGCATAAACCACATCAGAATGGCGGCCGCAACCGCTAAATAAATTCCATTATGAAGTGATGAAAAATCTGTTATGCTTTGCAGAAACTCCGATTGAAGGCTGGCTGTTTCATGCACAGGATCTGTTGCATCCGCTCCATCGCTGATTACGTCACGGATAAAATAATTTGTTACATGAAGCGCTGTGTAGTTCATCATTATGGTTACAATAACTTCATGTACACGCAGGCGCGCTTTTAGGAAGCCGGGAATAAAGCCCCAGGCCGCTCCTGCAGCCGCCCCCGCCAAAATAGCGAGCGGCAGATGAATGAATTTCGGAAGCTCAAATGCCAGACCAACCCACACCGAAGCAAGCCACCCGACAAGAAGCTGTCCTTCTACCCCGATATTAAATAAACCTGTTCGGAAAGCGAATGCAACGGCAAGGCCTGCAAATACATATGGCGTCATTTGGCGCAATGTTTCACCTGTGTAAAACGAATCACCGAATGCCCCGTTCCATAAGGCGGCATACCCCGCTGCCGGATCGTTTCCACTGACCAGCATAATAATGGCCCCCGCAAGCAGGCCCAGCAGAACGGAAATAACCGGAACTGCCAATACAGTCCAATTTTTAGACACGCTCATCCGCTCCCTTCTTTGATCCGGCCATTAGGAGGCCAAGTTCCTGTTCTGTTGTTGTTTTCGGATCCACGTTGGCGACAATCTGCCCTTCATAAATAACCGCGATCCGGTCTGATACATTCATAATTTCATCAAGCTCAAATGAAAGAAGCAAAACCGCTTTTCCACTGTCACGCTGTTCGATAAGACGACGGTGAATAAATTCAATTGCTCCGACGTCAAGTCCGCGTGTCGGCTGGGCGGCAATTAAAAGGTCGGGATTACGATCCACTTCCCGGCCGATAATGGCTTTTTGCTGGTTCCCGCCTGAAAGAGCCCGTGCCAGCGTTGTCTCAGACGGCGTCCGTACGTCAAATTCCTTGATCAGCGTGGCTGCTTTTTTGTATACTTCTTTATAATTCATAATTCCCGCTTTTGAATACGGCTTTTGATAATACGTTTGAAGGACGATGTTCGTGCCAATCGGGTAGTCAAGCACTAAGCCATGCTTGTGCCGATCCTGCGGAATATGCCCAACACCGGCTTCGGTCACCTTCCGCGGCTTAAAGCCTGTAATATCTTTGCCATTCAGCTGAATAGAGCCCTCAGCTGCTTTTCGAAGTCCTGTAATAGCTTCGATCAATTCTGTTTGGCCATTGCCGTCTACACCGCAAATACCGACAATTTCACCGGCCCGCACATCGAGGTTTAAATTACGCACCGCTGGGACACCGCGCGAATCTTTTACCGAAAGTCCACGTACCTCGAGCACATTATGAGCTGGAGCGGCTTCCGTCTTCTCAGTCGTAAAGGTTACATCGCGGCCCACCATTAAGCTCGCTAAATGATTCGGGTTTGTTTCCGATACGTCTACTGTGCCAATTCCTTTTCCTTTTCGAATGACCGTTACCCGGTCACATACTTCCATAATTTCTTTTAATTTGTGCGTAATGAGAATAATTGATTTTCCTTCTTTAATGAGCGCACGCATAATTCCAATCAATTCTTTGATTTCCTGCGGCGTCAAGACGGCGGTTGGTTCATCGAAAATTAAGATTTCCGCACCGCGGTATAGTGTTTTTAAGATTTCGACACGTTGCTGCATACCCACTGAAATATCTGCAATTTTCGCTGTCGGATCAACCGAAAGGCCATACTGCTCTGACAATTCCCGCACCTTTTGTTCAGCTTTTTTCATATTTACCGTTCCGAATTTTTTCGGCTCATTGCCCAGCACAATATTTTCCGTTACAGTGAACGTGTCCACCAGCATAAAATGCTGATGCACCATGCCAATGCCTAAATCGTTCGCTTTATTCGGATCAGTAATGTGAACGTCCTTTCCATTTACCCGAATGCGTCCTGCTTCTGGCTGATAAAGACCGAAAAGCACATTCATTAAGGTCGATTTTCCCGCTCCATTTTCACCGAGAAGAGCATGAATTTCTCCTTTGGCGAGCTGCAACGTAATATTATCGTTCGCCACGAATCCGTTAAATTCTTTTCGAATGCCAAGCATTTCGATTACATAATCCATCTTTCTCACTCTCCTTTTTAAAACGCTTATAATCCAGTAGGATGTCTGACCTTATGAGCAAAATTTTTTAAAAATCAAGGCAGTATAGTTTGTCTATACTCCCGTCATCTTTAAAAAGGGATGCCGGCGTTCAGTCCGGCATCCGATAAACGGATTATTTTCCGCTTGGTTTTGTTGGCACTTCAACTTCACCATTTTTAATTTTATCTGTCCATTCTTTTACAGCAGCTTTTGATTCTTCTGTTAAGTTATCCTGTGTTGGCGCAATGCTTACACCGTTTGCCTCAAGACCATACTCAATCACTTCGCCGCCCGGGAATTCACCGTTTTGGGCTTTTGTTGCCACGTCTTGAACAGCAAGGTCTACACGTTTAACCATAGAAGTCAGCGTTACGTTCATTTCCTTGCCGCCTGCTGTTACTTTTCCTTCTTCTGCCTGGTCGCGGTCAACACCGATGACCCAGATTTCTTTGCTTGGATCTTTTTGTTTTAAGCTTTTCGCTTCTGTAAATACGCCGTTTCCTGTGCCGCCTGCTGCGTGGTAAATGATATCAGCACCGGAAGAGTACATAGCAGATGCCATTTGCTGGCCTTTATCCGCTTTATCAAATGCACCGGCATATTCAATAACAACGTCCGCGTCTGGATTTACAGCTTTGACACCGGCTTCAAAACCGCCGGCAAATTTGTCGATCAGTTCACTTTCAACTCCGCCAATAAATCCGACTTTGTCTGTTTTTGTTTGAAGGCCTGCTACTACCCCAACAAGGAATGAACCTTCATTTTCTTTGAATGTAATGCTTGTCACGTTATCTAAACCTTCTACCACATCATCCACAATCGCAAACTGGCTGTTTTTCCGCTGTTTTGCCACTTCTTCAATGGCTGGTTTTAACTTATAACCAATACCATACGTTAAATCAAAGCCATTTCGAACTGCAGTATTCAAGTTTGTTTTGTAATCGGCATCGCTTTTTGATTGAATGTAATCAAAACCATCCGTGCCTTTTTCAAGATTGTTTTCTTTACCGAATGCTTGAAGCCCTTCCCAGGCAGATTGATTAAAGGATTTATCGTCAACACCGCCGACATCTGTTACCATCCCAACCGTAAACTTATCGGATTCTCCTCCGCCGTTGCCGCCGCCATTATTATCAGCTTCTTCACCGCCGCCGCATGCACCTAAAATTGTGCCGGCTGCTAAAACCATGGACATTGCAAAACCAAAATTACGTTTTTTCATTCTTTTATGCCCCCTCTAGTAATTTAATTAACGTGGATGCCTGGATTACATACGTCTGCGCAGAACATGAAAACTGAACTTGTCCGCCCGAAAATAATTCACCGAGTACAAAACCGGCACATCATTCTCCGTATAATGAAGCTGCTTTAGGGCAAGCAATGCGGTTTCAGGCTCACAATCCAGAATCGGTGATACTTTTTCATGCCAGCCATATGGTTCAATGTTGGCTACAGCATGCGAAACAGGATGTGCAGCATGCTCGTCAAACAAGGTAAACAAGGATTCCTGTCCTGCGTCAAATTGCCCCGGAAACAGTACTTTCGGTATTTTATCAATACAATAAACAACCGGTACTCCGTTGGCGGTCCGCACACGCTCAATCACCATTAATTCCGCATCCGGCTCACATGCCAGCCTGCGCGCATCCTCCTCAGTTGCCTGCATCACTGCAGACGAGAGAAAAATGGTACTCGGTTCCATGCCAGCATTTACAATCATATCCGTCACACTGATCAACTGCTCAATGCCGGATGTGAATAATGGCTTGGAATGAACAAATGTGCCTACTCCATGACGCCGGATAATCACATTTTCCTCCTCGAGTATGCGCAGCGCTTCCCGAAGAGTGGCTCTGCTGACGCCAAGCTGTTTGGCCAGCTCAAATTCTGAAGGAAGCTTTTCTTTTTCTTTGTAGATCCCTTCTTCAATATCTTTTTTCAGCCGGTCAATTACCTGAAGGTATAAATGCCGGTTGTCCTGTTTAATGGACACGGAATCGTCACCACCTTTTCATTTCATTCGCACGAGACATCAGACCTCTGAGGTTTAACATTTACGCTAATTTCATTTAACATATCATTTTTTTTGATAATTGAAAAGATACTATTTAATAGTGAAAAGAAAGAATTTCTTAAACATTCTCCCATTCGTATTATTATACAAGCAAAGTAATAACTACAAAGAAACCGCTTTTAAAAACATGCATACGCTAGTAAAAAAGTTTTTTAAAAAAAGAACAGCCCTTCGGCTGTTCTTTTTTACATATGCTCTTCAGACGGCTTTGGAACAAGCACCGTTCTCGGTTTGCTTCCTTCGTACGGACCAATAACGCCTCTCATTTCCATTTCGTCAATTAAACGTGCTGCCCGGCTGTAGCCGATGCGAAAGCGGCGCTGCAGCATAGACACCGACGCAGTCTGCATTTCAGCAATCAGCTGCACCGCGTCATCATACAGCTCATCCTCCGACTGGCCGGCTGTTTCCGGCACATCTTCTGGAATCATTTCTTCCTGGTATTGCGCTTTTTGCTGGGCAATCACAAAATCTACGATATCTTCTACCTCTTCATCTGACAAAAAGGCACCTTGAACCCGAATCGGCTTTACTGCTCCAGACGGGTAAAAAAGCATATCCCCGCGCCCGAGAAGTTTTTCGGCACCGCCCATATCTAAAATGGTGCGGGAATCGGTTGCCGATGAAACAGAGAAGGCGATGCGCGAGGGGATATTCGCTTTAATAACGCCAGTAATAACATCTACAGATGGACGCTGCGTGGCAATAATTAAATGAATGCCGGCTGCCCGGGCCATTTGAGCAAGCCTTGTAATCGAATCTTCTACGTCGCTTGAAGCAACCATCATTAAGTCAGCCAGCTCGTCCACAATCACAACAATGTACGGCAAATGAGGCTGCTTCTCGCCCGTTTCGTTATTGTGCTTGGTTACATGCCCATTATAGCCTTCGATATTTCGCGTGCCTGTGTGTGAAAACAAATCGTACCGGCGTTCCATTTCCCCTACTACTTTTTTCAATGCCTGTGATGCTTTTTTCGCGTCTGTTACAACGGGGGCGAGCAAATGCGGAATGCCATTGTATACATTAAGCTCCACCATTTTCGGATCAATCATCATCATCTTCACTTCGTGCGGCTTAGCACGCATTAAAATACTGGTGATAATGCCGTTGATGCAGACACTTTTTCCGCTGCCCGTTGCCCCGGCAACAAGCAAGTGCGGCATTTTATTCAGTTCAGCTGCAATGGCTTCACCGGTAATATCACGCCCGAGTGCTGCTAAAAGTTTTGAATCCTTTTTTTCATTCTGCTTTGCTTCAATCACTTCACGAAAGCTGACCATCGCCACTTCAGCATTCGGCACTTCAATTCCTATAGCGGATTTGCCCGGAATTGGCGCTTCCATCCGAATGTCTTTTGCTGCAAGCGCCAGCGCCAAATCATCCGTCAAGCCGACAATTTTGCTTACCTTTACGCCGGTATCCGGCTGTACTTCATATTTAGTGACAGCCGGACCAAGATGGATCTGAGTCACTTTCGCTTTGACACCAAAGCTTTGAAAGGTTTTTTCGAGTTTTTGAGCATTTTTTTGAATATGTTTTTTTTCATTGCTTTGATCTGCCTGCTGCGGTTTTTGGAGAAGAGAAGCCGGCGGCAGCTTGTAGTCTTTGTTTTCTGATTCTGTAAACGATAGAACCGCTGGCTCTGCTTCCTGCGGTGCTGCCGGTTCATGTTTCTTCTGCAGCGCAGCCGGTTCTTCTGTGTAGGCTTTTTCAGCAAAGCTTGAAATAAGCGGTGCGGCCTCCGACATAACAGGCTCTTCTTTGCTTTCTACTTCAGGTAGAGCTTCTTTTACCGCTGCTCTCGGCTTGTCTTTCTCAGCCTGCTCCTGCTCCAGTTCCTTCCATTCTCTTCGCTCTGCCCACTGTTCCCTCGCTTGATGCCAGGCATCGTTCAGCTTTTCGCCCGCAAGAGCGGCGCCATGTACCAATTTTTCAACAAGCGGCTTGCCGCCTACTAACACAATCCCTGCGAAAAATAAAGTCAGTCCAAAAATCCATGTGCCCGGCCGGCCAAATAGAAAGAAAAAAAGATGAAATAAGGCTCCACCAATCATTCCGCCACCGATATCCATCGTTCCGACACCTGAAACGCTTTGTTTGTATAAATACCACGTTTCAGCTGTGTAATTCACACCTTCTGCCGGATTTTCAAACAGGCGAATATGCAGAAATACAAGCAGACTGGCAACCACCAGCAGGCTGCCCGTAATTTTACGTTCCCAAACCGGCGGCCGTTTTCGCCTTACAATCATATAAAGTGCCATACCGCATAGACCGATCAATCCGAGCGCATACAGCGTGCCAAAGAAAAAAGCGGCCGCTCCTTTAATAATAGCTCCAGCGACTCCGGTGCCAAGCAGCCCCACAGCGCAAAGGACAAAGATAAGAGCGCCGGCTCCCTGGATCTTCAATGATTCTATTTGCTTTTTTTCTTTATTGGTCCGGCGCCGGACCGGTTTTTTTCGTTTTTTTTGTGCCATGTCGTCACCCTACTTTTCATGATCTTTAAACAGTTGAAAGCAGCCGGTTTCGGCTGCTTTCACATTATATCATATGATCGACACATGAGAACATATGAGCGTTTATACTTCCATGATAATCGGCAGGATCATTGGACGCCGCTTTGTTTTTTCATGTAAGAATGAGTTTAATTGATCACGAATATCCTGCTTAATACCAGACCATTCAAATGTTTCACCCGCAAGATTTTTCTCGACAATACCTGTCACAAGCTTTACGGAATCATCGATCAGCTTTTCTGACTCGCGTACATACACAAAACCGCGTGAGATAATTTCCGGTCCGGCAACAATTCTTTTTTGTTTTTTGCTTAACGTAATCACAACCGTGAAAATGCCATCCTGTGACAACAGCTTTCGGTCACGAAGAACGATATTGCCTACATCTCCCACACCAATTCCGTCAATCAGGACATTGCCGGCGGTTACACGACCGGCCGGACGCATCTTTCCATTTTTAAATTCAATGACATCGCCTTTTTCCGGGATGTACGTATTTTCTTCCGGCACGCCAGTCGTTAGTGCCAGGTTTTTGTGTGCTTTAAGCATACGGTATTCCCCTTGAATCGGAATGAAATACGTCGGCTTCATTAAATTGAGCATAAACTTTAAGTCTTCTTGAGACCCGTGTCCGGAAACGTGCACACGGCGGCTGCCTGTTAACACATTTGCGCCGGCACGGTAAAGAAGGTTGACTGTTTTGGCCATCAGCAGCTCTAAGCCTGGAGATGGAGATGCAGTAATCAGAACCGTATCGCCTTCTTTGATTTTCACATGACGGTTTGTTCCCTTCGCCATTTTCTGAAGCGCCTCAATTGGCTCGCCTTGTACGCCTGTTGCGAGGATCACCACTTCATGATCAGCATGCTTGCTAATTTCATTTAAGCTGATTAAAATATCATCTTCGACCTGCAAATAGCCAAGCCGTATGGCAATATCATTTACACGCTGAATGCTTTTTCCGCTCACTGCTACCTTGCGGCCATTTTCATAAGCGGCATCAAATACCTGCTGCATACGAATTAAGTTAGACGCAAAAAGTGAAACGATAATCCGGCCTTCAGCTGAATGAAACGCATCTGAAAGCTGAGAGGCAATGACTGCCTCAGAAGTTGTATGACCCGGACGTTCAGCTTCTGTAGAGTCAGAAAGCAAAGCGAAAACACCATTTTTGCCAAGCGCCGCCATTTTGCCGATATCCGGTGCGTAGTGGCCTTTTGCACTTTGGTCAAATTTAAATTCACCTGTGTGTACGATGGCGCCTTCGGATGTGTGGATGGCGACACCGACAGAATCCGGAATGCTGTGTGTTGTCCGGAAAAAAGTCACGTCCGCATGATCAAAACGCAACTTCGATTCGGAATGAACCGTGTAAAATTTAACGTCTTCTTTTACATTCTCTTCACGCAGGCGCATCTTGGCAAGCGCCAGGGTTAATTTGGTTCCATATACAGGTGCCTGTACTTTTTTAAGTACATACCCGAGCGAGCCGATCGCATCTTCATGACCGTGCGTCAGGAAAATACCTTTCACTCGCTCCTTGTTTTCTTCCAGGTATGTAATGTCCGGAATGACAATATCGATTCCAAGCATTTCATTCTCAGGAAACATAAGGCCGGTGTCGATCACGAAAATATCCTGATCCACTTCTACGACTGTCATATTTTTCCCGACTTCCCCGACTCCGCCCAGCGGGATAATCTTAATTAATTCATTTGTTCTCTTGCTCACATTATTTCCTCCTAAACATTTAAAAGACCCGATCCAAACATTACGTCTATTATAAGCGATGAAGAAAATGAAAGCCAATACTATCTGCCAGGAAATAAGAAAAGCCGGTTTTTGCAGAAGTTCTGCAAAAACCAGCTTTATTTTTAAAGCAGTGTCGACAGGGTTGTTCGCTCCTCTTCTGTTAAAGGAAGAAGCGGCAGACGAACACCGCCCACATCGAGACCTTTCATTTGAAGAGCCGTTTTGACCGGCACCGGATTTGGTGCGGCAAACAATCCGCGGAAAAGCGGAAGAAGGGTTTGATGGATGGAAGCTGCTGTTTGAACATCTCCACTTAAATAAGCATTCACCATTTGCTTCATTTCTTTTCCAGCCACGTGAGATGCGACAGAAATGATTCCTGTGCCTCCTACCGAAAGAACCGGCAGTGTCAGCCCGTCATCACCGCTGTATACAAGAAAATCATCTCCAGTATTTGCGACGATTTCTGTGATGATATCCAGGCTGCCGCTCGCTTCTTTTGTTGACATGATATTTGGTACTTCATTGGCAAGACGGATCGTTGTTTTTGGCTCAATTAAAACAGAAGAACGGCCCGGAATGTTATAGATCATAACGGGAAGATGAGTAGATTCCGCTACTGTTTTAAAGTGCTGGAACAACCCTTCCTGGTTCGGTTTATTGTAATAAGGAGCCACGAGCATAATGGCGTCAACGCCTTCTGCCTCCGCTTTTTTCGTTAATTCAATGGACGCTTTTGTATTGTTGCTTCCCGTACCGGCAACGACCGGAATACGGCCATTGACTACTTTAACGGTATGGCGGAAAAGCGCCACTTTTTCCTCAGTTGTAAGTGTTGGTGATTCACCGGTTGTTCCCGCTACGACAAGCGAATCGGTTCCGGTTCCGATTAAATGTTCAATCAGCTGTGTGGTTTTTTCGAAATCAATGTTTCCTTTTGAGTCAAACGGCGTCACCATTGCCGTCGACAACCGGCCGAAAGAAATCATGTGCAATCGCCTCCTAATTCCGGCTTCCTCAATCAATTCAGCCTATTCATTTATTTGTTCAAGTAAAAATGCATCATGCAGCGCATTAACAGCAGCCGGCATCTGGCCTTCTTTCACTAACACCCAGATCGTCGTATGACTGTCCGCGGACTGCATAATAGAGATACCTTTTGCAGCGAGCGCTGAAACAATTTTCGATGTAACTCCCGGTACGCCTGTCATGCCAGCGCCTACAACTGACACTTTCGCACAATCAGGGTCGAGAAGCGGAGTATATCCATTTTCTTCTAAACGCTGCTTTGCTTTTGGCGCATCTGCGTCTACAACCGTGTACGTGACACGGTCTTCAGAAATGTTGATAAAATCGACACTGATGCCTTCTGACGCCATCAATGCAAAAATCTCCGCCTGCTCTGTCGTTTGTATTCGAATGCGCGTGATGCCCGTTACGTGGGCAATCCCCGTCACAAGCCGGTCACGTGTATCAGAGCCGCGGTTTTCATCCGGAGAAGAAGTGACAAGGGTACCTGTTTCCTCCGAATACGTAGACCGTATACGAAGCGGCACCTTCGCCTGCATAGCAATTTCCACAGCCCGCGGATGAATGACTTTCGCACCTTGATAAGCCATGTTGCATACTTCTGTATAAGTTACAACAGACAATGGCCGAGCATTTTTGGCAATTCTCGGATCGGCTGTCATAATTCCGTTTACATCTGTAAAAATGTCGATAAAATCGGCCTGCAATGCTGCACCGAGCGCTGCTGCAGACGTATCGCTGCCGCCGCGTCCAAGAGTTGTAATTTCACCTGTGCTTGTCGCACCTTGAAAGCCTGCTACGACAACGACGTCGCACGCTTCAAATTCTTTGAGCAGCCTTGACGGCTCGATTTTGACAATTTTCGCATCCGTATGGTTATGGTCCGTTAAAAAGCCGGCTTGAGCGCCCGTAAGCGCAACAGACGACAGCCCGTTTTCTTTCAGCATCGCTGAAAAAACAAGACTGGAAATAAGCTCTCCGGTTGACATGAGCAGGTCTGTTTCCCGCTTTGTCAACACCCCTGTCCCGCTTCCTGCAAGCGAAAGAAGCGTATCCGTCGCATACGGATCGCCTTTTCGCCCCATCGCAGAAACTACGACAACTACCTTATATCCTTCACGGACCGCGCGCTGTACATGACTAAGAGCGCTCAGCCGCGACTGTTCATCACGGACAGATGTCCCGCCAAACTTTTGAATGATGATGTTCACATTATACACCTGGCTTTCTCAATTAGGAGTGGCAGCCGGCTTATTTTTCTGTTACAAGGCCCATTTCAATTAACGTCTCAGCAATCTGAACAGAATTCCAAGCTGCTCCCTTTAACAGATTATCAGAAACAACCCACATATGGAAACCGTTATCTGTATCAAGATCTTTACGAATCCGTCCAACAAAAGTATCATTTTTGCCTACGCAATCTGCCGGCATTGGGTAAAGCTGTTCAGAAGGATTATCCTGCAGCACAACACCTGGAGCGTCTTTTAGCAGAGCCTGGATATCCGCTGCGCTCAAGCCGCCTTTTTCTGTTTCAAAATAAAGAGATTCTGAGTGGCCCGTTGCAATTGGCAGGCGGACACACGTTGCGGCAACCGGCAGGTCTTCCATATGCATAATTTTCTTTGTTTCATTAATCATTTTCATTTCTTCATATGTGAAGCCGTTATCTTGGAATTTATCAATTTGCGGAATAGCGTTGAATGCAATTTGATAATGTTTTTTGTCGCTGCCGACTGGTAAAATCTTCGGCTCAAACGATTCATTGTTTACGATCGCTTTTGTCTGGCTGTAAAGTTCTTCAACTGCTTTTGTTCCCGCACCAGATACAGCCTGGTACGTAGAAACGATTACTTTTTTCAAGCCTGCTGCCTGGCGAATCGGCTCAAGCGCTACAAGCATTTGAATCGTTGAGCAGTTCGGGTTGGCGATGATGCCATTATGATTACGCAAATCTTCTTTGTTGACTTCCGGCACGACAAGCGGCACATCCGGATGCATACGGAAAGCACTTGTATTATCGATCACGATCGCACCGCGTTTTGCCGCTTCTGGAGCCAATGCTTCTGATACGCTGCCTCCTGCGGAAAACAGGGCGATATCGATTCCTTCAAAGCTCTCTGGCTTTGCTTCTTGAACTGTTACTTCTTCGCCTCTAAAAGAAACGGTTTTTCCCGCTGAACGGGCGGATGAAAGAAGCGTCAATGTCTTAATCGGGAAATTGCGCTCTTCCAATGTTTTTAGCATTTGCTGTCCGACCGCTCCCGTCGCCCCAACGACGGCTACGTGAAAACCTGTGTTACTCATTCAAATCTTCCCCTTCCGGTAATAAAAGTTCATCTTTTTGTATAAAGATACATTGTCGAATTATCATGAATGTTGAAAATAGTATCTTGATACCGATAATAGCACTATTTTAACACATTAAAGGACGATGGAAAGAAGAAAATCAATGGGAAATAAAAAAAGCGGTGATTTCTTTAAACGGTTGAAGACGGATATTCTTTCAGCAGCGGCTGAATTTGTTTATGGGAAAGGGCTTGTGAAACCGTTGCGGGAATCAAATCCATAAACGCCACTAAAGAATTTGGTTTTTTAATGGGATCGTCCTGGCCAAAAGGAACAAAATAAATATTTTTCATATTTAAGAGCTTCACAATATTTTGGCTGTTTAATCCAAGCGCATCGTTTGTTGAAACAGCGACCACCACAGGGCTTCCATTCCGCAGTGTAGCCTTGGCAGCCATTAAGACGGGAGAGTCTGTAGCAGCGTTGGCAAATTTACTGATGGAGTTTCCGGTCATAGGCGCGATCACCATGCAATCTACTGGATTTTTTGGTCCCAGCGGTTCAGCATCTTGAATGGTTGTAATCGCTTTTTGGCCTGCTACCTCTTCTACTTTCTTCAGCCACTCTCCTGCCGAACCGAACCGGCTTGCTTCTTTTTGCACTGTATTCGTTGCCACCGGCACTACCTCGGCTCCCAGTTCTTTTAACTTTGCCACGACCGGCACTATTTCTTCAAATGTACAATGTGATCCTGTGATCCCGAACCCAATCCGACGCCCTTTTAACGATAGGTCCACTTCTTACAATCCCCTTTCTTCTTTCCATTCTTTTACAGCATCCCATAAAACATGAGCCAGTATTTCCCCAGCTGTTTTCGGCGCTACTTTGCCCGGCAGGCCTAGAGCATGAATGGCTTCTATTCCTGCTTTTTGGGCAGCTTCGAAATCCGTTCCTCCCGGTTCAGAGGCGAGATCAATCACTAGAGAGCCCGGCTTCATTTGCTCTAATATTTCTTTTGTTAAAACCATATCCGGCACTGTATTGACCACAATGTCGGCTCGTTTAATTTCTTCTTTCATGCTTTCCATATAAAAAGGATACAGGCTCATTTCTTTTGCTCTAGCAAACTTCCCTGTTTCCCGGACCGCTGCCGTTACATGAGCACCGGCCTGATGGAACAGCCGGGCCGTTGTAATACCGACGCGGCCAAGCCCGATCACCATCACATTGGCCCCGTGAATGGTATGATCCGTTTTTTGCATGGCGATCATCAGGGTTCCTTCAGCTGTCGGAATAGAGTTAAGCACCGCTGCGTCTTCCCGGTCGAAAATATACAGAATGTCACGGTCTACTATGCTTTTTAAAGCTGGTGTTTCAATGCCGCTTACGATAATGCAATTGGGTGACAGAGACTCGGCAATTTCTTTTGTCATGAAAAGCGGTTTTGATGAAAACGGGGCATCCACTACCCCTCCTTTTTTCACGCCCGAAACCGGCAATATAAACAAGTCCATCAACTGATAGGACACATCTTCCGGTTTCAGAACCTGTGCGCCTGAGAGTTCCTTCTTTGCCTGATCAAATCCAGCCATGTACACATGGATGCCGCGTTCCATTAACAGGCGGCCCATCTCAATCTGTCTGGCATCTCCGCCATAAATCAATGCTTTCACCTAAATCTCCTCCAATTGCGGCGTATTCTTTTTATTGTATGAACCGCCATTTTTCCCTGTGCGTTCTGTTTTGTTCCAAAAAAAAGAATCCACTCTTTGAGCGGATTCAAATTTGGGCTGTTTTCGGCCATTTGCCATCCGGGCTGATCAGCGCGGCTGAGAATGGTTTATTAAACAATTCTGCTGCCAGTGCGTCCACCCGGTCTTTTGTTACGTTATCAATTAGTGAGACGACTTCATCAAGCGTACGGTGGCGCTTAAGAAGCAGCTCGTTTTTTCCATTACGGCTCATACGGCTGTTTGTGCTCTCCAGGCTAAGCATTAAGCTGCCTTTAAGCTGTTCTTTACTGTTTTGAAGCTCTTTTGGTGTAATTCCTTCCTTTTTAACAAGGTCGATGGACTTCATAATGGTCGCATATAATTCTTCCAGCTGTTCGGCTCCTGTTCCACCATAAAATGTGATCAGACCCGTATCTTTATAAGAAGAATGGTACGAGTACACGGAATACGCAAGACCCCGTTCTTCACGAACTTCCTGGAAAAGACGGCTAGACATGCTTCCACCGATAATATTATTGAGTACGATTAAATTGTAAATGTCTTTGTCTCCGATTGGGACACCTTCATATCCAAAGCATAAATGCGCTTGCTCTGTTTCTTTCGAGCGTGCTTTTTTCTCATGGTAAAAGTGGGAAACAGCCTCCATGGCCGGCGCTTTGCCGCCTTCGTACTCTCCAAAAAGAGCTTCTGCTTTTTTCACGAGCTCTTCTGTAATATTGCCTGCGATCGAAATGACTACCCGATCCGGTGTATACATGTTGTACATGTATTCTTTGAGCGTGTCACGTGTGAAAGCTGCCAATGTTTCTTCTGTCCCCAAAATCGGAAGGCCAAGCGGATGGTCACCGTAAGCGGCGCTGCTAAGCAAATCATGAACGATATCGTCCGGCGCGTCTTCATACATTTTAATTTCCTCTAAAATAACATTGCGCTCTTTTTCAAGCTCTTCTGTATCAAATTTAGAATGGAAAAACATATCTGCCAGCACATTTAAAGCGTGCTCTGCATGATTATCAAGCACCTTTGCATAGTAGCACGTGTATTCTTTTGACGTAAAAGCATTTACTTGACCGCCGATGCTGTCAAAGCTTTCTGCTATTTCTTTTGCACTTAATGTATCTGTTCCTTTAAAGAACATATGTTCAAGAAAATGGGATACACCGTTTAGTTCTGGTGACTCGTCACGGGATCCTGTTGCAATCCATATGCCAATTGCAGCGGACCGAACCGTGGTCATTTCTTCTGTTACGATGGTCACGCCATTCTTGCATGTAAATCGTTTTATCAACGTAATCATATCCCCCTAGTTTCTGTTCATCTTGTTGACCACATCACAATATCAATGAATAACAATATCATACTTCGCTGCCAAAAGCTATAAAAAAAGCAGAGACTTCACACGAAGTCCCTGCCTTTAATGTTACTGCTGCTGTTTAGCTGCTTCTTCTTTTTCACGCTGTTCTTTTAAAACAGCTTTTCTAGACACATTTACGCGCCCTTGATTATCAATGGCAATTACTTTAACAAGGATTTCATCGCCTATTTTCAATACATCTTCTACCTTGCCCACCCGCTCTTCAGCAAGCTCGGAAATGTGCACAAGACCGTCTTTGCCTTTGAACAGCTCAACAAAAGCGCCGAATTTTTCAATACGCTTTACTTTTCCCATGTAAAGCTCGCCGACTTGTACTTCACGTACAATGTCTTCGATAATTTTCTTCGCCCGTTCATTGTCTTCCTGGTTCACCGATGAAATAAAGACGGTTCCGTCTTGTTCAATATCGATTTTTACGCCAGTTTCTTCAATAATTTTATTGATTTGTTTGCCGCTCGGCCCAATAACATCACGGATTTTATCTGGGTTGATGGTCATGGTCACAATTTTCGGCGCGTAAGCCGACAATTCATTGCGCGGCGTATCAATTACAGACAGCATATGCTCTAAAATATGCATTCTGCCTTCTTTTGCCTGCTGAAGCGCTTCTTCTAAAATCTCACGGCTTAATCCGTCGATTTTAATATCCATTTGAAGAGCGGTCACGCCTTTTGCTGTACCGGCTACTTTAAAGTCCATATCACCAAGGTGGTCTTCCATGCCTTGAATATCAGACAATACTGTATAATGCTCGCCAGACTTAACAAGACCCATTGCAATACCAGCTACAGGCGCTTTAATTGGTACACCTGCATCCATCATCGCCATTGTGCTTGCACAAATACTCGCTTGAGATGAAGATCCGTTCGATTCAAGCACCTCTGATACAAGGCGAATCGTATACGGGAAGTCTTTTTCATCAGGGATAATTGGATAAAGAGCACGCTCTCCAAGAGCACCATGCCCAATTTCCCGGCGGCCCGGTGCACGAAGCGGACGTGTTTCCCCTACGCTGAACGAAGGGAAATTGTAATGGTGCATAAACCGTTTTGATTCTTCCGTTCCAAGACCGTCCAAAATTTGCACATCACCTAAAGCACCAAGCGTAGCTACACTCAGTACCTGTGTTTGTCCACGGGTAAACATAGCAGAGCCATGTGTACGTGGAAGTAATGTGGTTTCGGAAGAAAGCGGACGAATTTCGTTGATCTTCCGGCCGTCTGGACGAATTTTTTCAACGGTAATCAAACGGCGCACTTCTTCTTTAACGAGTTTTTCCAGAATAGCAGAGGCTTCAGCCAGCACTCCTTCTTCTTCGCCTTCCGAAAGAAGCGCTTCTTTCACAGCATTTTTCACTTCTGTGATCGCTTCCTCGCGCGCATGCTTTTCAGGTGTTTGAATCGCCTGCTTCATATCCGCTTCACACATTGCACGAATTTTGGCTTCCAGCACTTTGTCGTTTTCATAAAGAACAACTTCACGCTTTTCTTTGCCGCATGCAGCGACAATTTCTTCCTGGAAAGCGATTAAGCGCTTGATTTCTTCGTGGCCAAACATAATCGCTTCAAGCATCACTTCTTCTGGTACTTCGTCTGCTCCCGCTTCAACCATGTTGATTGCTTCTTTAGTACCAGCGACCGACAAATCAATGTCACTTTTTTCCTGCTGCTCCACTGTCGGGTTGATCACGAAAGAACCGTCTACACGGCCGACGTTTACCCCGGCAATTGGACCTTCGAATGGAATATCTGATACTGACAGCGCCAGTGAGGAACCGAACATTGCAGCCATTTCAGGTGAGCAGTCCTGGTCTACACTCATGACCATGCTGATCACTTGAACTTCATTACGGAATCCATCGGCAAAAAGCGGACGAATTGGGCGGTCAATTAACCGGCTTGCCAGTGTCGCTTTTTCACTCGGACGGCCTTCTCTTTTAATAAATCCGCCTGGAATTTTACCTGCGGCATAAAGACGCTCTTCGTAGTTTACTGTTAACGGAAAGAAATCCACTGCTTTCGCTTCCTTAGAAGCTGTTGCAGAACTAAGTACGACCGTATCGCCGTAGCGAATTAGCGCTGAACCATTGGCCTGCTTCGCGATTTGTCCTATTTCAACCGTTAATTCGCGTCCTGCCCAGTCGATGGAAAATGTTCTTTTTCCCTGCTCCATTTGGTTGCACCTCTCTTTATTTAAAAAAACGTTTTTTTCCTAACAAAAAAGCGGGAAAAATCCCGCTTTATCGTGAATTATCGGCGCAAACCGAGCTTTTGGATCAACTCGCGGTAACGTGCTACATCCTTGTTACGAAGGTATGAAAGCAGGTTACGACGGCGGCCGACCATTTTTAGAAGACCGCGACGTGAATGGTGGTCTTTTTTATGTGTACGTAAGTGATCATTCAACGTGTTGATTTGTTCAGTTAATACAGCGATTTGAACTTCTGGAGACCCAGTGTCGCTTTCGTGTGTTCTGTACTCCTGAATTAGTTCGTTTTTGCGTTCTTGTGTTAATGCCATTTGTAATTCCTCCTTTAAATTGATTCATCCCCGTCAGCCGAGCATGCGTTGGAGATTCGCGATGCCAAGCAGCGGTTCAAAATGTCAAGCACTTCTTATTATAAGAAATTTATGCTTTTTCGTCAAGACGTTTGCTGTCGAAGAAATGTACAGCTGCTTTTTTATCCCGTTCAATTTGTGCAGCCAGCTCTTCAATACCGCTAAACTTTTGCTCCCCGCGCAGCCGAATAAACCAGTCCACTTCCACTTCTTCTCCGTAAATATCCCCCGTATACCGAAAAATATGCACTTCGATTGATAAAACCGGCTTGTCCGGACTTTTAAATGTTGGACGGAACCCAACATTGCACACCCCTTCATGCCATTCATTTTTCACACGGATTTTCACAGCGTATACACCGGTGCGCGGCAGGAAATAATCATCATCGGGTTCGATATTCGCGGTGGGAAAACCCATTTTCCGGCCGCGTTTATCACCGTGAATAACCGTCCCGTGCATCCGGTAAGGGCGGCCGAGTAAATCGGACGCATCGCGTACAAGTCCTTCCGAAAGCAGCTTTCTTATTTTGGTCGAACTTACTTTTTCCTCCCCAAATTCAAGCTTATCAACAGATGTAAAAGCAAATGCCCCGCGTGAATGAAACAGTAATGTTTCCATCGTTCCTTTTCCAAGACGGCCGTATGTATAATCAAAACCGGCCGTCACGTGCTGAACATTTAAACCAATGATATACTGGTCTACAAACTGCTGTGGTTCGAGGGCTGCAAAATCAGACGTAAATCGGACCACGAACAAATAGTCAATACCGAGATCAGCGATCAAACGCTTTTTTTCCTCAAGAGGAGTAATATAGCGGATATGCTGATGCTTTCTGCCAAGAACAACAGACGGATGAGGATCAAACGTCATCACGGCACTTTTCCAGCCGTGCATATCCGCCGTTTTTTTAGCAGCAGAGATTACCTGTTGATGCCCTTTATGTACCCCGTCAAAAAACCCAAGCGCAAGCGCCATCGGTTCGAATTCTTCTTTTTTATGGCTGTGCGGGTGGCGCAGCATAATAACATCCATACATTTCACACCTGTCTCTCTGTCATTGTGGCATCACTTTAACCGGCTTGATCAGCCCTGTTTTTTCCGGATGAACCTGGTAGATGGCCAATAGTTCCCCGTTTAAATAAACAGCTGCTTCGGACTCCCCAGCCGGCCACTGGGCAGGCTTCGACAAAACAGCCCCATTCTTTACCTTTACTGCTACTGTATCATTTACGATCCACTTCGGCAAATGAGAAACCGCTGTTTCAACCGGCTTTAAGACGTCCTCTGGAGCCCGTTCCGCCAGCACAGACAGCGTGACGCAGTCGTCTTCACCAAAGCCTCCTGAATGGGTACGTACTAAGCGTGACATATGCGCCGGGTAGCCGAGCTTTTCGCCAATCATTACAGCCAAAGTTCGAATATAGGTCCCTTTCCCGCAAGAAACGCGAATGGAAAAGCGGACTTTTTCATTTTCCTGTTCGATTGGGCTGATTCGCTCAATGCTGTAAATAGAGACGATCCGTGACGGGCGCTCTACCGTTTGTCCGGCCCGTGCATATTCATATAAACGCCTGCCGTTCACTTTTACAGCCGAGTACATAGGTGGTATTTGCTCAATTTCACCAGTGAGGCTTTGGAGCACACTTTCAAGCTCGGCATCCGTAATAGACCGGTCAACCGCCCTTGACTCCACCACTGCTCCGGACGCATCCTCCGTTTCTGTTGAAAAGCCAATGGTTACTTCTGCCTCATAGGTTTTTCCACTGTCGGTAATATATTCAGCGAGCCTCGTTGCTGTCCCGATACAAAGAGGAAGCACGCCTTCTACATCGGGATCGAGTGTACCCGTATGGCCTACTTTTTTCGTACGAAGAATTTTACGGGCTTTAAATACACAGTCATGTGATGTCATTCCTTTTTCTTTCCATAGCGGCAAAATGCCATTCATATTTCAAGCCTCCTTTTGCTTTTGCTATCAAAAAAAAGCGCCTGATCAAGCAGCCGACATTCCTGCTGCTTCTCAAGGCGCTCTTTTTGTATTACGACGGGTCTGAGTCTCTTAATTCCCGCAGCAGCGTATCGATTTTGTTTCCGTACGCAACTGATTCATCAAACTCAAACATAAGCTCCGGGGTTTTACGAAGGCGGATTCGAGTTCCAAGTTCAGAACGGATAAATCCTTTTGCTTTCGCTAATGCCTTCAGTGTGCCCTCCCGCTCTTCTTCACCGCCAAGCACCGTAATATAAACGGTTGCCTGCTGCAGATCTCCGGTAACCTCTACATCCGTTACAGTTAGAAATCCGATACGGGGATCTTTAACTTTCCGGCTTAAAATTTCCGTCAGTTCTTTTTTCATTTGTTCCGCCACACGATTAGAACGCATTGACATACTTCTCACTCCTTGGGACGAAGGTTACTTACGTTCGATTTCCTGTTCGATAAACGCTTCAATAACATCGCCTTCTTTGACATCATTAAAGCCACGAATAGTAATCCCGCACTCATAGCCCTGCGCGACTTCTTTTGCATCATCTTTGAAGCGTTTCAGCGCATCGACTTCTCCTTCGAAAATAACGATGCCGTCGCGAATCAAGCGGACGCCTGAATCACGTGTGATTTTCCCTTCTGTTACATAGCTTCCCGCAATTGTACCGATTTTAGACACTTTGAATGTCTGGCGTACTTCCGCTTGTCCGATAATTTTTTCTTCAAATTCCGGATCAAGCATTCCTTTCATCGCAGCCTCGATTTCTTCGATGACTTTGTAGATAATACGATGCAGACGTACTTCTACTTCTTCCGCTTCCGCCGTGCGTTTTGCATTCACATCCGGACGCACATTGAATCCAATAACGATGGCATTTGAAGCAGAAGCCAAAATAATATCTGATTCTGTAATCGCACCGGCACCGGTATGGATGATTTTTACGTTTACGCCTTCTACTTCAATTTTTTGAAGAGCAGCCGCTACCGCTTCAACCGATCCTTGTACATCGGCTTTTAAAACGATGTTTAAATCTTTCATTTCCCCTTGTTTCATATGTTCAAACAGGTTATCAAGGCTGACTTTTGTTTTCTCGCTCCGCTGTGCCAAAAGAGCATCCTGCGCACGGGATTCCCCGATTTGACGTGCTGTTTTCTCGTCTTCGAATACGACGAATCGATCACCCGCAAGCGGCACTTCATTCAATCCGGTAATTTCAACCGGGGTAGACGGGCCAGCTGTTTTAACACGGCGGCCAATGTCGTTTACCATGGCGCGGACACGTCCAAATGTGTTTCCAACAACAATCGGGTCACCGACATTTAACGTACCGTTTTGAACAAGCAATGTTGCTACAGAACCGCGGCCTTTATCCAGCTCGGCTTCAATAACTGTACCCATTGCTTTTCGTTTTGGATCTGCTTTTAATTCTTCTACTTCTGCAACAAGAAGAATCATCTCGAGCAATGTATCAATACCTTCGCCGTGTTTTGCTGAAAGTGGAACGAAGATGGTATCGCCGCCCCATGCTTCAGGAACAAGTCCATGCTCTGTTAATTCCTGCATCACACGATCCGGATTTGCAGCCGGCTTATCAATTTTGTTTACAGCAACGATAATCGGCACTTCTGCTGCTTTTGCGTGGTTGATGGCTTCAACGGTCTGCGGCATAACACCGTCATCTGCTGCCACTACAAGAATGGTAATATCGGTTACTTTCGCACCACGTGCACGCATTGTTGTAAACGCAGCGTGTCCTGGTGTGTCAAGGAATGTAATCTTTTTGCCGTTTGCTTCAGCTTGGTAGGCACCGATATGCTGCGTAATACCACCAGCTTCGCCTTCTGTTACTTTTGTGTTACGGATAGAATCCAAAAGTGTCGTTTTTCCGTGGTCAACGTGACCCATAATGGTTACAACAGCCGGACGTTCAACCGCAGTTTCTTCAGTATCTTCTTCTTCAAAATATGTTTCAAGGTCTGCTTTATCGATTAAAATTTCTTCTTCTACCTCTACGTTAAACTCTCCTGCCACAAGTTCAATGGCATCTTTATCAAGCTCCTGGTTAATCGTTGCCATTACGCCGAGCATAAACAATTTTTTAATGACATCAGATGGTTCAACGTTCATTTTCTTGGCAAGCTCGCCTACTGTTAAAGAACCCGAGAAAACAATTTTTTCCGGAATTTCTTTCTTTTTCACTGGAATTGGCTGTTTCGGTGCTCCTTTACGCTGTCCACCGGAACGGCCTTTTCCGCGTGGCCCGCCGTTAATGCCGCGGGAACCCGGTTTTGAACCGCCCTGCTTTTGCTGGCCTGGTCTAGAACCTGTTGGCTTCGGCTTTGCCGGTCCACGATTTCCCGCCGGTTTGTTCGTAGTTGATTGTTGATTATTCGGTTTATTATTCAAATTCAAACAGCCTCCTTGTCATGACAGATCGCTTCTGTCACTCCTCCTCGATAAGCGTTTTAAGCTTTTTAGCAAAACCGGTGTCCGTTACCGCCACAACGACACGCGCTTCTTTGCCAATGGCCTGTCCGAGTACTTCGCGATTTTCTACGCGGCGCACCGGCACTTTGTAAAAAGCTGCTTTATCCGTTATTTTCTTTTCTGTGTTGCGGGATGCATCTTTTGATAAAAGAACCAGTTTTGCATTCCCGCGCTGTATTTCTTTTACGGTCAGTTCTTCACCGGTAATCAGCTTGCCGGCCCGGTTGGCAAGACCGAGAAACGAAGCCCATGGATGTACGGCCATCTCAGTCGTTGCCTTTCGCCACAAGCTCAAATAATTCTTCATAAATAGATGGCGGCACTTCCGCACTCAGCTGCCGTGCCAGCACATTTTTCTTTTGAGCTGCTTCCACCGCTTCTTTCGTCCGGGAAACATAAGTGCCCCGTCCCGATTTTTTGCCGGTTGGGTCAACGGACACTTCGCCTTCCTTCGACCGGACAATGCGGATCATTTCTTTTTTGGGTTTCATTTCTCCTGTTGCCGCACACTTTCTAAGCGGCACTTTTTTAGGCATTGGCATTGCAGTACGCCTCCTTATTCGATTTCTTCAGAAAAGAAATCTTCAAGGTTGTTGTTCGACGGCTCTGTATCGTCTTCATCCTGCTCGGCTGTTTTTCCGCTTGGATAAATGCCTGCTGCCCGAGCGTCCGTTTCACTTTTGATATCAATTTTCCAGCCTGTTAGTTTCGCTGCAAGACGGGCGTTTTGACCGCGCTTGCCGATAGCCAGTGATAATTGATAATCCGGTACGATAACGGTTGTTGCTTTGTTTTCCTCATCCACCATAACCTCAACGACTTTAGCCGGGCTGAGGGCATTAGCCACAAAGACAACCGGATCTTCTGACCACTGAACGATATCGATTTTTTCGCCTTTCAGCTCGTTTACGATTGCCTGAACGCGATTGCCTTTCGGACCGACGCATGCGCCAATCGGATCCACTTCCGGGTTTTCTGCATGAACAGAAATTTTGGAACGGTCGCCTGCTTCGCGTGATACCGAGCGAATTTCAACAGTGCCGTCAAAAATTTCCGGCACTTCAATTTCAAACAAGCGCTTCAGAAGTCCTGGATGTGTGCGTGATACATAAATTTGCGGGCCTTTTGTTGTCCGCTCCACTTTTGTAATAAACACTTTGATTCGATCATGCGGCTTGTATGTTTCATTCGCCATTTGCTCTGCCTGTGGCAAAAGCGCCTCGATTTTGCCAAGGCTTACATAAATAAAGCGGGCATCCTGGCGTTGTACAATACCGGTCATAATATCTTCTTCACGGTCGATAAATTCTGAATAAATAATTCCGCGTTCTGCTTCACGAACACGCTGCGTTACAACTTGCTTTGCTGCTTGAGCTGCAATCCGGCCAAAATCTTTTGGTGTTACTTCCATTTCGACCACATCGCCAATTTCATACGAAGGATTGATTTGTACTGCATCAGCCAACGCAATTTCCAAACGGAAGTCGAATACTTCCTCTACAACCTCTTTCCGGGCAAACACACGCATTGAGCCGGCTTCTAAATTCAGCTCCACCCGAACGTTTTGTGCCTGGTTAAAATTGCGTTTATACGCTGAGACAAGTGCTGCTTCAATTGCTTCAATTAACAAACTGCGCTCAATGCCTTTTTCTTTCTCAAGATAAAGCAACGCATCATATAATTCTGAACTCATTGGCCAAAAAGCCTCCTTACATCCATATCTTATTAAATTTTTTTAAAATGTGACAGCCAGACGCGCTTTTGCCACTTTGGAAAGTGGAACCGTTACTTGCTTTTTGCGGGTTTTAACCATATATTCTACAGTCAGCTCGCCATCTGCAAACGAAAGAAGTGTTCCTTCAAATGTTTTTTCCCCATCAATTGGCTCATAAAGCTTAATGTTCACATGCCGGCCGACAGCCCGTTCGAAATCCTGCTCTTTTTTAAGCGGGCGCTCTGCCCCTGGTGATGAAACTTCAAGGAAATAATTGTGTGGAATCGGGTCCGGGTCGAGTGCATCAAGCTTTTCGCTCAACCGTTCGCTGACCGCTGCGCACTCTTCAATGTCCACGCCGTTTTCTTTGTCAATGTAGAGGCGCAAAAACCAGTTTTTCCCCTCTTTTACATACTCTGTTTCAACGAGTTCGAGGTTTAATTCTTCAATGATTGGTACGGCGATTTGTTCAACCGTTTCGATGATTTTGCTCATTTTTTATCCTCCCGCATGAAAAAATTTGTTTCGGAACATCCCCGCAACAAACACGAAAGAGTGGGGGCGGCCCACTCTTTCGAAGAGAGTTATCATGCAATTTCCATCTGTAAGGATACCATAAATGCACCCTTTTTGCAAACGCGCCTCAAAACAGTGACAGCTGGTTTTGGTCGGGCAGCGCATCGAGACATCCCATTTTCTCCAAGTATTCCATAATGGTTTTCGAAACCTTACCACGCTGCTGTAAATCCTCTTTGGATAAAAACTCACCGTGTTCACGGGACGCCACAATATTTTTAGCCGCATTTGTCCCAAGACCCGGCAGCGCATTAAACGGCGGAATAAGAGAATTGCCGTCAATGACAAATTCATCTGCGCTTGAACGATATAAATCCACTTTTTTGAACGTAAAGCCTCGCTCTACCATCTCAAGTGCCAGCTCAAGAACCGTCATCAAGTTTTTCTCTTTCGGTGATGCATCCAGCCCTTTTGCGTTAATTTCCTGAAGCAGTGCTTTGATCGCAGAAGAGCCCTTTGACATCACATCGATATCAAAATCTTCCGCACGGACCGTGAAATAAGCAGCATAGTAAAGAAGCGGCAAATGCACTTTAAAGTATGCGATCCGCACGGCCATTAAAACGTAAGCGGCGGCGTGCGCTTTCGGAAACATATATTTGATTTTTTTACATGAATCAATATACCATTCCGGCACTTCATTTTTGCGCATTTCTTCTTCCATTTCTTCTGTCAGCCCTTTTCCTTTACGGACAGATTCCATGATTTTAAAAGCAAAAGCCGGTTCAAGCCCTTGGTAAATCAAATAGACCATAATGTCATCCCGGCAGCCGATTACGTCAGACAGCTGGCAGATGCCTTTTTGAATCAGTTCCTGCGCATTGCCGAGCCATACATCCGTTCCGTGAGACAAACCGGAAATTTGAACGAGCTCTGAGAATGTAGTTGGTTTTGTTTCTTCAAGCATCTGGCGGACGAACCGCGTACCAAATTCCGGAATACCAAGTGTACCGGTTTTACACATAATTTGTTCTTCCGTTACACCGAGGGATTCAGTGCCGCTGAAAATCTTCATTACTTCAGGGTCATCGGTCGGAATCGTTTTTGGATCTATGCCTGATAAATCCTGAAGCATCCGGATTACCGTTGGATCATCGTGGCCGAGAATATCGAGCTTAAGCAGGTTATCGTGGATGGAATGGAAATCAAAATGGGTCGTTTTCCACTCCGATTTATCAGAGTCTGCCGGATACTGAATCGGTGAAAAATCGTATATATCCATGTAATCCGGCACAACGATAATACCGCCTGGATGCTGTCCGGTTGTCCGCTTAACGCCCGTACATCCAGATACAAGACGGTCTACTTCAGCACTCCGGTATTGCTTCGTATATTCTTCAGCATACTTTTTCACATAGCCGTAGGCGGTTTTTTCCGCTACCGTACCAATGGTGCCGGCCCTGAATACATACTCCTCACCAAACAGCTCTTTCGTGTAATTATGCGCACGCGGCTGATACTCACCCGAGAAGTTCAAATCGATATCCGGTACTTTGTCCCCTTTAAATCCAAGGAATGTTTCAAACGGAATATCATGTCCGTCTTTTTTGTAGGGAATGCCGCAGTTTGGACAATCTTTATCCGGCAGGTCAAATCCAGAGCCGACCGATCCGTCATCAAAGAACTCGGATTTTTTGCACGATGAGCATACATAGTGCGGAGGCAGAGGATTTACTTCTGTTATTTCGGTCATCGTGGCAACAAATGACGAACCGACCGATCCGCGTGAGCCAACCAGGTAACCGTCATCAAGCGACTTTTTCACCAGCTTATGCGAAATCAGGTAAATAACCGCAAATCCATGGCCGATGATACTTTTTAATTCTTTTTCAAGCCTCGCTTCTACAATTTCCGGCAGGTCATCCCCATAAATCTTCCGTGCCATACCATAACTCATTTCCCGCATTTCTTCGTCAGCGCCTTCGATTTTCGGCGTATACAGATCGTCTTTAATCGGTTTGACTTCTTCGATCATATCAGCGATCTTATTCGTGTTGGTTACAACGATCTCATGCGCTTTTTCTTTCCCCAAAAATGAAAAAGCGTCAAGCATATCATCCGTTGTCCGGAAGTGAACGTCCGGCAGCGTCTGGCGATTTAATGGATTGGCTCCGCCCATAGATGAAATTAAAATGTGGCGGTACACTTTGTCTTCTTCATTTAAATAATGAACATTGCCGGTTGCGGCAACTAATTTGTTTTGTTCTTCTCCAATGGTGACGATGTTTCGAATAATATCTTCAAGACCTGCTTCATCACGTACAAGCTCCATTTCAATCAGCGGCGCATTCACGGCTTTCGGCTGCACTTCTAAATAATCATAAAACTCAGCAGCCTGTCGTGCTTCGTCCATCCCTTTTTGCATCATCGCTTCAAATACTTCCCCTTTGTTGCAGCCGGATCCAATCAGCAAGCCGCCGCGGTGCTTTTGCAAAACAGAACGCGGGATGCGCGGCACACGGTAAAAGTAATTGATATGCGAGAGGGACACAAGCTTAAATAAGTTTTTCAGCCCTTCTGCATTTTGGGCAAGAATCGTACAGTGGTAAGGGCGTGCACGTTTATAGGCCCCGCCTTCCCCCATAAAGTTATTGAACTCGTTATGTTTCTTAATCCCTTTTTCATCTGCATCTTTTAACAATTTAAGCAGGATGTATCCCGTCGCTTCCGCATCATAAATCGCACGGTGATGCTGGGTTAATTCTACATCGAATTTTTTCGCCAGTGTGTTCAGCCGGTGATTTTTCATATCCGGGTACAGTAAACGTGCCAGCTCCAGTGTGTCAATCACTGGATTTGAGGTCCGGCCGATACCATACTTTTTGTAGCCTGTTTGAATAAAGCCCATATCAAACGACGCATTATGCGCAACCAAGATGGCATCCCCGCTCCACTCTTTGAAATCACGGAGCACTTCGTCTATCTCGGGAGCGTCTTGTACCATGTCATCGGTAATCCCGGTCAGTTCAATGGTCGTTGCAGACAGCGGATGATGCGGGTTGGCAAATCGTTCAAACCGGTCGATAATTTCACCGTCTTTTATTTTGACTGCTGCCAGTTCAATAATCGTATCGTATACTGCTGAAAGACCCGTCGTTTCAACGTCAAAAACCACATACGTGTCTGTAGCAAGCTCCCGGTCGGCATCTTCGTATGCGATCGGCACACCGTCATTAACGAGATTGGCTTCCATTCCATATAAAATTTTTACGCCATGTTTTTTTCCGGCACTGTATGCTTCCGGGAACGACTGAGCCACTGCATGATCGGTAATAGCGATAGCCGGATGCCCCCATTTTTTTGCCTGCCCGACTAATGTGCTGATAGACGTTATAGCATCCATCTGGCTCATCGGTGAATGAAGATGAAGTTCCACCCGTTTTTCCTCTGCTGTATCTTCCCGCATCGGGGAACGAATTTCATTTACATCATTGGCGATCATCACGAGGTCACGGACAAAGGTGTCATTTTGAACAGACCCCCGCACACGTACCCACATGCCTTTTTTAATACGGTTAAACATCGCAGCGTCTTCTTTGTCACGTGAAAACATTTTGACCATTAAGGAGTCCGTGTAGTCGGTAATCTTAAAAGTGAGCAGCGTACGGCCGCTGCGCAGCTCTTTCGTTTCTGCGTCAAAGATATACCCTTCTGAAGCAATCCGGCGCTCTTCATCAACAATTTCTTCAAGCTTTTTAAAGTCTGCATCCGGCTTGATCATATAACCAATCGTTACAGGGCCGGATTCTTCCGGAGCCTCATCCTGCTCTTTTGCCCGGTTTTGCATATCGATGACTGCCTGACGTGCCCGTTCCGCATCTTCTTTGCGCTTTTCTTCTAAAAACTTTTCATATTCTTCGTTTCGTTCGTTTTGGGAAACCTGTATGTCAAATGTCAGCGGCGGAAATCCAAGACTTTCATACACTTCGGACAAGCGGCGTCCATATTTGTTTTTCAGCGCCATGCCTTCCATTTCATTTTGGGTGCGGATCACAAGCTTGGTCCCCGATACCTCCGGTTTTTGCCCGTTTAATGCCGCTAAAAGCGGAGGCGCCATGCCTTCAAGCTGGCGGACGCAATACGGCCAATACTCGATAATATACTCAGGTGTACATGTACGATCCTGCACTTCCATTGAAAAAGTAACCGAGGCAAATGTGGCAAATGTGGCAGACAGCGCATCGGCAAACCGCATGAGAACATTACACGGAATCAGCGCTGGGGCCGCAAATACAAAATGCCACTTTTTTTCTTGTTTTAATACGGTTAATTTTTTGATTTCGGTTCCTTCAAAGTGGCGGACCACTGCATCTTCTGTTAGCCGAAGCTGGTCCAGCAGGATTAAAAAGCGGCTCCGTCCACTTGATGCTTCCTTCATTTTTATTTCCCCCTTACACAGAAAAGGATGAGCGGCACGAGCCGGTCATCCTTTTTCTTTTAAAGTGCAGCCTGCAAGCTGCGTACCGCTTGCACGATTTCTTCAACAGACGTTTCTACTACTTCGCCTGTCTGGCGTACTTTTATTTCAACAATGCCTTCAGCAGCTTTTTTCCCTGCTGTTACACGAACAGGCACACCAATTAAATCACTATCGGTAAACTTAACCCCTGCACGTTCAGCACGATCATCGAGCAGCACATCCATACCTGCATTCCGAAGAGCCGTGTAGATTTCGTTTGCTGCATCTGTCTGCGCCGAGTCTTTCACATTGACAGGAATCACATGAACATCAAATGGCGTAAGATTTAGCGGCCATACAAAGCCGTTTTCATCATTGTACTGTTCCGCCATTGCTGCAAGAACACGGGAAACGCCGATACCGTAGCAGCCCATAATCATCGGCTGTGTCCGGCCGTTTTCATCCAGATACACAGCGTTCATTGCTTCACTGTAACGCGTGCCCAGCTTGAAGATGTGGCCAACTTCGATTCCTTTTGCAAACTGAATCGTTCCTTCTCCATCTGGAGACGGATCACCTTCTAAAATAAAGCGAAGATCTGCAAATTCTGTTACATGGAAATCACGATCTGCATTGGCATTCACATAATGAAAGCCATTTTCGTTCGCCCCGCACACAATGTTTACCATCGGTTGAACGGCGTTATCAGCCAGTATTTTTACATCAGCCGGAAGGCCAACCGGGCCAAGCGAACCGAACGAAGCACCAAATAATTTTACGGCCTCTTCTTCATCCGCCATTTCGACCGTTTTGGCATTTAAAGCATTTTTCAATTTAATATCGTTGATTTCATGATCTCCGCGTGCAAGAACAACGACCATTTCATCGTCAACGTTAAAAAGAAGCGTTTTAATGCACTGCTCAGCTGAAACATCCAAAAACGCACTGACTGTCTCAATCGTTTTTGAATCAGGTGTTTCTACTTTCTCAAGCGGTTTTTGTTCCTCATCACTTTTTTCATATACGACTGCAACCGGCGCCATCTCTACATTTGCTGCATAATCAGATGTGTCTGAATACGCAATTGTATCTTCACCGATATCAGACAACACCATAAACTCATGTGTGTCTTTTCCGCCCATTGCACCTGAGTCGGCAATAACTGCCCGGAAATTCAATCCGCAGCGGCGGAAGATATTCGAATATGCTTCAAATAAACGATCATATACTTCGTCCAGGCTCTCTTGTGAAGCATGGAAGGAGTATGCATCTTTCATAATAAATTCGCGGCCGCGAAGCAGGCCAAACCGTGGTCGTTTTTCATCACGGAACTTTGTTTGAATTTGGTACAAAGTCAGCGGCAGGCGCTTGTATGATTTTATTTCATCCCGGATAAGAGATGTAATCACTTCCTCATGGGTTGCGCCGAGTGCGAAGTCGCGTGAATGACGATCTTTTAAACGCATGAGTTCCGGACCATAAGTCTGCCAGCGTCCTGACTCCTCCCAAAGCTCTGCCTGCTGCAGGGCCGGCATTAGAAGTTCAACTGCCCCTGCGGCATCCATTTCTTCACGGACAATCGCTTCTACTTTGCGGAGCATTTTTTGGCCAAGCGGCAGATAGCTGTAAACCCCGCTTGCATTTTGCCGGATAAAACCGGCGCGAAGAAGCAGCTGATGGCTTTTTACGTCCGCATCAGCCGGTACTTCCCGCATCGTTGGAATTAACGTTTTGCTTTGTTTCATTCAATCGCACCTCGACTAAAATAATAATTTACTGTAAAAAGAATCTTTCAATATCATTCCATGTAACTACAATCATCAAAAGCATAAGCAGCGCAAAGCCGACAAAATGCACCATACCCTCCATGCGGCGGTCTACCGGCTTTCCACGTATCGCTTCATACAAGAAAAACAGCAGGCGTCCGCCGTCTAAAGCTGGAAGCGGCAGGAGATTCATAATCCCGAGATTTATGCTCAGTACACCCGCCCATTTTGCCAGGTTTAAAATGCCGGACTGAGCGACTGTATCGGTGGAAACATAAATGCCAACAGGCCCTGACAGCATATCAAGCGAAAACTGCCCCGTTACAATCGTGCCAAGCATATTGATGATCATCTTCGTCCAAACGTACACTTCTTTGGCCCCATACGTGAACGAGCCAAGTACAGAGTGCTCAAAAGGACTATACACGCCGATACGGCCGAATGTTTCGCCTTCTGCCGTTTCTTTATCCGGCGTAACAGGTATCGTTAATTGTTCCCCATTACGATCGATGGCAAAAGTTAACTCTTTTCCTGGGTTGTCCTGAATAACCGTAACGATTTCTTTCCAGGATCCCATGTTTTCTCCATTAATGGAGATCACACGGTCTCCTTCTTTTAGGCCGGCTTCAACTGCTGCCCCATTGTTAATCACTTCACCAAGCTTTGGCTCGTCCGTTGGAATTCCCTGAATCATGGCTAGTACTACGAAAATAATGAACGCGAGAATGAAGTTAAACAAAGGACCGGCAAAAATAGCCATAGCACGCTGCGGAAGCGTTTTTGAATTAAATTGGCGGTCATACGGCGCAATTTGCGTGCTTAACTGGTCTTCGGTCATTAAAGCTTCACGGTGTACCGGATAAGTGCGCAGTTCTTCTTCGCCTTCTTCATATCCACTGATCGTTAAGCCATGCTCAAGATCCGCTTTTTCAACTTCAATCGTGCGAGCATCTTTAAAGCGATCCCGGCCATTTACAATTAAATTAACCGCCTCGCCTTTTTCATTAAAAACAACGCCAATTCTCTGGCCGGCTTTCAGTTCTGTCGTTTCTGGGTCTTCACCCGCCATGCGTACATAGCCTCCGAGCGGAAGCAGGCGGATCGTATAAACGGTTTCTCCTTTTTTATGCGCAAATATTTTCGGACCGAATCCGATCGCAAATTCACGGCATAGAATACCGGCCCGCTTAGCAAAGAGAAAGTGGCCTAATTCATGGAAAAAAACAAGCGATCCAAAGATAACGATAAACGCTATAACGGTATTCAAACGTTTCTAACCACCTTTTTTTATGATAAAAGTGAGCGTACTGCCGCCCTGGCTTCAGCATCTGCCTCCAGCACTGCCCCAAGTTCTGGTGATTGAACAGGTGTATGTCCCTCCATCGTTCGCTCCACCATTTCATCAATTTGCAAAAATGATATTTTCCGATCGAGAAAAGCAGCTACCGCTTCTTCATTTGCCGCATTCATCACGGCAGGCATCGTTCCGCCTGTGCGTCCCGCTGTGTAAGCAAGATAAAGCATACGGTATCGGTCAAAATCCATCTCTTGAAAATGAAGACGGCCAATCTCGGCTAAATTCAGCTGATCCGTATCAGGAAGAGGCAGCCGGTCCGGCCAAGTGAGTGCATACTGGATCGGCACACGCATATCAGGTGAACCAAGCTGTGCCATCACCGACCGGTCATGAAACTCGACCATCGAGTGGATGATGCTTTCACGGTGCAAAATAACATCAATTTGTTCATAAGGCAGGCCAAACAGCCAGTGCGCTTCAATTACTTCAAGCCCCTTATTCATCATTGTAGCAGAATCGACTGTTATTTTCGCGCCCATAGACCAGTTTGGATGATTTAATGTTTCTTCTACGGTTACTTTTTCGAGCTCTTCCCTTTTTCTATCACGGAAGCTTCCGCCTGAAGCTGTTAAAATGAGCCGGCTGATATTTTTTTCCTGTTCACCCTGCAGGCTTTGAAAAATGGCTGAATGCTCACTGTCAACTGGAAGTAAATGAACGCCCGCCTGCTTTGCGGCCCCTGTTACAATATGTCCAGCTGTAACAAGCGTTTCTTTATTGGCAATGGCGATGTTTTTTTTCGCCTTTATCGCTTTAAGCGTCGGCTCCAGGCCGACACTGCCAATCACCGCGTTTACAAGTGTGTCTGCTTCCGGAATCACTGCCGTTGCTTCAAGCCCTTCCTTTCCATACAATACGCGTACGGACGGAAACTTCGCCTGCAGGCGTTCCGCTGTATTTTTTTCGATAACAGAGACGAGCGCTGGCTCAAATTCTCGAATGATGTTTTCAGCAGCTTCCTCGTTTTTCCCTGCAGAAAAAGCCGCCAGCCGGAAAGAATCTGGATGCTTCCGTATAATATCAAGAGTCTGCACACCAATGGATCCGGTTGCCCCTAATAAACTTATCGTTTTCACTACATTCATCTCCCTACAATAGTTGAAGCATGTGCAACAGCGGAAACACGAACAGCCAGCTGTCTGTGCGGTCTAAAATCCCACCATGGCCTGGCAGCAGATTACCTGAATCTTTTACACCATAATGCCGCTTCAGAGCGGATTCTGCCAAATCGCCTACCTGGCCTGCTACAGACAGAATCGCTGCCGATACGAGTACCCACAGAGCCGGCGCCTGGAAATCAAGAAACAGCAGAAAAACTGCCGCAACGACTACGGCAGAGCCAATTCCCCCGTAAAAGCCGGCCACTGTTTTATTCGGGCTGATATCCGGCCAAAGCTTGCGTTTTCCAAATGAGCGGCCAATAAAATATGCGCCCGAGTCAGATGCCCACGTAATAAACAGGGCAAAAAAGACATACAAAACGCCGCCGGCTTCTCTCGTTTCAATAAAATAATAGAAACCAAAGCCGATATAAAGTGTCAGCAATATACAATAAGCAGCATCTTCAAACGTAAATTGGTTTTTCGTCATGACCGTTACAACAAGAAACAGCAAAACGAATAAGCCAAGATATTCAAACTTCTCCATGCCAAGGAATTGCCAGTCCGCCCTGTCGCTCTGCGGAACCAGCATAATAAAGACGAGCAAAATCGACAACAGGCCCGGTATGGAGAAAATCGAAATCTGTTTCATTTTTAATGCTTCTATTACAGCCACCGCACTCATTACGTAAACAAGAATAAGAAAGGGCAGCCCCCCAATCAGTACGATTGGCAAAAATGCTGCTGCCGCTATTATTCCTGTTATCATTCGTTGTTTCATGATTGTTAATCCCCCATCATTCCATTACGACAACCCGCCAAACCGCCTTGATCTTTTTTGATATGAAGCTACTGCCTCAAGTAGATGTTTTTCTGAAAAATCAGGCCATAAAACGTCCGTAAAGAAAAATTCCGTATAAGCCAGCTGCCATAACATAAAGTTGCTTAGTCGATGCTCTCCGCTTGTTCGAATGAGGAGGTCGGGCTCTGGCAAATGGCTGGTCATTAAATAGCGGGAAACAGTAGCATCTGTTATATCCTGCTCCGATAATGTTCCCGACTGAACATCTGTTATCATAGAACGCATAGCTTGAACAAGCTCTGTTCGACTGCCATAATTCAATGCAAAATTAAGAATAAGTCCATTGTTTTCGGCTGTTTGGTTTATTGCATTTTGCACAGCATTTCTTGTGTGTGCAGGAAGCTGCTCGATATCACCTATCATTTCTACACGTACGTTTTCTTCCATTAGTTCAGGCAAAAATGTAGAGAGAAACTCCTGTGGAAGCTTCATTAAAAAATCAACTTCAAGCTTAGGCCGCTTCCAGTTTTCTGTCGAGAACGCATAAAGCGTCAGCACTTTAACACCAAGCTTATTTGCAGCCCTTGTGATTTCCCGAACCGTTTTCATTCCCTCATTATGACCGGCAATACGGGGCAGCGCTCTTTTTTTTGCCCAGCGGCCGTTCCCATCCATAATAATGGCAATATGCGCAGGAATCCCTTCTTCGGAAATCACAGGCTCTCCTGCGTTTTTTGATTGCCAAAACCACTGTTTATGTGCCATACAAAATCCCCCATATCGCTTCTTCCAACCTATTTTACCATAGATGCTGTTTTCGTAGTAATTGGAGCGATAAAATCCAAAAAAAGAAACCCTCCTGCCAGCAAGAGGGTTTTTTCTTTACACTTCCATGATCTCTTGTTCTTTTTCCTTGGCAATTTCATCCACTTTGCGGATATAATTGTCCGTTTGTTTTTGAACATCTTCTGTGTAGCCGCGAAGGTCATCCTCAGTTAGATCACCATTTTTTTCGCCCTTTTTCAAATCATCGTTCGCGTCACGACGAATATTGCGAATCGCTACTTTTGCCTCTTCCGCTTCTTTTTTAACAAGCTTGGCCAATTCTTTGCGGCGCTCTTCTGTTAAAGCAGGAAAATTCAATCGAATCACAGAACCATCATTCGATGGTGTCAAACCAAGGTCTGACTTTAAAATTGCTTTTTCAATATCACCCATAGATGATTTATCATATGGTGTAATGACTAACAGGCGGGCTTCTGGAATGTTAATAGAAGCAAGCTGGTTAATTGGTGTTGGCGCGCCGTAATAATCAATTGTAATACGGTCAAGCACGTTCGCGCTTGCGCGTCCAGCACGAATGGAAGCAAGCTCGCGATTAAATGCGGAGATCGCTTTATCCATTCTTTCTTTTGATTGATTCATTACTTCTTGAGACACGTTTATTTCCCCCTCACGATTGTTCCGATATTATCACCAAGTACAACGCGTTTGATGTTTCCTTTTTCCGTAACCGAGAAAACAACAAGCGGAATATCATTGTCCATGCATAGGGAAGAAGCAGTGGAATCCATAACCGCAAGTCCTTCCTTAATCACATCCAGGTAAGACAACTCTGAGTATTTAACCGCATCTTTGTCTACTTTTGGATCGGCGCTGTACACGCCATCCACGTTGTTTTTCGCCATTAAAATAACTTCCGCTTCAATTTCAGCAGCACGCAGTGCAGCAGTTGTATCGGTTGAGAAGTAAGGATTTCCAGTACCCGCAGCAAAAATAACAACACGACCTTTTTCCAAATGACGAATCGCACGACGGCGAATGTACGGCTCAGCAATCTGGCGCATTTCAATGGATGTCTGTACGCGTGTTTCAATTCCGAGCTGTTCCAGGCTATCCTGCAGCGCCATTGAATTCATCACGGTTGCAAGCATCCCCATATAATCCGCTGTTGCGCGATCCATACCCATTTCGCTGCCAATCTTGCCGCGCCAAATGTTGCCGCCGCCTACCACAACTGCCACTTCCACATCCAATTCGCTTACTTCTTTTACCTGTTCTGCAACAGATTGAATAACAGCAGGGTTAATCCCAAATCCTGCTTCACCTGCTAATGCTTCACCACTTAATTTTAATACAACACGTTTATACTTTGGCTGGCTCATGTAGACCTCCATCTGTAATGTACATGAAATCCCTCACCAAGAGCGGCAAGGGATTCCATTTATTCCTTTCCGACCGGCGGATGCGGAATCATTATTTTTTAACTTGGCTCATAACTTCTTCTGCAAAGTTATCTTGACGCTTTTCTAAGCCTTCGCCCACTTCGTAACGAACGAACTCAGTTAAAGTTGCTCCTTTAGACTCAAGGAACTGGCGTACTTTTTGATCTGGATCTTTAACAAAGCTTTGATCCAAAATGCAGATTTCTTCAAAGAATTTGCCAAGACGGCCTTCAACCATTTTTGCAACAATGTTTTCTGGTTTACCTTCGTTAAGCGCTTGTTCTGTTAATACTTTACGCTCACGATCTACTTCTTCTTCAGAAACTTGGTCGCGTGAAACATATTTTGGATTTAGTGCAGCTGCATGCATCGCTACATCTTTGGCTGCTGAAGCATCTGTAGTGCCTTCAACAATAGCTAATACGCCGATACGGCCGCCCATGTGCAGGTACTCACCAAATGCAGCGTTTTCGCCTTTTGTACGGATTTCAAAGCGGCGAAGTGTAAGTTTTTCACCGATTTTCGAGATTGCTTCGCTGATGTACGTATCAACTGTTTTACCGTTTTCCATTGTTTGTGCAAGAGCTTCTTCAACAGAAGCTGGCTTGTTCGCTAATAGGTGAGCTGCGATTTCTTTTACAAGCACTTGGAAGTTTTCGTTTTTCGCAACGAAATCTGTTTCTGCATTTACTTCCAAGAGAACAGCTGTGTCGCCTTCACTTGTAATAAATGTTGTACCTTCAGCTGCAATACGGTCTGATTTTTTCGCTGCTTTTGCAATTCCTTTTTCACGAAGAAAATCGATTGCTTGATCTAAATCACCGTTTGTTTCAACAAGTGCTTTTTTGCAGTCCATCATGCCTGCGCCTGTTTTTTCACGAAGTTCTTTTACCATTTGTGCAGTAATAGCCATTTTGGTTCCTCCTTTAAATATGTAGAACCGCTATGCGGTTTTATTGTTTCTTTCTTTAAAAAAAGGTGATAAGGGTATCCCTCTTATCACCTTTATCTGTTTCATTACTCAGCTGCTGCTTCTGCTGTTTCAGCTTCTTGCACTTCTTCTTGAACTTCTTCTTCAGCGATTTCTTCGCCTTGTTTCGCTTCAAGAACAGCGTCAGCCATTTTACCTGTTAGAAGTTTAACCGCACGGATCGCATCATCGTTCGCTGGGATTACATAATCGATTTCATCCGGATCGCAGTTTGTATCAACGATACCTACGATAGGAATGTTCAATTTACGTGCTTCCGCAACCGCGATACGCTCTTTGCGTGGATCGATAATGAATAGGGCATCAGGAAGACCTTTCATATCACGAATACCGCCAAGGAATTTAACAAGACGCTCATGCTCTTTTTTAAGCTGAACAACTTCTTTCTTTGGAAGCACTTCGAATGTACCGTCTTCTTGCATTTTTTCAATGTTTTTCAAACGTTGTACACGCTTTTGGATTGTTGAGAAGTTAGTAAGTGTACCACCCAACCAGCGTTGGTTTACATAGTACATACCTGAACGTTCTGCTTCTTCTTTCACAGAATCTTGCGCTTGTTTTTTTGTACCAACAAACAAGATTTTACCGCCGTCACCGGCAACTTCTCTTACAAATTTGTACGCTTCTTCCACTTTGCGAACGGTTTTTTGAAGATCGATGATGTAGATCCCGTTACGCTCTTGGAAAATGTACTTTTTCATTTTTGGGTTCCAACGGCGAGTTTGGTGACCGAAGTGAACGCCTGCTTCAAGCAATTGCTTCATAGAAATTACTGACATGTTTTGTTTCCTCCTGTTTGGTTTGATTTCCTCCGTCTTTCTCACACTCACACAGCTTCCGTCTGAGACGGCACCGGCTGATGAATCAAAAGACGTGTGTATTAACACCGTTAGTTACTATAACACATTCGATATGGGGCTGCAACTACTTTCCTTCAGTTTTGTTAAATTTAAGGGCAAGCTGCACTTCCGTTACCCCAATATGAAGCGTTTTTGCGATTTCTTCCTCTGTCATTCCCTGCTCTTTCATATCCGCTATTTTTTTCGACTGCGGCACTTCCTTTTCTGTATTCCTTTCTACTTGGACTGTTTTCATCCCCGTATAGGCTTTTGCCGCAGCTTTTCGAGACGTGAGCGGAGGCAGTGGCTTTTCCCTGGGCTCCGGGTCTTTAGCATTTGGTTTTTTTGCCGGAGGAACACTTCCCAATTTCGCAATAAGCTGCTCATTTTCTTCTTTTATTTCTATTAGGAAGGCCGTCATCATTTCTTCCATATCCTTTGCGGCCTGCTTTGCTTTTTTCTCCGAGTCGCTGATTTTGTTCTGCCGCTGGAAAAGGATAATCAGGGCAAATAAGCTCATCGCATGAATTAAAAAAGAAATGGTGATTAAAAATATTGTCATACGTCCCTCTTACCCGCTAAAGTCGATCTGCTTCCCTTTATAAGGATGAGCATATTCCATCTTCTGCGGATTTCTTTTTTCTTTTTCTGTTTGTTTTGCTGCTCTTCGCCACCCTGCCCGCCTGTTTTGTTGCTTTGATGATTCCCAGCTGCCACCGTCCCTTTCCACTTCATTTCTTTGACGGCTTTATGCTGTATATGCTACTGGGCAGCAAAAAAGGTCTGCTGATGGTCTTGAGCCGGCTTTGCTCCTTCAAATGTACGTGGAAGCGCCACCTGCATTTCAATTGATTTAAAATCCATTTACCAGCCCCGCTGCATCCATATTTAATGCTTTAAGAGCTGCTGCTTCAACTTAAAAAGAGCTTTTGAATGGATTTGTGAGATACGTGAAGTGGATAAGTTTAATACCTCGCCAATTTCCGTAAGCGTCAATTCTTCTTTATAAAAGAGATCAATCACCAGCTGCTCTTTATCTGTTAACTTTTTGATTTGCGCGGACAGCTCCTGAATCTGCTCCTGCTTGACCATTTCCTCCTCAGGTGTTTTGGTGCGCGGGTCTTTCAGCACAAACCCTCCTGCTTCCGGCTGATCAGGATCCTGCGCCTGTTCATCCATAGACAGCACATGAGAAAAAAAATGTTCCGCCATTGTATCTTGAATGTCGGCCACAGACATGCCCAGTTCGTCGGCTACCTCTTCAGGTGTAGCAGCACGTAAATATTTCTGTTCAAGCATCGAAGAAGCTGCTTCAATTTTTTTGGATTTTTCTCTCGTTGCCCGCGGCAGCCAGTCCTCTTTTCTGAGACCGTCTAAAATGGCGCCACGGATCCGAAAAGAAGCATAGGTGTCAAACTTTAAATCTCGTGATGGCTCAAACTTCAGCAGAGCATCGTAAAGCCCTGTCATTCCATAGCTCGCTATTTCTTCCCTGCTTACTGTTTTTGGGAGAGCTGCTCCTATACGCCGACAATGAAATGTGACAAGCGGCATATAACGAGCTACCAGTGCATCTCCAGCATCGGGATGCTGTTCCTGCTTCCATCTTTCCCATAGTTTTTGCTCATCTTCAGGCATTTTTTGTGCCATTGAACCTCTCCTTCCGGCGTACGACTACAACACGCTGCAAGTCTTTCTTTTATTCTAATGAAAAGTATTTCTTTTGCCAACAATATACACTAAAAAGCAGCGGCCATCAGTCCGCTGCTCACTCGAATTAAATCTTTTGTTCTCCCTTATTAACCGTCCGAATATGCAAAAGAAACGTCATTGGATCGAATTCAATCGTTCTGCCGCTGCTGCCGCCGGTATCTTCTGAAAGAATAGGAATATGGGCTTTTTGCAGCTGTTCTTTTACAGCAGCTACATTCCGGGGGCCAATTTTCATTAAATCAGAACCTGATTTAAATTGAAACATCTGGGCGCCTCCCGCTATTTTCGCCTTCAGGCGGCCTGGACGGACCCCCTGTTTTGCAAGCTCCGCAATCAGCGCTTGAATACCCGTATCGGCAAATTTGGCTTTATTTTTAATATCAGCTTTTGCAAGATTGGAATCCGGAAGCATCACATGAACCATTCCCGCTATGTGTGACACTTCATCGTAAAGAACAACCCCGACACAGGAGCCGAGCCCTGAAGTTCGAATCATATTCGGCGGCTTGACAATATTCATGTCTGCGATACCGACTTTGATGATTTCACCTATTTTATTTATCATAGTCTGCACCAAGCGCTTTAAACAAAATAGGAAAAGAATCCGGTGACAGAAGAAGAAAGAAATGGCCTTTGACCGTTTCAACGTCTCCCTCATCCGTTTCTGTTAAAATCGTATCAATGACAATGGTATAATCGCTGTATTGAGAGATCTCAAGCAGCCCATAGCTAATGATTGCACCAAACATATCCACCGCCAGTTCTGGTACGGAAGGCTGCAGCTTGAGCTGTGTAAAATCTCCCAAAGCAGACAAGTATGAACCAGATAAAATATTGCCCATTTCCTGCATGGCAGAAAAGCCGATCGTATGCGTATCATGTTCGCGGAATGTAAAGGATTCGTCACCCATTAATTTTTGAATAAAACGATCGGCTTCTTCAACAGCCAGCATAAAAAACATATTGCCGCCTGCTTCCCCTTCAATTCGCAGGCTGACACTGACTACTTCTTTTTCAGAGCCGCCGGTTAGCTCCATCATCTCTGCAAAAGGAACAATCCGGACGTTCGGGACCTTCATATCAATTTTCCGGTTTAATAAAGTGGAAAGGGACGTCGCCGCATGACCTGCTCCTATATTACCTGCTTCTTTTAAAATATCAAGGTGAATGGGTTGAATTCTATCAATATAATTCATAGCAGCAGCCTTAGTTGAAAATCTTTTGCAGGCTCAGCATAATAAGCAGCCTTTTTTCAAGTTTTGCTACACCTGTTATATACTCATCTCCAAGTGAGCCTACCACTTCGGGCTGAGGCTCAATGGCATCTACCGGAATATCAAGTACGTCGTTGGCACCGTCTACAACCAGTCCCACCTCAATATCATCGAAAGAAGCAATAATAATACGGGTTGATTCATCATATTGTTTATCCGACAAACCGAAACGGCTGCGGAGGTCAATAATCGGCGTTACAACCCCTCTTAAATTAATAACCCCTTTCACAAAAGGAACTGTTCCCGGGACACGTGTAATATGCATTAACTTCTCAATAGAATAAACCTGGTGAACGGGAAGTGCATATTCTTTATCTACCAGCTGAAAAGCTATCACTTTTACTGTTTCAGATGCAAGTGTTTCACTCATTTGATGCACCTCCTTATTTAATCAGCGCATTGCAATCTACAATCAGCGCTACTTGTCCGTCTCCGAGTATAGTCGCGCCGGAGATCGCAAAAACATTTGATAAATAGTTTCCGAGTGATTTAAGCACTACTTCCTGCTGTCCGATAAATGAATCTACCACTAATCCAGCCATCTTTTCGCCTTTGCGGACGAGGACAACAGAGTAAAAACGGTCGTCATCTTCTTCATGCGGCACAGAGAAAATATCCTCTAAAAACAAAAGAGGTACTACCTTTCCACGAAAATCAATGACCTGCTGGTTATGCGCATTCATAATATCTTCTTTTTTGACAATCGCCGTTTCGATAATAGAAGACAAAGGAATGGCATATTTTTCTTTTTCCACTTCGACGAGCATAACAGAAATAATCGATAGTGTCAGCGGCAGCTGAATGGAGAAGATGGAGCCTGCTCCTTCTTGAGAATCGATCGTAATGGAGCCGCCCAGCGATTCAATGGTTGTTTTCACAACATCCAATCCTACGCCGCGTCCCGATAAATCAGAAATCACTTCAGCTGTTGAGAAACCAGATGCCATAATGAGCTCAAAAATCTGGCGGTCTGTCATTCCTAGTGCCTGCTCTTCTGTTACGATTCCTTTATCAAGCGCTTTTTGAAGAACGCGGTCTTTATTGATCCCGGCCCCGTCATCTTCAATTTCAATAAATACATGGTTGCCGCTATGGTACGCTTTCAGCTTAATCGTTCCTTCAGCCGGCTTGCCTTTTGAAAGACGGACTTCCGGCATCTCGATTCCGTGATCTCCCGCATTCCGAATTAAATGAACGAGCGGATCGCCAATTTCATCGATCACCGTACGGTCAAGTTCTGTTTCCGCACCGATAATTTCCAAGTTGATTTGTTTTCCTAAATCCCGTGATAATTGACGGACCAGCTTTGGAAAACGGTTGAACACTGTTTCTACCGGAACCATGCGCATGTTTAAGATAATATTTTGCAAGTCGCCTGAAATACGTGACATGCGTTCTACAGTTTCATTCAGCTCGGTATGATTTAACTCTGCCGAAATAGATTCAAGCCGTCCCCGGTCAATCACAAGCTCTTCAAATAAGTTCATTAAAATATCAAGGCGCTCAATGTTTACCCGAATGGTTTTATTAGAGGCAGCCTGCTTCGGCGATTTGGCTTCGCTCTTTTCTGTCTCTGCCGGCTGTTTCTTAGCTGTTTCCTGTGCAGCACTGTCCAGTTTTGGCTGAGGCGCTGCAGGCGGAGGGGAAGCAGGCCTCATTTCCGGCTCGGTTACAGAAGTAATTTCTGTTACCTGCACCTGCTCTACTTCAGACACTTTCTTTATTTTTTCTCCAATATCGCCTGCCGGTTCTTTTGTAATAAGCGTGACCGTAAAGGTTTCATCAAATTTTTCTTCTTCCAGCTGCTCAGAGGAAGGAGAGCTTTTGATCACTTCTCCGCATTTCTCAAGCACCTCAAACACCATAAATACACGTGCGGCTTTTAACACACAATCCGGTCGAAGTGAAACGGCGATCTCCAAACAAGTGAATCCCTGCTCTTTTGATTGATTAATCACTGTCCATTCAAACTCGTCATATGAAAGGGCGGCTGTGGGCTGGGAAGCCGTGGGAGCCTCGGGAGCTTCAACCGCTGCTGCTGTTTCTCCCTGTTCAATAATCAGAAGTTTTTCTACAATAGCTGAAACGTCCCTTTTGCCGTCTCCTCCTGCTGCAATATCTTCTACCATTGCTTCAAGGTCATCTACAGAAGAAAAAACCGTATCCATTATTTCCAAGGATACAGATATTTGATGGTTACGAATCGCGTCAAGGACGTTCTCCAATTTGTGGGTTAAATTGGCCAAATCTTCATATCCCATCGTTGCAGACATCCCTTTTAACGTATGGGCGGAGCGGAAAATTTCATTTACAATCGCGATATTTTCCGGATCTTTCTCTAATTCAAGCAAATGCTCGCTCATCGCTTGAAGGTGTTCTTTACTTTCATCAATAAAAATTTCCAAATACTGATTTGTATCCATACGTGTTCACCTCTTATTGTATACGTGCTTAACAATGGCTGAAGCAATCTCGTCGACCGGCACTACATCATCAACAAGGTGTGTTGCAATGGCCGCTTTTGGCATCCCATATACCACACATGTTTCTTTCGCTTCCGCAATAGCTTTCACAGTTCCGGTTTCTTTTAATGTAATAAGCCCTTCCGCTCCGTCCGACCCCATTCCAGTCATAATGACTGCTGTTTTTTCAAGGTCGTGTATAGCGGCGGCAGAACGGAATGTCGCATTGGCTGCAGGACGGTGTCCGCCTTCCGGAGGCAATTCATCTAATGCAATAACGGTGGATGTCCCTGTTTTTTTTAAGCGCAGATGCTTTCCACCCGGTGCGATATACACTGTGCCATTTTGCAGAATTTCACCATCTTCGCCTTCTTTCACCCGAATTTCGGACAGTGAATCAAGCCTATCTGACAAAGACTTTGTAAAACCAGGCGGCATGTGCTGAACAATCACGACCGGAGCCGGAAGCGAGGCTGGAAGTTTAGTCACTACATGCTGCAAAGCGCGCGGCCCTCCAGTAGAAGTCGCAATCAGAACCAGTTTATTCATTTTTTTGCTGCGAATTTGGGGACGCACAGCGTTTGTCTCTGTATATTCGCTCTCAGCCGGAGGAGAAATAACAGCAGTTTTTTTAAATATAGCGGGCTTCATGCTGATATTTGCTTTTGATGCACCCAGTACTTTTTCAATCAAGACATCTTTAATTTTGTGAAGATCAAGCGAGATCGTTCCTGATGGTTTTGCAATAAAATCAACTGCGCCAAGCTCAATCGCTTTCAGTGTTGTTTCCGTTCCTTCTTTTGTTAAGCTAGACAACATCACCACTGGACACGGCTGCTTTTCCATAATGGCTTTTAAAGCCTCCAGCCCATCCATTTCCGGCATTTCAACATCAAGAGTGATCACATCTGGTTTAAGCTCCAGTGCTTTTTTTACACCATCTCGTCCATTTCGGCCAAAAGCTATCACTTCAAGCTGAGGATGTGCAGATAAAAACTCGGAAATCAACTTTCTCATAAAAGCGGAGTCATCCACTACGAGAACTTTTTTTGCGTTCATTCGTACCCTCCTCTTTCTGTAAAGAAGCGGCGCAGCTTACTTATAAAACGGGAACCTTCCTTGAAGGTTTCCTTTGGCTCCTCTGCGTATTGATGCACAATTTGCTCAAAAGAAAACGAGATTTTTGCTTTTGGAAAGGAGAGAAGAAATGGCTGTCCCATTTTCACTGCTTTTCTCACTGCGGAATCCTCCGGAATGGCTCCAAGAAAAACGGGCTTTACATTTAAAAACCGATGCATCGTACTGCCCAAACGCCCAGCAGTTTCCTGGCCTTCTTTTTTTGATTCCACGCGGTTACAAATTAAATAAAAGATTTTTTGCGGATCGCGCATGTGAATAAATTTCATCATAGAGTACGCATCCGTCATAGCAGTTGGTTCAGGTGTCGTAACTGTCAATACCTCATCAACCGCTTGGAGAATATTTAAGCTTTCTTTTGTAGCTCCTGCTCCCATGTCGAAAAGGAGAAAGTCAAATTCTGCTATCAGTGACTGAAGTCCTAAAATCCATTTTTCTTGATAAGCTTCTTTCCATTCGAACAGGGACGAAAAAGCAGAACCCCCGTGAATGTAGGAAAGCCCCTCAGGTCCAGCTTGAATAAGCTGAGTAAGCGGAAAGTCCCTTTCAAAAAAATCAACAATCGATAATGAGGGGTTCCCGTTAATTAAATGATAAATATTACCCATGCCAATGTCCATATCAAACAGCAAAACTTTTTTATTTATTTTTGCAAGCCCGACCGCTAAATTAACAGAAATGTTTGTTTTTCCAACACCGCCCTTGCCGCTGACAATGGCCAGCGCTCGAGCTGCTTTTTGATTATAAGGCCCTGACTGGACTGATTTTTGCATCATTTTTTGACGAAGCAGTTCCGCTTGGTCTTTCATGCTTTCCAGTCCTCGAAAATGTAATTTACTAATTGTTCTGTCGAAAGTTCGATCAAGTCATCTGGTACATTTTGACCATTGGAAACGAAAGCAGTATGCCGTTTATACGTATGCATTAAATTAAGGAGAGCCCCTTTTGTTTTTGTTTCATCAACCTTTGTGAAAATAAATCCATCTATTCGTAAAGATGAGAAATTTTGAATAATAGCATGTAAATCTTCTTCTTTCGCTGTTGCACTTAATACGAGGAAATAAGCAGATTCTTCGGGACGCTGCATGATCAAAGGCCGAAGATCCGCCACATACTGGCCATCGAGATAGTTGCGTCCTGCTGTATCAATAAAAACAGCGTCAGCCGAGCTCAATTCCTGCATACACTGGTTCATGTCTTCCCTTGAATAAGCTACTTTCATTGGTGCATTCAAAAGCCCGGAATATGTTTTCAGCTGCTCGATGGCCGCAATCCGGTATGTATCTGTTGTAATAAAAGCTACTTTTCGATTGAAATCAAGCACCTGCTTTGAAGCAAGCTTTGCAATGGTTGTGGTTTTGCCCACTCCCGTCGGACCGAGTAAATAAGAAAACTTTACTCCGGCTTTGTTTGATAAGCCGGAATCCGGCAGACAGCTTTTTAAATAAAGAAGTGTCCACTCCCTTATTTGCCGGGCTGTGGCTGCTTCTTTTTCGGTATGCCATTTTTCGAATAAATAGGAAGCCGTTTGGTCAATCCATTCTTTCGCTATTCCATGCCGGCTTAATTGATCAATGGCCGGCTGCAGCATATCCGGATACAAAGCAGAAGAAGCCGTTGATTTTTGAAGGTCCCGAATCATTTTTTTCATATCGTTCATTTCATTTTTTAATTCTTCGGGAACTATTGAAGCTGGCTTTTCCTGCAAAGCCGGCCGCTTTACTTCAGACTGTGCAGGCACAGCAGCGGCTGCAGGATCGACTGCTGCCACCACCTCAATGTTTTTTTTCTTAAATAAGCCGAAAATTCCACCCGAGTAAACCGTTCTCGACTGCAAAATAACGGCCTGGGCTCCCAATTCTGCTCTGACTTTTTTCATCACTTCCGGCATAGAAGGTGCAAGATATTTTTTTACTTTCATTCGATGGTCACCACCCCTGTACTTTGCACTTCCACACTTGGTTCAAGCTCATTATAAGACAGCACCGGTATTTGTGGAAAATAACGCTCTAAAAGCTGCCGTACATACATCCGAATAGCAGGAGAACAAAGAATAACAGGCGATTGCTGCATAAAAGACGCTTGTTCAACCTGCTGAGCCGTCGCTTCTAAAATACGCTGCGAATCATTTGGATCGATAGATAGATAGTTTCCATGTTCGGTTTGCTGCACACCATCTGCAATCAGCTTTTCAATTCTTCCTGACAGCGTGATAACGTTCAATGACCCGCTCTCATCTGCAAACTGCATGGTAATTTGGCGGGCAAGCGCCTGCCTTACATACTCTGTCAGCAAATCGGTGTCTGAAGTCATTTTTCCATAGTCAGCCAGGGTTTCAAAGATGATCGGCAGATTACGGATAGATAAGTTTTCTTTTAACAGCTTTGACAGCACTTTTTGTACTTCTCCAACAGAAAGTGGATTTGGTGTTACTTCATCTACTAAAATCGGATATGTTTCTTTTAAATGGTCGATTAACTGCTGCGTTTCCTGGCGCCCTAAAAGTTCGTTTGCATACTTTTTAATCGTTTCCGTTAAATGAGTGGACACAACACTTGGCGGATCAACAACGGTATAGCCGAAAATTTCTGCCTGCTCCTTTGCATCTTCCGTAATCCATTTTGCCGGCAGGCCGAATGATGGCTCGATCGTGTCAATGCCTTCTACTAAATCATCTTCTTCACCAGGGCTCATTGCCAGATAATGATCCAGCAGCAGTTCCCCGCCTGCCACTTCACTGCCTTTGATTTTCATACGGTATTCATTTGGCTGAAGCTGAATATTATCCCGGATGCGGACAACCGGAATAACCAGGCCGAGCTCAAGTGCCAGCTGGCGCCTGATCATTACGATACGATCAAGCAAATCTCCGCCTTGATTTGTATCGGCGAGCGGAATTAAGCCATACCCAAATTCAAATTCAATCGGGTCTACGGTTAAAAGGTTCACCACAGATTCTGGACTTTTTAACTCTTCCATTTCTGTTTCTTCTTCAGACGGCACCGGATCCTCCAGATCTGGTTTCGGTACTCGGTTCATCATATAGCCGCCGTATGCAAGACCGGCTGCAATAGGAATGGTTAACATATCCGTAATAGGCGTAGCGATGCCTAACAGAAAAATCGTTCCTGCTGCGATATACAGCATAGAAGGATAACGTAAAAGCTGTGCGGTAATTTCTTCTCCTAGATTTCCTTTAGAAGCTGCACGGGTCACAACAATACCCGTTGCGGTTGTAATAAGCAGTGCCGGCACTTGTGAAACGATTCCATCCCCAACCGTTAAAAGAGAATAACGGGCAGCCGATTCAGCAAAAGATAGATCCTGCTGCATCACACCAATGACCATGCCGACAATTAAGTTAATGATAACCATAATAATACCGGCAATCGCATCTCCTTTAACAAACTTTGTTGCCCCATCCATCGCACCGTAAAAATCGGCTTCACGGCTGACTTTTTCCCGGCGCTCGCGTGCCTGGGCTTCAGAAATCATCCCAGCATTCAAATCCGCATCAATACTCATCTGTTTTCCCGGCATGGCATCAAGTGTAAACCGGGCTGCCACTTCTGATACACGCTCGGCTCCTTTTGTAATGACAACAAACTGGATGATAACCAGAATAACGAAAATAACCATCCCTACTACAACATTACCGCCAACTACGAATGTCCCGAATGTCTCGACAACGCCCCCAGCTTCGCCGTGACTCAATATGGAACGCGTTGTCGACACATTCAGGCCAAGCCGGAATAACGTCAACAATAAAAGGAGCGACGGAAACACAGAAAACTCCAGCGCTTCTTTCATGTTCATGGAGATGAGCAAAACGAGAAGCGCAAGAGAGATATTCATGATGATGAGCACACTTAACAGCCATGTTGGCAATGGAATGATCAGCATGGCAACGATTAAGATCACGCTTAGTAAAACCGAGAGGTCTCTTGCTTTCATTTTTTTCTCTCCCAACGAAAAATTACAATTTATTTTTTATTCGATATACGTATGCTAGAATTTCAGCAATGGCTTTAAAGAATTCTTCCGGTACTGAATCGCCTATTTCCGTTTGATCATGAAGAGCCCGTGCAAGCGGCCGGTTTTCAACCATCATGACATCATTTTCTTTAGCCACAAATTTGATTTTTTGCGCTAGATAATCTGTGCCTTTGGCCACTACATACGGCGCATCCCTTTTGGATTCATCATACTTTAGCGCAATGGCGTAGTGAGTCGGGTTAGTGATCACGACGTCTGCATTCGGCACTTCCTGCATCATTCGGCGCATAGCCATTTCTCTTTGCGTCTGTCGGATTTTTGATTTAATGAGCGGGTCACCTTCTGAGTTTTTATGCTCATCTTTAATATCCTGCTTGGACATACGCAGACTTTTTTCGAAATCATACTTTTGGTAAAAGTAATCCAAAACCCCTAAAACAAGTAATGCGGCGGCGGCGGCTAAACCCATTTGTACGGTAATGGAACCGACAAACGGAAGCGTATCTTGAATAGGCTTTAGGGCCAGCTTCAACACTTCATCCATATTTGACCACAAAATAACAAAAGCGGCTGTACCGACAAAACCAATTTTCAAGATTGATTTTAACAACTCTACAATCGCCCGCATCGAAAAAATTCGTTTAAATCCTTTGATCGGATCCAGCTTGTCAAGCTTTGGTTTAATAGGCTCGCCTGTAACCAGCCATCCTACCTGGGCATAATTGGCGACGACTCCCGCCGCCACTGCCGCTGCCATAAATGGACCGACAATCATTAAACCTTGTTCCATTATTTCAAATACAATCGTTTTTAAGTTTGCTTCCGTGACTTCCATCATCATGTAAGTTTGAAGCGAATGTTCAAACATATAAAAAATATTCCTGCCCATTGAAGCAGCAAACAGCGATAAAAAACCGAACAGAACGAGCAGGCTGACCGCTGTATTTAAGTCCTGACTTTTTGTAACCTGGCCTTTTTTACGGGAATCCTGCTTTTTTTTCGGCGTGGCTTTTTCTGTTTTTTCACCTGCAAAAAACTGCAAATCTAATTTAAGCACATTATCCGCCTCCAAAAATCGTCATTAAATCCCGCATAGTGAGAAGCATCATTTGAAACAACTGACGAACAAGCGTAAAAATCACACCCATTACAATAAACATAACCGCAAAGGCCACCCCAATTTTCAATGGAAAGCCCACTACGAAGATGTTTAGCTGCGGCACGGTTCGTGCTACCACACCAAGCATCACATCCGTTAAAAATAAAACGGCTACTACAGGCATTGACATTTGAAAAGCGATCACAAATACACTGGTGAACGTTCTCGCCATATAATGAGCCGTTTCCTGACTGCCAAATGGAAAAGTGAGCTCGTTGATCGGGATCAGCTGGTAGCTGTAGAAAATGCCATCTAAAATAAGGTGATGCCCATTTAAGGCAAGCAGCATCAATAACGAAAACATGTATAAATATTGGCCCATCAGCGGGCTTTGAACCCCCGTCTGCGGGTCAATAACATTTGCAATCGCAAAACCCATTTGAAAATCAATAAAGCCGCCGGCAATTTGAATAGCCGATAAAACGATAAATCCGGCCATGCCAATTAAAAGACCCACCATGGCTTCTTTTAAAATAAGCAAAATATATTCCCCATTGATTTCAATGGGTGCGGCATCGATCGTGTAATACATCGTCCAGGCAAGCACTAACGAAAAAGCAGCCCGGTGCTGGGCGGGAATGGTCCGATATGAAAACAACGGCATGGTCACAAAAAAAGCCGATACACGGACAAGGACAAGCAAAAAAAGAGATGGATCTGGCATTAATTCTGTCATACTTGTTTAACCAACAAATCTCGTTAAATTAGTAAAAATATCCGATGTATAGGTGATCATCCGCTCCAGCATCCATGGGCCAAAAAAAATCAGGCCAATTAAAACACCCGCAATTTTTGGCACGAACGCAAGCGTCTGCTCCTGAATTTGCGTTGTTGCCTGAAAAATACTCACAATCAAACCGATCCCAAGTGCCAGAAGCAAAAGCGGCGCGCACACAATTAAAGTTGTATATACCCCTTTTTCAGCCAGGGAAAGAACCATTTCTGTATTCATGTTGTCACCTTCCTAAAAGCTTTGAAGCAAGGATTCTATTACGAGATACCACCCATCAATTAAAACAAACAGCAGGATTTTAAAAGGAAGGGAAATCATAACGGGCGGCAGCATCATCATTCCCATAGACATAAGGATACTTGCCACAATCATGTCGATTACAAGAAACGGAATAAAAATCATAAAACCAATCTGAAAAGCCGTTTTGATTTCGCTTAGTGCAAAAGCCGGCACAAGCGTTGTCAGCGGAATGTCGTCAATCGATTTCGGCTGCTCTGCCTGAGTGTAATCCAAAAACAACTGTAAATCTTTTTGGCGGGTCTGCTCGCTCATAAATTCTTTAAATGGGCCGCTCGCCAGCGAGTATGCTTCTTCAAGATTGATTTCTTCATTGAAAAGTGGTGTTAATGCTTCTTCATTCACTTCCTGTAAAACCGGAGACATAATAAAAAAGGTTAAAAAAAGGGAAAGTCCAAGTAAAACCTGTGTTGGCGGCATTTGCTGCGTGCCGAGAGCTGTCCGGACAAACGATAACACAATGACAATTCGTGTAAAACAAGTCATGAGAATTAAGATACTCGGCGCCAGGGATAAAACGGTTAACATTAGCAGCAATTTAACAGATGTTGATACATTTTCCGGGTCGCTTGAATTAAATATTTCCATAAATTCATTCATCTTGTTTCCGCTCCCTGTCTGCCAATTCCCGCATAGCCTGCTCCCGTTTTTTTCTAAGCTCATGCATTTTTTGTTCAAATTCCTGCTTGAATGAAGCAGGTTCTTTCTCTTCACTCTGTCTGCCCAGCCGTTCTTTCAGCTTGCTCACAAATTCAGCAGGCTGAATCATTTTCTCTGATTGTTCTTCATAGCGGCTGATTAAGTCACCCCGCTCAGCCGGATCGTCAATTTCTTTTAAGAGGGATACATCGTCTCCTACTCCTAAAACCAGGACGCGATCTCCTACTTTTACAACTTGAATGGACCGGCTGCCTCCAAGCGGCGTCCCGCCTAAATGCCGGACAATATGCGTTTCCTGGTAAGAACGGCTTTTTTTATTCACAAACCGAAGCAGAAAATAAAGAAGCGCCACTACAAAAGCAAGTGCCGCAATCACCCGAATAATCTCCCAAAAACTGACCCCGACTGAAGCGGTGACATTTTCATCGGCATTATCCTGGCTGTTGTTCGCGGCCGGCTGTTCCTGCTGGCACGAATCTGGATTGTTTATGCAATCTTGTACACTACTTTTATCGGAAAGTGCTGCTCCGGCAACGATCTCATTGCCGGAAAACAACACAAACGCTAATAAAAGCGCAAAAGTCGCTTTTATAAATAAGTTCATGAACCATCACACCTTAAGAAGAAAGCACTTTAGAAATAGCTTCGATCACTCGATCAGCCTGAAACGGTTTGACAATAAAATCTTTGGCTCCTGCTTGAATCGCATCAATAACCATTGCTTGCTGCCCCATAGCTGAGCACATGATAATCTTCGCGCTGGCATCTGCTGCTTTAATTTCTTTCAAGGCAGTAATCCCGTCTTTTTCCGGCATTGTGATATCCATCGTTACAAGATCCGGTTTCAATTCAGCATATTTTTCAACAGCCTGGGCACCATTTTCAGCTTCGCCTACTACCTCATATCCATTCTTCGATAAAATGTCCTTGATCATCATGCGCATAAATGCGGCGTCATCCACCACTAAAATTCGATTACTCATCAGAAAAACCCCCTGTATTCAATTTAATTCAAATTTTTTAATCGGTCAGCCGGACTTGCAATATTTGTAATCCGGACGCCAAAGTTTTCTTCTATTACAACCACTTCGCCTCTGGCGATCAAACGGTTGTTAACAAGTACATCAACTGGCTCTCCAGCCAATTTATCCAGTTCAATAATAGAGCCGGATGTTAATTCTAAAATATCTTTCACGTTTCGGTTTGTACGGCCAAGCTCGACCGTTACCTGAAGCGGGATATCAAACAGCATATTTAAATTGCGCGCTTCCTGATCTCCAAGCTGAGGTGACTGAAACGAAGAAAAAACGGCCGTTTCAACTTTTGCCTCAGAAGCTTGCCTGCCTGTATTTTGGCCCATATAAACCGGTTCCTGAGATGGTCTCGCCGGCATAGACGGAGGCTCCGCAGGCGGCGGTGGCGCCTGGGCAGCGGCCGGTTTCGTTACCGGAGCCTGCTGAATCGGCGGCGGTGCTGCTTCCTGCGGCGCTGGATTCATCAGCTCTGTGACAAGCTGCTTCCCGAATTGAAGCGGGATCAGCTGCATAATATTTGAATCAATCAGGTCCCCCACTGTTAAGCGGAACGATATTTTAACGAGCAGCTCCTGCTCTGGAATCGTCTCCTCTCCCTCTCCCTCATGTAAATTTAAAAGAGAAATCGACGGCGGGGAAATATCCACCCTTTTATTGAAAATGGTTGACATGGAAGTAGCAGCTGAACCCATCATTTGGTTCATCGCTTCCTGCACGGCACTTAGCTGCAGCTCTCCTAAATCAGGCGCTACGCCTACTCCGCTTCCACCAAGCATTAAATCGGCAATAATAGCCGCATCATTTTGATGAATCACAAGTAAATTTGCCCCGGCAAACCCTTCGGTGTATTGAACCTCAATCGCCGCATATGGATGTGGAAACTCATCTTTTAACCGGCTTTTTTCTACAACTGATACGGTAGGTGTTGTAATCTCTACTTTTTGGTTTAGCAGGCTTGAAAGAGCCGTTGCTGAGCTGCCGAATGAGATATTGCCGATTTCACCAAGCGTATCTTGTTCGAATGCGTCTAAGTATTCTTCTACATTTTTAGTGGCTTCAAGCGTTGCACTTTCTTCTGTATCATCGCTGTCTCCGCCTCTTAACAATGCATCAATTTCTTCTTGTGAGAGCATATCATCACTCATCATCATCTTCCCCTCCTTTCACATAATCAAGCACCTGAACAGCCAGTTTCCGGTTTACACGCCCGGGCTGTGCTGAAAATTTCGGTACATTCCCTACTTTTATCGTAAGTGCGTCGCCAACTACTGTATTTAAGCTGATCACATCTCCTTCTGTCATCGTTAAGAACTCTTCAATCGTGATAGCCGTTTGGCCAAGCTCTGCGATAACCGGCAGGGAAGCTTTTTTGATCCGGCTGTCCAAATTTTGCGCTTCCTGTGGGCTGCGTTCTTTTTTGTCAGGATTTTGCATCCAGTAGTGTACAGAAAGCTTTGGAATAATAGGTTCCAAGACAACATGCGGAATACAAATGTTGATCATGCCTGTTGTTTCCCCAATCGTTGTATTTAACGAGATCACTACGACGGTTTCGTTTGGGGAAACCATTTGCAGAAATTGCGGATTCACTTCAAAATCAGTAGCGATTGGATCGATTTCTACAACATTAGACCATGCTTCTCGGTAATTTTCAAAAGCATGATCAAACATGTTCGACATGATCCGCGTTTCAATTTCTGTTAAATTTTCTACTTTATTGACACTTACACCCCGTCCGCCGAGAAGACGGTCCAGCATCGCATAAGCGACGTTCGGATTTACTTCCATTAGGATCCGTCCCTCAAGCGGCGGAACTTCAAATACATTTAAAATCGTCCGGTTTGGAATCGAGCTGATAAACTCTCCGTAAGGAATTTGATCAGCAGATACCACTTCAAGCTGCACGTACGTACGAAGCTGTGCCGCAAAAAATGTCGTCAAAATCCGGGCAAAGTTATCATGCATTCTTGTTAAACTTCGAATCTGGTCTTTTGAAAACCGCAAGGCACGTTTAAAATCATATACCTTTACTTTCTTTTCTGCTTCTTCTTTCTTTAACTCATCCGCATTCATTTCCCCCGTTGACAAAGCAGACAAGAGGGCATCAATTTCATTTTGAGACAAGATTTCTCCTGACAATTGTCTCACCTCCGATCAAGTGCAGGTATCGTTACTGAATGATATAGGAAGTAATGTATACTTTCTCTACTTTCCCTTCCTGCATAATACTATTTAAATTTGTTTTTAGCGTTTCCGTTAGTTTCTGTTTTCCGGCTTCGCCTTTTAGGTCATCTGCTGTCATTTCCGATAACTTTTGAATAATGATATCTTTCGCCTGGAAGTCCCGCTTTGTCATTTCTTCCATCGCTTCCTTGCTGTCCATTTGAATTTTAAACGAAATACGGATAAAGTCCTCCGAAGCAAGGTTTGTTGTCATTTCAGGAATATCCACAGACGATTCAAGCACTTCATCAATAGATGGCTCTTTTTGAGCTTCTTCTCCGCCTGACGCGCGCAAAATAATAATTACGGCGATCGTGCCGGCCAGCAGGATAACGGCCAGCAGCACAATCATAATAGTAAGTAATTTATTTTTCGGCGCTTTTTGTTCATTCTCCATCCTGTTCCTCCTCCGCCTTTACTTTTCCGAGAAGCGAAATGCGTGCATAAAACGATTCAATATCCGCCCTTACCTGTTCATGCGGTTCGAGAACAACATACTTTCTTCCATTGGTTAGTGTAATGGTGGTGTCCGGAAAGCTTTCTACCGTTTCTATGTAAATAGCATTTAGCGAGAACGGCTTGCCGTTCAGTTTTGTTACAGTAATCATGTATGCCAGGGCTGAACGTGCCAGCCCTGTCCCTCCCCTGCATTTGAAAATAAACAAGCGATTAACGCTTCATGCTCATTAATTCCTGTAAAATTTCATCTGATGTTGTAATAATACGTGTATTTGCTTGGAAACCACGCTGTGCTACGATCATTTCTGAGAATTCTTCAGAAAGGTCAACGTTGGACATTTCTAGCGCCCCCGCTACAAGTTTACCCATTCCAGATTCCTGATCCCCTGGAACACCAGTTACCGGGTCTCCTGAGTTAGCCGATTGCTGGTATAAATTTTCCCCGACTTTTATTAAACCACTACTGTTTGGAAATTTAGCTAATTCAATAGTCTGGTCAGCTACTAGGTTGCCGTCCTCGATATAGCTGACGACACCGCCAGCCCCAATGCTTAAGCTTGTTGCTTCCGTTGGCACATTTATATTACCGCCATCCCCTACTAAATAAAGACCATCAGAGTTTACAAGGTCCCCATTTTCATCCATATAAAAATTTCCGGCTCTTGTATAATAAGTATTAGTTCCATCTGTTACTTGAAAAAAACCATCACCCGACACGGCTAAATCTAATGTTCTACCAGTCGTCTGAGTAGAACCCTCAGTGTGAATGGTATCTATGGCCGATAGCTGTGCTCCTAATCCTACTTGTTTTGGATTGACTCCTCCTCTGCCATTTGCAGGAGCATTTGCACCTGCTATACTTTGTGAAACCAAGTCTTTGAATACTACTCGTCCCTTTTTAAATCCGTACGTATTCACATTAGAAATGTTGTTCCCAATTACATCAAGCTTTGTTTGAAAGTTTTTCATTCCGCTGATTCCTGAGTACATTGAACGTAACATAAGTTCTTTTCTCCTTTCGAATTCGTCCGCGTCAATCGGTCAGCAGACGGTTGGCCTCCTGTTCGGTCCAGCCAGTTTAAAGTGTGTCCATAAGAATAGCGCCATTGATATTGGTAAAAAGATGTGCAGTTGCTTCTTCGCGGTTCATCGCCGTAATAATGGTATGGTTTTTTGCACTTGCCACAAGCGCAGCATCTTTCAGTACAACGAGTGAATCGGTTACTCCTTTAGACTTAGCCTCGGAAAGTTTCTCGCCAATCAAGTTCCATTCTGTTTCATTCAAATGGATCCCCCGCTCTGTTAACCGCTGCGCGGCATGCTTGGAAATGATCAGCTCTTTTGGTGTTGCGGTAACCGTTTTAAATGTTTCATTAAATGTTAAGACAGTGTTTTGTGCTGACTGCTTTTTAGCTGGCGGAATGATGGGCTGGCGTACTCCATGAATTATTGGATTGACTGCTTTCATTCTCGTCACCTGCCTACTCGATCTTTGTTAAGGTAGAAGCCGTGATTTTTTCACCATTTGCAAGCTGCAGCCAAATCTGTCCGTCCTTCATCGAAACGGATTGAACAGCCGCGCTTTGTCCATCACCTTCTGCGCCCCATGTGACAGTGCGGCCAATTAAATAGCTCGCTTCCACTAATGGATTCGAACTGACTGCGCTGCTCGATCCTGTCGAGCTTGTCGATCCTGTCGAGCTTGTCGATCCTGTCCCGCCGGTTAGTTCAGAAATATTCGCTGGTTCGAGTACCGTTCCATCTGTTAACGTAAACTGGACGCTTTCACCAGCAAACTTGATAGAGGCGATTGTGCCATTTCCTGTTTCCACAATCGGCTGTCCATTTTCATCTGTCTGGTCCGTCAATTTATGCCATGTTACATCTTTGCCGACAAATGACTGATAATTAATCATTTGAGAAGCAGTTTGTGACTGCACCATTTTTTCAATCATTGAGGTCATATTCACCATTTGCTCCAATGATGTAAACTGGGCCATCTGCGCAATAAACTCTTTGTCTTCCATCGGATTAAGCGGATCCTGGTTTTGCAGCTGCGCCATTAAAATTTTTAAAAATTCATCTTTGCCGAGCGAACTGTTGCCGGTTTGTTTCGTTTGAGCCGGGTTATTGGCCAAATAAAGCGAAGGATCAATTTTCGACATCTATTACACCTCCAATGTAACGTTTTGCAAAGCTTCCTCAAAGGTAGAAAGCATTTCAGTCTCGTTCTGCTCTGTCGATTCCTGTTCCGGCTGTTTTTGTTCCTGCTGGCGCTGCTGCTGGGCACCTCGGTCAAACAGCTGCTGTTTCGTTTCCGGACTTATGATGTCCAATTTATCAATTGTCACGTTTTGCTGGCTGAATGCATGCTTTAACTGGTGGGCATTTTGTTCAAGCAGTTCTTTCACTGTTTGAGTCGATGATAAAATTTTAGCTGTCATCACCCCGTTTTGCTGAAGCAGTTCGATACGGAGAGAGCCAAGCTGCTCCGGATAAAGCTTAATCAGCATTTTTGTTCCGTTTGGCATTTTCAGCATGCTAGAGCTTCCCAAAATTTGTTCAAACTTTTGGATAAACTGCTCCATATTCATTGGCCGCGGCGCTGTTTTCACACTCATCACAAACTGTTCTGTTTTAGAGAGCGGATGCAGCAACGGGTTCACAGCTTCTGCAGCCTGTGCAGCCGGCTTTGCAGAAGCGGCTTTGCTTTCAGTCGATTCTCCTGGCCCCTGAATTCTTTTATAATTTGTAAATGCTTCCTGCAAACTCGCTTGATTTACAGGAGTGGCATTGGCTTGAAGACCGGCAGCGCTCTGCAGTCCCGTTTGTTTTGTTTGTGGCAGGACGTTATTAAGCTGCTGTTTTACCAGCGCTTCTGCATTTTTCAATGCGGTTTGCAATGCTTGAAAACGAGGCTCCGGCTTTTGTATATGCTGGGCAAAATAGTTTATGAGCTGTGCTGCCCTTATGGCTGTTACGACGAATGGCTTATCGGCTTCTTTCAATAAAGGCGGCACTTGTTCACTAAGCTGACTTATTAAAGCTGTTAACTGTTCAATTGACAGCGCTTCGTCTGTTTCCGGTTTTCCGGTATCCTCTAATGGGTTCTCTAAACCCGCTTCTTCTGCACTTCCATTTACTGCGTGAATCAGCTTCTGGAGGGAATGCTGCAGTGTTTCCACATCCGTTTGCAGTAGAACCGCCAGTTCCTGAAGCGTGGGCATTTCTCCTTTTTCAACAAGCTCTTCGGTTAATGTTAAAAGCTCCGCTTTTTTTCCAACTAATTCTTCTGCCAGCTCAGAGCCGTCAGCACTGTTGAACAAAGAAGCCAACAGAGCAGATAAGTCATTTGAATTAGTACTTGTGGACGGAACCAAGACGGCCGGGTTTTGAACAGCTTGTTGAACAGAGCCAAGCAGCAGGCTGCCAAATACTCCTGTACCGCCCGCTCCGGCTGGATTTGCCGAAGATCCGTTAGATAGTGGTAAAGAACTGGACCCTAAAGTAATCTGCATCATTTGTCACCCCCCTTTTTTCCTCCCGCATTATCTCACATTTTACTCCATATTCCTTATTCGTTCGATAATATTTTTGTATATTCAGCGGCTTTTTTCGCGTCTAGGTTTTCAAAAATTGCTGCTTGTTTTTCAACACTTAATTCTTGCAAAATCGCGACTGCTTCATTGTTTGTTAAGTTCGTAATAATACCGGCAATGCTTTCTTCATCCATTGATTCATACGTTTTGGCAACATTGTTCGCCGCACTTTTTTCTTCCGTTTCGGCTGTTTCTTTTTGCTGGTTTTGAAGCTGCTTAATCTGGGCATTCAGCCGGTCCTGCTCTGTTAACAATTCTTCGATTTCCGCTTTGGAGCTTTCAAGATCATCCGACAGCTGATCAATCTTTGCTTGTTTGTTTTTAATTTCCCCCTGCAGCTCTACTACTTTTTCGCTGTCTGTTTTACCGTCTTGTTCGGTTGCTCCAGTCCATTCTGATACATAGGGAATATTCGCTGCTACTTCCTTTGTTTTTTCAAATACATTTACGCCGGCAATCGTCATGACAACCAAACCAACAGTCAGCGCAAACAACAAGGGAATAACAACGATAAACAGCAGCCATTGAAAAGGGTTGTAACTGTTTTTTCCCTCCATATCAGCCGGAACTTTTTTTTTCTTTTTTCCTGCCATGTGTTCATCACCTGATCTTTCGGTTCATAAACTGAATGGATGAAAGCTCGTCCATTTGCTTTGCTTCTTCTGAAGCTGCCCATTTGCGATAGTGCGTTAATTCATTCGCTCGGATTTTGCTGTATTTTTTTACTTCTATATTTTTTTCCTTTAGCTGCTGTTCACACCACTGCATCCGGCCGCGTGCTGTTACAACAACTCGCTGCTGCTGATCAATTAATTTTTCCAAATTCGAGATAAATTGCTGATAGTGCTGAATATCGAGTACAGAAAAACCGGATTTCATTTTTTGTTCCTGCACGGCGATTAAATCTTCTTTTTTCTTCAACAGCTCATACAGTTTGTTTGCTTCCGTTTCAAATTGGCTCTGTGCTTCTCTAAATACGTTCTCAGACTCCTCTTTTTCACGTTCACGAAGCTGCATAATTTTCTCGAATTTATAATTAAATGACATGCATTAACTGTCCCTTCCTTGGGCTAGATGAACTAAACCGGCTTCTGTTTCATCCAGTCCGGCCTGCTCATCCGTCCGCTGTTTTAAAAACGAGAGAATCGGCTGATAGTTTTGAATGGCTCTATCAATCTCAGCGGATGACCCTCTTTTATATGCACCGATGTTAATCAAATCTTCAGAGTTTAAATACGTATTTAACGAATCCCTTACTGCTACTGCCGCATCATAATGGCTTCGGCTGACAATATGGGGCATAAGACGGCTGACACTTTTTAATACGTTTATAGCTGGGTACTGCCCCTTATTCGCGAGCTCACGGTCTAACACAATGTGTCCATCCAATATTCCCCTCACGGCATCTGCAATCGGTTCATTCATGTCATCACCATCTACGAGCACTGTATAAAAAGCGGTAATCGTTCCATGTTCGTTTGTTCCTGTGCGTTCCAACAGCTTTGGCATAATTGCAAAAACGGATGGCGTGTATCCTTTGGTGGCAGGAGGCTCTCCAACGGCCAGCCCGATTTCTCGCTGTGCCATGGCAACCCGCGTGACTGAATCCATCATAAGCATGACATTCAACCCTTTATCCCGAAAGTACTCAGCAATGGCTGTAGCTGTAAATGCTCCTTTAATACGCATCAATGCCGGCTGGTCTGAAGTGGCGGCGACTACAATCGACTTTTTCATTCCTTCGGGGCCAAGGTCCCGTTCAATAAATTCGCGCACTTCCCGGCCGCGCTCCCCAATCAAAGCAATGACGTTTAAATCTGCTTTTGTATTGCGGGCAATCATGCCAAGCAGTGTGCTTTTCCCAACACCGCTTCCTGCAAAAATACCGACCCGCTGACCTTTCCCGACTGTCAGCATCCCATCAATAGCCCGTACACCGACTTCAAGCTTTTCCCGTATTGGCGGTCTTGTCATCGGATTTGGCGGATCTGCTTCTGTTTCAATCGGCGTCAACGTCCGCGGCAGCACAGAATCGTCAAAAGGTTCTCCAAGCGGATCAATAATTTTGCCGATCAAAGCCGGTCCTGATTTTACTTGAAGAGGGTGACCGAGTGATTCTACAAGGCTGCCCGGTGAAATTTCGTTTATATTCCGGTATGGCATTAAGATCATCATTTCATCCCGAAACCCGGTTACCTCGGCCATAATGGTCCGTTTATTGTCTTTCGAATGGATCAAACAAATATCACCAATAGAGCTTTCCGGACCCTGTGATTCAATCATTAAGCCGACAACCCTTTTTACCCGTCCATATCTTTTAAACGAATCAAGAGTCGGGATCACATACTTTAAGTCCTGTGCTTTCATCTCTTATTCACTCTCCAGCAATTGAAGCAGCGTTTTACGCAGCTGGTGCAGCTGTGTATCAACGCCGGCATCAATTCGGCCATTCGATGTTTCAATAAAGCAGGCGTTTTCCCCCGCTTCTTCATTCGGAAAAATATAGCAGTTGATTTCATTTGGGAATAGAGCTTCTATTTCATCTTTTTGTGAAATGACCAATTCATATTTTCCTGGATGAACATGAATTTGAATTTCTTTTTGGTTTTTTGTTTCTTTTAATGCTGAGCGAATGATACTCATAAAAGCATCTTCGTTTTGATCAAGCTCTGTACGCAGAATTTTTTCTGCGCAGATAACAGCAAGCTCTATGATGGTACGTTCTGACCGCTCAACATTTTTTTCGTATTCAATTTTCGAAGATGACACGATAGAATGTGCTTCTTCAATCAGCTCTTTCATCTCATTGTATCCGGCTGCTCTTCCTTGTTCTGCTCCCTGCTGAAACGCCTGGTCATAGGCTTCTTTTTGCAGGCGTTCTTTTTCCTTCACCCAGTTTTGCTGCCAGGCGGCAGATTCTTGTTCGATCCGCTGCCGCTTCGTTTCAGCCTCTTCTAAGATTCTTTGTGCCTGGCGGTTTGCTTCTTCTAACACTTGTGATCGTTCATAAGAAAAATCCGGTGCAACTGCTTCTTTTTGTTCATTGCGTGTGTAAATAGGCTTTATGCCAATGATTCGTGTACCCGCTTCTTGTTCTATCGGCCACTCATACCGTTCAAAATCAGACAATAATATCATCTCCTCCGCCACGAGCAATGATAATTTCTCCCGTTTCCTCTAGACGGCGAATCGTCGCAACAATTCGTGACTGCGCTTCTTCCACATCACGAAGCCGGACAGGACCCATATATTCCATTTCTTCTTTGAACGTCTCCACCATTCGCTGAGACATATTGCGGAAAACCACTTCACGCACTTCCTCGCTTGAAACTTTAAGAGAAAGCAGCAAGTCTTCATTTTCACAGTCGCGAATAACACGCTGAATAGAGCGGTTATCCAGTGTAACAATATCTTCAAACACAAACATGCGCTTTTTAATTTCTTCTGCCAATTCAGGATCTTGTATTTCAAGTGCATCCAAAATCGTTTTTTCCGTTGAGCGGTCTACACCATTCAGCACTTCAACGACCGCTTCCACTCCGCCTGTCTGTGTATAATCCTGCGTTACCGTTGAGCTCAATTTCCGTTCTAAAATCGCTTCAACTTCATTGATAATTTCTGGAGACGTGCTGTCCATAATGGCAATTCTTTTTGCGATATCCGCTTGAACTTCCTGCGGCAGCTCCGATAAAATCTGCCCTGCCTGCTGCGGATCCAAATAAGAAAGAATCAAAGCAATCGTCTGCGGGTGTTCATTTTGAATAAAGTTTAATATTTGTCCCGGGTCTGCCCGGCGAGCAAAATCAAACGGCCGAACTTGTAGGGAAGATGTTAAACGGTTAATGATATTTTGCGCCTGATCTGTTCCGAGCGCTTTTTCAAGAACAGTTTTGGCATAACCGATCCCCCCCTGGGAAATATAATCCTGCGCCAATGCAATATTATGAAATTCTTCGAACACTTCTTCTTTAATCTCGGTATCTACTTTTTTTACACCCGAAATTTCCAGTGTCAGCCGTTCAATTTCTTCTTCTGATAAATGTTTGTAAACAGAAGCCGAGTAATCCGGCCCAAGAGAAATAAGCAGGATTGCGGCTTTTTGTTTTCCGGTCAGTTTCTTCTCACGTATCGCCATATTGCCCTCCTATTCCTCAGACAGCCAAGTACGAAGCAGTTTTGCAAACTCTTCTGGTTTTTCTTTCGCCATTTTTTCTAACTGTTTCCGTCTTGTGCTGCTCTCTGTTTCAGTCAACAGTTCTTCAATCTCTTCTTCTAATTCTTCCTCGAATTCTTCTTCTTCCTCACGGCGTCTTCTTATCATCATAAAGACGAGCACACCGATAACGACAAGAAGAATAGCCCCAATGAGATATACCCACCATGGAATAGAGGATGTTTCTTCTTCCTCAAATGCAACTTTCCCATTTAATTCCTGAACTGAAACCGTAATTTTATCTTCAAGTGCCTGGTCTGTTAAATCAGTATTGTAGCTTTCATCAATAGACGTTCTGACAATGTTGCCGAGCAGCTGCTGGATTTCTTCCACGCTTTGGTCAGGCATAGAGTTTGGATCATCCGGCGTTGGCGGCTCTACCATAACCTGGATACCTAAGTCGCGGATCTTATACGGACTTTCTTTGATTTCCCGGCGAATCCGGTTTACTTCGTTATTGACCGTTTCCTCTGTCCGCTCGTAATCGCCTGTACCTGTTGCTCCTTCAAGGTAAGAAGTGGCTGTGTCCCCTTCTTCTTCTGCCTGCGGAACGCCTCCTGCGCCTGCTGCATCCCCTGAATAGGTTTCGGTAATTCTTTGAGCACTGATTTGGATACCTTCCATGTTTTCTTCGTCAACCGGCTCTACCAGGTTTTCTTCTCGATTCTCCTGGGTAAAGTCAATATCGGCTGTAACCGTTGCAACCACTTTGTCCGCGCCCATCAGTGTGCCAAGCATACTTTGTACCTGCCGCTGCACGTCGCGTTCCACTTGTTTTTTCACAGCCAGCTGCTGTTCGAATGAATCGCCCGAACCGCTTCCTGCACTCGCAAGGTCGTAGTATTCAAAATTTTGATTCATAATGGCAATATTTTCGACAGGAAGGTTCGGGACACTTTTGGATACTAAGTGATAAAGGGACTTAATTTGTTTTTCATCAAATTGATAGCCTGGTTCTGTATTCAGCACAACCGAAGCAGATGCTTTTTCTGCTTCGTCGGTAACGAAAATTTGCTGCTGCGGCAGGTTAATCATAACTTTCGCATCTTTTACTCCATCAATCTCAGAAATAAGATTGCTAAGCTCGGTCTGCATCGCATCAAGCTTAAGAACATTAAATTCATTGTCCGTCATTCCGAACCCGGCATTTTCGCTGAAAAAGCTGTAATCAATCGTACCGGACTGCGGAAGGCCTTCAGCGGCTAGATCCACTTTGAGCGTATCGACGGATTCTTCCGGCACAAGGATACCTGTTCCTCCTTCAGTCACTTCGTACGGAATACCCCGCCCGTCGAGATTTTCTTTTACAGCACCGATCTCTGAAGGAGCAAGCTCGCTGTAAAGAGGAACCATTGTCGTTCTGTTAGTCAAAAAAACGATTAGTGACAACGCAATAACAAAAAGAGCAAAGGATGATATTCCAATCACTTTTTGTTTTTTTGACCGGCTGTTCCAATATTCTTTTATTCTTGCAAGCTGTTGTTTTATATTTTCGTTCATTACAATCCCCCGGTCACTTCATTCGGTCATGGTCTATTACATCTGCATCCGCATCATTTCCTGATATGCTTCTACAGCTTTATTACGGACTTCCAATGTTAACTGCATGGTGATGCCTGATTTTTGAGCGGCTGACATCACTTGATGAATATCAACATTTTCACCATTGATCATTTTTGCCGTCAGCGAGTTTGACTCCGCTTCTGTTTTCATCACAGTATTCAATGAATCTTTTAAAAAATCCGCGAATTTTTGCTGAGATTCATAGGGTGTAGCTGCTTTTTTTAAAGCAGATGTTTCGATCGCAGGTGTAGAAACCGCATTTAATGCTTCAATCGCCATTTAAATCATCTCCTTATTTCCTTATTTCCCAATTTCAAGCGCTTTAGTCATCATAGCCTTCGAAGCATTAAAAACCGTTACATTCGCCTCATAGGAGCGGGTTGTACTCATTAAATCAACCATTTCCCGTAAAGGGTCTACATTTGGCATACTTACATAACCCTCTTCATTCGCATCAGGGTGTTCTGGGTCATAAACCATTTTATTAGGTGTTTCTGTATCTTCAATGATTTTAGTCACTTTTACACCGTTTCCTGCTTCCTGGCGGTTTGACGCCATCTGCAAAAAGCTTGAAAACGAATTTCCTTTTGGCTGCAGCACAACGGATTTACGCTGATAAGGCTGCCATTCCCCATCCACGAGCTTTGCCCGGGTAGATTCAGCATTTGCCATATTAGAAGAAATAACATCCATACGCAGACGCTGTGCAGTCAGAGCAGATGCCGTAATGTTCATTCCGTTAAACATATTTATCTGCCTCCTTTTATGATATTTGTCAGAGAAGCATACTTTGAACTAAGCCGGTCTGTCAGTGCATTATAATAAATTTGATTTTCTGCCATTTTGGACATTTCGGCATCTAAATCTACACTATTTCCATTTTCGTTGTAGGACATATTTCGTGCAGTCATAATGACATGGTTTGGTGATTGAGCGGAAAAAACAAAATGACGCTGATCTGTTCGGTTATTTTTAAAATCATTTTGATTATTTTCCAATATTTTCTTGAAGTTTACCTCTTTAGCCTTATAGTTTGGTGTATCGACATTGGCAATATTATCAGCAATCGTTCTTTGCTTTAAAGCCGCGTAATCCAAACCTCGTTCTAAAGAAGTAATTGAATTTGAAAACAGGTTCAATTTAACCACTCCAGTACCTTGAATTCTTTAGTTATTTTGTTAATAAATTATACACTTAAAGAAATATAACATAAAAGACATTTTTCGACACCTACTTAACAAAAATAACAAAAAAATTTCATATTTCCTATAACTAAAGAATAAATTGACATAATACTCTCACCCTTAAACAATTTTGGGATTATTATCATAAAAAATCGATAAAAAAACACCTGCAGTATTTGTAACTACAGGTGTTTTTTGTTAATTTGATTTCAGTTTTTCCAATTCCATCAAGAATTTATTGTTTAGGACTTTGATATATGTGCCTTTCATACCAAGCGAACGTGATTCGATCACCCCGGCACTTTCAAGCTTACGAAGCGCGTTTACAATAACAGAGCGGGTAATACCCACACGGTCTGCAATTTTAGACGCAACCAGCAGTCCTTCTTTCCCATCTAATTCTTCGAAAATGTGCTCGATTGCTTCCAGCTCGCTGTAGGAAAGAGAGCTGATGGCCATTTGCACTACCGCTTTACTGCGGGCTTCTTCCTGCATTTCTTCCGCTTTTTCACGAAGAATTTCCATTCCAACAACTGTTGCTCCGTATTCCGCTAAAATCAAATCATCATCATGGAATTGTTCTTCTAATCGAGCCAGTACAAGTGTACCAAGACGTTCACCAGCACCTACGATCGGTACAATCGTTGTTAAGCCGTTTTGAAACAGCTCCTTGTTTTCCACTGGAAAAGCGGTGTATTCACTGTTTACATCTAAGTTGGATGATGTTTCAGTTAAATTAAACAGGCTTTTTGTGTATTGCTCTGGAAATTGGCGTTCAACGAGCATTTGTTTCATTCGCTCGTTTTCAATTTGCTGGTTTACGCCAAAGCCAAGCAGTTTTCCACGGCGGCTCACGACAAAAATATTCGCTTCAATTACTTCAGAAAGGGATTCAGCCATTTCTTTAAAGTTCACCGTTTTGCCTGCCGCGTTTTGCAGCATTTGATTAATTTTTCTTGTTTTCTCTAAAAGATTCATGATGCAGTTCCTCCGATTGATTATAAAATAAATTCGCTTAAATCTTTGTTCTGTGAAATAGCAGATAATTTCTCATCTACGTATTGCGGTGTGATTGTGATTTTTTCCATCATAATGTCTGGTGCTTCAAAAGATAAATCTTCAAGCAGCTTTTCCATGATTGTATGCAGACGGCGGGCACCGATATTGTCTGTTTCACTGTTCACATGAACAGCAATTTCGGCCAGGCGCTGAACAGCTTCATCTGTAAACTCAACATGGATGCCTTCTGTTTCAAGCAATGCTTTATACTGCTTAAGAAGCGCATTATCCGGCTCTACTAAAATTCGAACAAAATCGTCTGTTGACAGCTTCTCTAATTCAACCCGGATTGGGAAGCGCCCTTGCAGCTCTGGGATTAAATCAGACGGTTTAGACATGTGAAAGGCGCCTGCTGCAATAAATAGAATATAGTCTGTTTTAACCGTCCCGTATTTCGTCACAATGGTTGACCCTTCTACAATTGGCAGAATGTCGCGCTGAACCCCTTCGCGCGAAACATTGGCTCCTGAAGATGCACCGCCTTTTACCGCTATTTTATCCACTTCATCAATGAATATAATCCCGGTTTGTTCGGCACGTCTAACTGCTTCCTGTGTAACCTCATCCATATCAATCAGCTTTTGGGCTTCTTCCTGCTCCAGCACAGAGCGGGCGTCTTTCACAGCAAGCTTTTTCTTTTTCTTTTTTTTCGGCATCAGGCCGCCAAGAGCATCCTGCATATTCATCCCCATTTGCTCCATTCCGGAGCCTTGAAACAAATCAAACATAGAAGGCGGCTGCTCTTCCACTTCCACCGTAATGGTTTCATTTTCAAGTTCTCCGGCTGCAAGCTTTTGCTCAACTGCACGGCGTTTTTCAAAAATAGACATATCTTCAGTTGAATCATCTGATTCTTCCTGCTGGCTGTTCTGTCCTCCAAACAGCATTTCAAACGGATTTTTAACCGATGTGCTTTTTTTGCGTGATGGAACAAGCAGCTCGACAAGACGGCGGTTGGCCGCTTCTTTGGCCGGTTCCTTTACCTCGTTCATCTTTTCTTCTTTGACGAGCCGGACGGCCGTTTCAGCCAAATCCCGCACCATTGATTCAACATCCCTGCCGACGTAGCCCACTTCGGTAAACTTTGTGGCTTCCACTTTAATAAATGGCGCACCTGCAAGCTTGGCCATACGGCGGGCAATTTCTGTTTTACCCACCCCAGTCGGCCCAATCATGAGTATATTTTTCGGTACGACTTCATCACGAATCGCTTCATCAAGCAAACTTCTGCGGTACCGGTTACGAAGCGCAACAGCGACAGACTTTTTCGCTTCTTTTTGTCCTACAATATATTGATCAAGACGCTCGACAATTTGGCGCGGTGTCATATTCATCGTATTTGGCTTCATTTTTTCACTCCTCACTACAGTTCTTCTACAATAATATTATGGTTCGTGTATACACATATATCTGCTGCCGTTTTCAAGGCGGCTTCTGCAATTTCCGCCGCAGTCAGCTGTACAGCATATTGCTTGAGTGCTCGTCCTGCTGACAAAGCATAATTCCCGCCCGATCCAATCGCTAAAATGCCGTCATCCGGTTCAATGACTTCGCCTGTACCCGATACAAGCAGTAAATTGTCTTTATCCATCACGATGAGCATGGCTTCCAGACGGCGAAGCATTTTATCAGTACGCCACTCCTTGGCAAGCTCGACAGCTGCCCGCTGCAGGTTGCCGCTGTATTCATTCAGTTTTTTTTCAAAAAGCTCAAATAACGTGAACGCATCCGCAACTGATCCGGCAAAGCCAGCGACGACTTTTCCATTAAAAAGACGACGTACTTTTTTAGCCGTGTGCTTCATTACAACCGCGTTGCCAAACGTTACTTGTCCATCTCCAGCCATCGCTGAAGATCCATTGTGCTTAACAGCAAATATCGTTGTTGCATGAAATTCTCCCACTTCTTCTCTCTCCTTTATGCACGTGGATGATGATTGCGGTATGTATGCTGCAGGTGTTCTCTCGTAATATGTGTGTACATTTGGGTAGACGAAAGGCTGGCATGCCCAAGCAGCTCCTGTACCGTTCTCATATCCGCGCCGTTATTTAACATATGCGTTGCGAACGTATGCCTTAGCATATGCGGATGAATTTTCCCTGATAACGAAGCTTTTTGAATTAAATCATTTAAAATATGGCGGATTCCGCCAGTCGTGATTGGTGCACCCCTGAAATTCACAAACAATTTACTATGTTCATTTTTCTTGATTAAAAGGGGCCGGCTGTTTTGATTGTAATGTTCCACAGCCTCTGCTGCAAAACTGCCGTATGGCACGTACCTTTCTTTCCCGCCTTTTCCATGGACGAGAAGAACACCGAGGCGCGCATCTAAATCGGGCAGCTCAATCGCCGCACATTCACTGACACGGATACCCGTCCCGTACAAGATTTCAAGCAACGCCCGATTTCGGATAGACAGGAGATCTGTCCCATCTGCCGCTTCAAATAGCTCCCTCATTTCCTCTTCATAAAAAAAAGACGGGAGCTTCTTTGTTCCTTTCGGCCGATGCACAAGCAAAAACGGATTTTCCGTTACGACATTTTCCCTCATTAAAAAACGATAAAACCCGCGAAGGGCCGATATTTTTCGTGAAACAGACGCCCGCGCCATTTTTTTCTCATGAAGCAAGGTTAAATATAAGCGCGCTGTTTGATGCGTTACATCTGTTAATTCTGTAATAAGCTGTTCATTCATGAACATAAAAAAGTGCTCCAGATCATCACGATAATTCTTTACCGTATGAACAGAGCTGTTTTTTTCAATTTGCAGGTAAGCAAAATAAGAGTTTGTATAATTTTTGAAAAGTTTAGACATTTTCCCACCTCACAAAAGGGCTACTACATAATAGCATATGTCAGCAGCCCTTCGCAAGAAATTTACAAACTTTTCGAAAAAGTTTGAATTATTTCTAAAGCCCGCCCAGCGAGCGCTTCGTACCGTTCTTTTTTGCCTTTAATTTTCTCTGGCAACGCCGGGAACAACCCAAAGTTGGCATTCATCGGCTGAAAATTATCCGGGGATGTATGCGTAATATAGTGTGCCATGCCGCCAATAGCTGTTTCCTGCGGTGCGGTTACCGGATCCTGTCCAAGTGCCAGCCTTGCAGCATTAATTCCTGCCATTAAGCCGCTTGCCGCTGACTCTACATATCCTTCCACGCCAGTCATTTGTCCGGCAAAGAAAAGTGTTGGACGGCTTTTTAGCTGATAAGTTGGCAGCAGCGCTTTTGGTGAATTAATAAACGTATTGCGGTGCATTACTCCGTAACGAACAATTTCAACATTTTGAAGTCCCGGAATAAGCTGAAGCACCTCTTTTTGCGGTCCCCATTTCAAGTGGGTTTGAAAACCAACAATGTTGTAAAGCGTTCCGGCCGCGTTATCCTGGCGAAGCTGTACTACTGCGTATGGGCGCTTTCCTGTACGTGGATCTTCCAGTCCGACCGGCTTCATCGGGCCGAACAGCATGGTTTTCCTGCCCCGGCTGGCCATAACTTCAATCGGCATACAGCCTTCGAAGAAAATTTCTTTTTCAAATTCTTTTAACGGCACCGTTTCGGCCGCGATCAATGCTTCGTAAAAACGGTCAAACTCTTCTTCATTCATCGGGCAGTTTAAATAAGCCGCTTCCCCTTTGTCATAGCGGGATTTTAAATACGCAATATTCATATCAATACTGTCTTTTTCGACAATCGGTGCTGCCGCGTCATAAAAGTATAAATATTCTTCCCCTGTAAGCTCTTTTATTTTTTCAGCTAATCCGCTCGTTGTCAGAGGACCTGTTGCAATAACGGTAATCCCTTCTGGAATTTCTGTTACTTCTTCATTAATGACGGTTACATTTGGATGATTTTTCACCCGCTCTGTTACGTGTCCCGCAAATTCATGCCGGTCTACAGCCAGTGCACCGCCCGCCGGAACCGCACATGCATCCGCTGAACTGATAATCACTGAATTTAAACGGCGCATTTCTTCTTTTAACACGCCAACCGCATTCGTCAGCCCGTTTGCCCGCAATGAATTGCTGCACACAAGCTCGGCAAATTTATCTGTATGATGCGCTGGTGTTTGTTTAACCGGGCGCATTTCGTATAAGCGGACCTGCAAGCCCCGTTCTGCTATTTGAAAAGCGGCTTCGCTGCCCGCAAGTCCCGCTCCGATTACGTTAATTGGTTGATTCATCGTTGTTTCCCCCTGCTTTAAAGGTACGTACCCGTATGTCCATTAAGCATTGTACACTACCTGCTTGTAGAAAAAAAGCAAAATGTTGTTGTCCATGCAAAAAGCCGCCTTGTTTTGCTCTAAACAAGGCGGCTTTCACCGTTTTAAGACTGCGGCTGTTCCTTATAATCACATTCCGTGCATTGAATCTGCACGCCTTTTTTCAGCTTTTTCTCAACGAGCAGTTTACCGCATTTCGGACATGGGCGCTCAATTGGCTTATCCCACGATAGAAAATCGCATCCAGGGAATTGGTCACAGCCATAAAAAATACGCCGTTTTTTACTTTTTCTTTCTATTATATTACCTTCTGCACACTTAGGGCATTTTACGCCGATTTCTTTGACAATGGCTTTTGTATTTCGGCAGTCTGGGAAGTTACTGCATGCCATAAACTTCCCAAAGCGGCCCATTTTAAAGACCATTTCATGGCCGCATTTTTCACAATCCTCACCAGCAGGCTCATCCTTTATTTCAACCTGCTCCATTTCTTTTTCTGCTTTTTCCAAATGGCCTTCAAAGCCCTTGTAGAACTCATCAATAACAGCTGCCCATTCTTTAATGCCTTCTTCTACATTATCAAGGTCACGTTCCATTTTCACCGTAAATTCTACATCGATAATATCCGCAAAAAACTCGGCCATCAATTCGTGGACGATCGTTCCCAGTTCTGTCGGAACAAAACGCTTATTATCCAGTGCCACGTATCCGCGTTTTTGAATCGTGTCAAGAGTAGGTGCATACGTGGACGGACGCCCAATGCCGAGCTCTTCTAGCGTTTTAACAAGACGGGCTTCTGTATAACGGGGCGGCGGCTGAGTAAAGTGCTGCTTTGGATCAATTTCCTTTGATTGCACCGTATCCCCTTTTTCGAGATTTGGCAGAAAGTTTTCTTTTTCTTCTTTTGTGTCATCCGTACCTTCTACATATACTTTCATAAAGCCAGGAAACTTTACTTTTGACCCCGTTGCCCGGAACATCACATCACCGTTTACAATATCTGTGCTGACGGTATCCATTACAGCTGCGGCCATTTGACTTGCGATAAATCTCTCCCATATGAGCTTATAAAGGCGATGCTGATCCCGCGAAAGAAAATCTTTCAGTGCGGACGGCTCACGCATCGCGCTGGTCGGACGAATCGCTTCATGGGCATCCTGGGCACCTTTTTTCTTTGATTCGCTTTTTTGTCCCTGCTCTTTCACATATTCTTTTCCATAATGAGCAGTGATGTACTCCAGGCTTTCCGACTGCGCTACTTCCGAGACGCGTGTTGAATCCGTTCTCATATACGTAATCAAACCAACCGTGCCTTCCTTGCCAAGGTCGATTCCTTCATACAATTGCTGGGCGAGCATCATTGTTTTTTTCGCTCGGAAATTTAATTTGCGTGCCGCTTCCTGCTGCAGCGAAGAAGTGGTAAACGCAGCAGCTGGATTACGCCGGCGTTCTTTTTTTGTAACGGTTTGAATAGAAAACTGATTCCCTTCAATCGCAGCCAGCACTTTTTTTACATCGGCTTCTGATGAAAGCTTTTCTTTTTTGCCATTTAACCCGTAAAAAGAAGCACTGAATGTATCCGTTCCTTTTGTAAATTCCGCTTCAATGGTCCAATATTCTTCTGGTACAAATACTTTAATTTCATTTTCACGATCAATCACAAGGCGAAGAGCCACTGATTGAACACGCCCGGCACTCAGGCCCTTTTTTACTTTTTTCCACAATAACGGACTGATATTATAGCCGACAAGCCGGTCGAGAATCCGCCGTGCCTGCTGGGCATCCACCAAATCCATATTAATTGGCCGCGGGTGCTTAAAAGACTCCTTGATCGCGTCTTTGGTAATCTCGTTAAATACGACCCGGCAGTCAGAGGCGGTATCAATGTTTAGTGAATGCGCCAAATGCCAGGCAATCGCTTCTCCTTCGCGATCCGGGTCAGCCGCGAGGTAGATTTTTTTCGCTCTTTTGGCAGCTGTTTTTAGTTCTTTTAAAACCGGGCCTTTGCCGCGGATGGTAATGTATTTTGGATCATAATTATGTTCTATGTCTACGCCCATTTGGCTTTTCGGCAAATCCCGAACATGCCCCATGGATGCGCGCACCTTGTATTTTTTCCCGAGATAGCGTTCAATTGTCTTCGCTTTCGCCGGGGACTCTACTATTACTAAATAATCTGACATAAGATAAAGCCTCCCCGAGAGGTAAAATGAATAATTAGACATATTATTATGCGGTTATGGTTTGTTTGTCAAACGTTTCTTTATTTGTGCTATTCATTTTCATTCTCTATTTATTACAGAACAGGACATGTTTTGCAAAAATCATTCTGTTGCAAAATTTATATGATATAAACCTGAATTGCAACTGTTTTCGCGAAAAGTTTTTTTATTCCTGCCTCCATTCCGATAAAATATCGTCAGCACCATGAACAATTTTGGCTCCATCCGCAATGAGAGCATGCACACCTTCTGAAAGTGGATGGGTAATTGGTCCTGGTACTGCAAATACGTCAATGCCTTGTTCAAGTGCAAAAGAAGCTGTGATAAGTGAACCGCTTTTTTTAGCCGCCTGTACGACTAATACACCCTTTGACAATCCGCTGATGATCCGATTTCGAGCTGGAAATTGCCATTTCTCCGGTTTTCGGTTCGGTGCGTATTCGGACAAAATAAGACCTTGTCTGGAAATACGATGGGCTAATGGTTTGTTTTCTTTTGGGTATAAATGACTAAATCCACCCGCAATAATCGCAATCGTTTTGCCGCCTGCCTGAAGGGCAGCTTCATGTGAAAAAGCGTCGATTCCTTTAGCAAGCCCGCTGACGATTGTAATATTTCTTTTGACTAAAGCAGGGACCAGCATTTGCAGTACTTGTTTTCCGTATTCATTTCCATCGCGTGCTCCCACAACAGCAAGCATATTCCGGCTGCTCATAAGCGCCGTTTCTCCCATAGCAAATAAGCCCCACGGAGGCTGTAGGAGCATTTTTAATGGTTCAGGATATTGCGGGTCATAAATGGGAATAAAGGTTGTAGAGGACTCCAATAAAGAAGAATAAAGATGATGATAGGAAAGAGAATGAAACCCGCTTAAAATGGTTTCTGCTTGTCCAATGGAACGGTTTGTGGCGGCAGCAAATTCTGCGGCTGTCATACGGGGAAGATGGCTTAAATGAGGATCATTTTTTAATAATACATATTGGTCTTTCCAGCTGATACCTGGGCAGTATTGCAGTTTTAAAAGCTGCTTAGTTGTATGATGCAACGCATTTCCCTCCTTTAATACATGCAAAGAGAGACGCCTGAGTAATTCAGGCGTCTTCGTTTTCGATTAATGTGTTTTGCATTCTTCTAAAAGTCCTTGCTGCTCAAGAACTTTAATTAATGTTTCACCCATAACAGACGGAGTTTCCGCTACTTGAATGCCGCATTCGTTCATAACACGGATTTTTTCGTCAGCTGTTCCTTTACCGCCTGAAATAATCGCACCAGCATGGCCCATACGCTTTCCTGGAGGCGCTGTACGTCCGCCGATAAAGCCGACAACTGGTTTTGTCATGTTTGCTTTTACCCACTCGGCTGCTTCTTCCTCTGCTGTACCGCCGATTTCACCAATCATGATGACTGCTTTTGTTTCTGGATCTTCATTGAATGCTTTTAAAACATCAATAAAGTCTGTTCCGTTCACCGGGTCACCGCCGATACCAACAGCTGTAGACTGGCCGATTCCTGCTTGTGTTAACTGGTGTACAGCTTCGTACGTAAGTGTGCCGGAGCGTGATACAACACCAACATGGCCTTTTGTATGGATATACCCTGGCATGATACCGATTTTGCACTCATCCGGTGTAATAACACCCGGGCAGTTTGGCCCAACAAGACGTGTTTTCTTGCCTTGCATATAACGTTTCACTTTTACCATGTCGAGTACTGGAATATGTTCTGTAATACAAATAGCAAGGTCAAGATTTGCGTCAACCGCTTCCAAAATGGCATCAGCTGCGAATGGAGCCGGTACGTAAATAACAGACGCGTTGGCACCTGTTGCCTGCACAGCTTCTTGAAGCGTATTAAACACCGGTACGCCTTCTACTTCAGTGCCGCCCTTACCAGGAGTAACACCGCCAACAATTTTCGTTCCATATTCAAGCATTTGTTTTGTATGGAAAAGGGCAGTAGAGCCCGTGATGCCCTGAACAATTACCTTTGTATCTTTATTAATGAATACACTCATGCCTATACCTGCCTTTCTATTGTCAACATCCTGATTATTTTACGAGACTAACGATCTTTTGCGCGCCATCTGCCATAGAATCTGCTGAAACGATGTCAAGACCTGACTCGTTCAAGATTGCTTTACCGGCATCTACATTCGTACCTTCCAAACGCACCACAAGTGGTACGGACAGGCTTACCTGCTTCGCAGCTTCTACCACACCTGTTGCAATAACGTCACATTTCATAATGCCGCCGAAAATGTTAACGAAAATACCCTTTACATTTTCATCAGACAAAATAATTTTAAATGCTTCTGTTACTTTTTCAGCTGTTGCGCCGCCCCCAACATCAAGGAAGTTAGCCGGATCGCCGCCATAATGCTTGATAATATCCATCGTTGCCATGGCAAGACCTGCACCGTTTACCATGCAGCCGATATTTCCATCAAGAGCAATGTAGCTGAGGTCATATTTTGATGCTTCGATTTCTTTTGCATCTTCTTCTTCAAGATCACGATATTCTAAAATGTCTTTATGACGGTATAGAGCATTTGAATCAAAATTCAATTTTGCATCCAGCGCCATTACTTTTCCATCACCTGTTACAACAAGCGGGTTAATTTCAGCAATAGAGCAGTCCTTTTCTACAAACGCAGTGTAAAGGCTCATCATAAATTTAACAGCTTGTCCAACAAGTTCTTTCGGAATATTGATATTGAACGCAATACGGCGGGCCTGGTATGCGCTAAGGCCAGTTACTGGGTCAATATACTCTTTAAAGATTTTTTCTGGTGTTGCTTCGGCTACTTCTTCAATCTCTGTTCCGCCTTCTTCAGATGCCATTAAAACAACTTGAGACGTTGCGCGGTCCAGCACTAAGCCGATATAGTATTCTTTTTTAATGTCGCATCCTTCTTCAATAAGAAGGCGCTTTACTTCTTTGCCTTCAGGACCTGTCTGGTGCGTGACTAACACTTTACCGAGGATTTCTTGTGCATATGTACGTACTTCGTCGAGATTCTTTGCAACTTTAACGCCGCCCGCTTTTCCGCGGCCGCCCGCATGAATCTGTGCTTTGACAACGTTTACTGCTGTGCCAAGTTCTTTTGCTGCTTCAACCGCTTCTTCAACGGAAAACGCAACTTTCCCATTCGGCACGGCAACGCCGTAGCTTCTGAGAACTTCTTTCCCTTGATACTCATGAATATTCATCTTCCAGCCTCCTATCGGTCTCAAAACATAGTCTTTTTGCAAATCAGACTGCGACTTCATTGTAGAGAAAAATCAAAATTATGTCCAGCTTTTGAACATAAAAAATCCGCTCTTTTTTCAAGAACAGACATTTTTCGCAAAACGCTTACAATGTTTATTTATCAAGGGACTGATCAAGACGGTATATAAAAGCGAACACTTCGGCTACCGCTTGATATAAATCTTCTGGAATCGCTTCATTTATTTCAAGCTGTCCGAGCAGCTCAACAAGCCCTGGATCTTCTTGTATCGGAATATTATTTTCTTTTGCAGAGGCAATAATTTGATCAGCGATGAGTCCTTTCCCCTTTGCTTTTACAACCGGCGCTCCGACTGAGTCTGGATTATAAGAAAGAGCGGCGGCCTGCCTCCGGTTTGGCTGGTTCATATGCGTATATCCACCCCCATATAACGATCATCATCCATAATGCGGGCAAGCGGCGGCTTTTCCTTTTCCAGCGCCGCTGGTTCCTTGAACGAAACGCCGGACAAGCGGTATCCGCCTGCTTCAAGGGCCTCTTTCAATGAATCAACAGCCGGGCTGCTTATTTTTTTCAGCAGCGGGCCCGGAATTTCCGCGGCAATGTGCAAATGCACAATCCGGTTTTGCACCTGCATGTCAATGACCGTTTGTTTTAAACGCGGCATTTCCACATAAAACAATACACGGCAAAAATCAGCGTCAATTTTTCCGTCTGCTTTTTTCTTTCCTTCCCACTTGATCGTCACATCGCCTTTAAATTCACCAAATTGTAAAGGAGACTGCAGCACTAGCTGCTGAACAGGGCCGGATTCGGCAGACAAAATATGCTGTGCATTAAGACGGCCAACCATCTGCTCAGCAGCTTCTTTAATGGGTGCCGGCATTGTATCTGACATGAGCTTGATCAGCTCCTGCTTAACAGTCTGCGGAGCGTTTTGGACATTTCCTTTCGAGGCAAGAACGGCTTCGTGGTCCACTCCAAGAAAACGGAAGGCATCACGTAGAACCGAACTTGCCGGCGGTTCCTCAAAAGAAAGCGCATCGGCACCGATCAATGCAGCCATTCTTGCCGCGGCCTGGTCAGGAAGGGATACAGCGGCAGAAGAAGCCAGCTGAAGCAAGGATGCAGCCGTTCTTTGAGAAAGGGCCTGTCCCGTTTTAAACCCGTCTGCGAGCTGTGCCAGCTGCTGCATCAAAGCCGGTCGTTCGGGATGCCCAAGAGGGAGGGATAAAGAAAGAGCCTGCTTAAAAACGGTAACTGCTTTTTCAGACACAGGACTTCCAGCCAGCTGGGACAGTGCTTGTTTAAGCAGCTGGACAGGGCGAAGTTCCGCATTCTGGTTCAAAGATGGCTCAGAGCTTCTGGCAATCCCGGCAAGCAGTGCTTCTCCATGCTGGGCTGCTAAAGAAGGATTTGCAGCCATTGATTGGCCGAGCACCCGGATGGCTGCCGCTTTTTCGGGCGTATCGGTACCTTGCAGCGCTGAAACCAGCTGAACCGCTTTTTCATTGGCTGTGCCTTTAAAAGCAAATGTCTCTGCTGTTTCTCCAAGCAGGCGGCCGATTGCTTTGGCTGCCTCTGATTGTTTAAAGCCATTTTGTACGAGTAATTGCTGTAAAGAACCCATTTTTTCGGTCATCGAACCCGTTGAACGGGCAGCTAGCAGGGACTGGAAAACATTTTCTGTTATCGGCAAATGACGGCTCAGCATAAACCGGACCACTTTTATCCCTTCTGCTCCAGACTTCCCAAGCCATCCCGAAGCGGTTTGGATCAGAGATTTTGAAAGAGCTGTTCCATTTTGGAGGGCCGCTGCTGTAAAAGCCATGTTTTCTTTCGTTGGCTGCAGTCCCATTTTTTCGAGCAGGACAGACACTTGATCGGCTGGAAGCTTTGCTGCCGGGTTTTCTGCAAGTACACGGAGTGAAACACCCCGATCCAAAGAAACCACTTGAAACGTATAGCGCTCTCCTGCTTGCAGCGGTGTTTCAAGCTGTGCTGTCAGCTTTTGGCCAAGCGCTGCGATTTCGGCCATTTGTCCGGGTAAAAGCTTGATGGTTTTACCAGAAAAAATATGCCCTTCTTTCAATATGTCAATCGGGCTGCGCGCCTCCTGCAGCCGCACACCTTTTTGAAGGGCCTGCTGCCCAATTTCCATAGAATGTCCCTCCTGCTTTTTATAGTGTGTGCATATCTTTTACAGGCGCAAATGTTTTGCGGTGCTGCGGCGTTACGCCAAATTGCTTTAATCCTTCAATATGCTCTTTCGTGCCATATCCCATATTCTTTTCAAATCCATAGCCGGGAAATTGGGCTGCATATTCTTTCATGAGCCGGTCACGAGTTACCTTGGCAATAATAGACGCTGCGGCAATAGACGCACTTTTAGCGTCCCCTTTTATAATAGCCTCCTGGCTGATGGCAGCCGGCAGCGTCATCGCATCGACAAGCAGGTGATCCGGCTGCTTTGGAAGTGATTCTACTGCAAGCATCATTGCTTTTTTAGCCGCTTCGTAAATATTGATTCGGTCAATTTCTTCTGCACTGACAATACCGACGCCGACTGCCGCTTTTTCTATTATCAGCGCATATAGTTCATCGCGGATGGATTCTTTTATTTTTTTAGAGTCATTTAACCCTTCTGGCAAAAAACCATCCGGCAGAATACACGCAGCAGCTACTACAGGGCCTGCAAGGGGCCCTCTGCCCGCTTCATCAATGCCGGCAATGCTTTGCATTCCCCGCTTCATTGCTGCCCGCTCATACGCCATCATTTGCTCCAGGCGCTCCTGTTCATCCTTTTTCTTTTGAAGACGGCGCCTGCACGCTTTCACAGCTGTCTGCACGCCCCTTCTTTCATCTTTCTCCCACTGGGCCAGCTGTTTGTCTTCTAAGCTGCTGACAGCTGTGAGCTGCTGTTTAATTTGGGTAATCGTTTCCTTGCACATGTTTTCTTGGCTCCTTATCTGTATTATCGGCTTTTTTTCTTTTTTTTCCATAAAAAAACGCGAAGGAAGTCCTTCACGCTTTTTGTGGCGGAATATCAAATGTAAGGCGGCCAAACTGCGTTGTACGCACATCACGAATAATTACATCCGTTACCTTGTCGTAATCAATGCCGCCTCCTGTAGACAGGCAGCCGCGCCGTTCACCAATTTGTTCAAAAACAACCGCCATGTCTTCCGGAAGCTCTCTGTAGCCATAGCGCTCTTGAAGCCGCGACGGATACTCGCTCTCTAAAAAACGAAGCCCCCAGATCGCCACATCCTGCAAATTCAAGATCGCATCTTTTATGGCACCCGTCAAGGCCAATTTGTAGCCGATTTCCGGGTCTTCGAACTTTGGCCATAAAATACCCGGCGTATCCAAAAGCTCTAGGTTTTTAGCCGTTTTAATCCACTGCTGTGCTTTTGTTACGCCCGGCATATTACCGGTTTTGGCAATATTTTTTTTGGCAATCCGGTTAATGAGTGTTGACTTGCCGACATTTGGAATACCAACAATCATCGCTCTTATTGCCCGCGGCTTCATTCCCCGTGCGCGCATGCGATCCCATTTTTCTTTTAAAATGCTCTCAGCTGCTTTTACAATTTTGTCGAGTCCGCTGCCCGCCTGGGAATTCACCGAAACGGCTACAACGCCTTTTTCTTTAAAGTAAGCAATCCACTCTTTTGTCATAACCGGATCGGCCATATCCTCTTTGTTTAGAATGACAAGCCTCGGCTTCTGGTTTAAAATCTCATCGATCATCGGATTGCGCGAAGACAAAGGCAGGCGCGCATCCACCAATTCAAAAATGATATCAACGAGCTTTAATTTTTCTGTTACCTGCCGTCTTGCTTTGGCCATATGGCCTGGAAACCACTGTATTGTCAAGCGTACACATTCCTTTCGAGTCCGTTTATTCTACAAGATGAATTTGGTCAAACGGCCAGTAAACAAGTCTGGTTTCACCGACAATCTCGTCAATTTTAACAGTACCAATATGACGGCTGTCTTTACTAAAACGGCGATTGTCGCCCATCACAAAAATCTCGCCTTCCGGCACAGTTTCCTGGCCGGTAATTTCAGCTAACGTAAAGTCGGGAGTTAATGGACCATCGGTTACTTCCCTCTTATATTCATCTAAATACGGTTCTTCTATAGCTTTCCCATTCACATATAAAATGTCATTTTTATACTCAATGGTGTCTCCTGGAAGACCAATAACTCGTTTTATGTAATCTTTCTGTTCGGGCGCATGAAATACGACAATATCGAAACGGTCCGGATCACCAAGTTTATTCACAATCATCCGATCCCCACTTTCAAGTGTCGGCATCATCGAAAGACCGTCAACCACAATCGGCGCAAATATAAAATACCGGATCAGGGCAGCAAGCCCGACCGCGATCAGCAGCGCTTTCGTCCATTCCCAAAATTCATTTTTTCCTTTAGCCATGCTGGCACCACCTTCAATTCAAGTACACTTATCATATCACGATGGTCGTAAAACCTGAAAGAAAAAGGAGTCTGCAGGCAGACTCCTTTACTCTCTTATTATCGAATTTCTTTAATACGCGCTGCTTTACCGCGTAGGTTACGCAAGTAGTACAATTTCGCACGACGAACTTTACCACGACGCATAACTTCGATTTTCGCGATTTTTGGTGTGTGAAGCGGGAATGCACGCTCAACGCCCACGCCGTAAGAAATCTTGCGGACTGTGAATGTTTCGCTTACGCCGCCGCCGCGACGCTTGATTACAACGCCTTCAAATACCTGAATACGCTCACGTGTACCCTCGATAACTTTAACGTGTACACGAACTGTGTCTCCCGGACGGAAAGCTGGAAGATCAGTACGAAGCTGCTCTTGTGTCAATTCTTGAATCAATTGGTTCATTGTGTTTTCCTCTCCTTCTAACAAATGTTCATACCCGCGCAATCACGGCAGCGGAACACCGTTTTAATGCAGCGTGTTATTTTACACACTGACTACGAAATTTTATCATAGATTTCCCACTAAATCAACGTTATTTTTCGGATTCCCATCGCTTAATTTTTTCTTTTTCCTGATCCGTTAAATTCATTAAATCCAGCAAATCAGGCCGCCGTTCCCACGTGCGCTTAAGCGACTGCTCTGCACGCCACTCTTCAATATGCTTATGATTGCCCGATAGAAGGACATCTGGCACCTTTATGCCTCTAAAGTCGGCTGGACGTGTGTAATGGGGGTGCTCAAGCATACCGGACGAAAATGAATCCAGTACGGCAGACTGTTCATTTCCAAGCACGCCCGGCAGCAGACGGACCACGCTGTCCGCTATGACCATTGCCCCCAGTTCACCGCCGGTCAGCACGTAATCACCGATCGAAATTTCGTCGGTTACAAGGTGATCGCGGACCCGTTCATCATAGCCTTCATAATGACCGCATAAAAAAATTAAATGCTGTTCTTTTGAAAGCTCTTCTGCTTTTTTTTGCGTATATCGCTCTCCCTGCGGGCACATTAAAATAATGCGCGGAGCTGCCTCCGCTTCCCCCTTTAACGCTTCTACCGCATCAAAAAGAGGCTGTGGCTTAAGCACCATTCCCGCACCGCCGCCGTACGGATAATCATCGACCACTTTATGCTTTCCTTTCGCAAAATCCCGAAAGTTCACCGCCCGAAAGGACGCTTTATTTTTTTCGGCTGCTTTTTTCATAATGGATGAAGAAAAAACGCCCTCAAACATTTCCGGAAATAGTGTCAGCACATCGATCTTCATTCAAGCAGTCCTTCCATCGGATCGATTAAGATCAGCTTTTTCTCTTTGTCGATCGATTTCACTACATCATCAATGTAAGGGATATAAAATGTCTTGCCCTCGCCTTTTACGACCCACACATCGTTTGCACCCGGTGTCAGCACTTCAATCACTTTGCCAACTGTATCGCCTGACATCGTTTCCACCTGGCAGCCAACGATTTCATGAAGATAAAATTCTCCTTCATCCAGCTCGCCAAGGTGGGTTTCATGTACTTTTAATATCGTTCCCTTGAAGGCCTCTACATCCTCAATGGATGGACGCCCTTCGAACGTCAGCAAATCAAAATTTTTATGGGTGCGATGTGCAGCGACTGTAACCGGGATACCTTCTTTATCCCCTTTTTTAAAAACCGCGAGCTCACTGCCTTTTTTAAATCGCTTCTCTGGAAAATCTGTTTGTGACATGACACGGACTTCTCCCCGCAAACCATGTGTATTGACGATTTTCCCCACATTAAACCACTTGCTCATTTTTTCACTCCTCGGTGCGAATTTCTACAATGACGCCATCTTTTACAACAATCGTGCCGCCGGTTTTTCCATAGAAGCGGTCTCCGGGCTTAACCTCCACAATGGATTGGATATCCCGTTCTTTTAATTCTGTCCCAAGAGGCAGCCCTTTTAACTGGCTGATTTGAAATTCAACCATTTCCAGCTTTTCATGACGCTGGTCAATTTCCATTTGATAACGGGCCGCCGCTTCCGCCCGCTTGGAGCCGCCGCGCTCCGCTTTTTTCTTTTCAAACAGCAGCTGGGCTGTTTCCCGCTCTAACCGGCGTTTTTGCTGCTCGTATGCATTCATACGGCTTTGTTTTAGTGACTCTGTCACCACTTGAACGACTGATACGGTTTGTAAAATATGCATCCCACCGCTCCTTTTTATGGAACAAAAATGGCAATTCCCCAAAAGAAAGATTCTTTTGGGGAATTGATGTTTCGCAATAGCTTACTTGCTGTATTTAGCATTGTGGAATTTTTCCAAAATGCCTTCTTTTGAGAAAAGATTGCGAACAGTATCAGATGGTTTTGCACCATCTTGAAGCCATTTAAGCGCAAGCTCTTCATTGATTTTTACTTCTGCTGGCTGAGCAACCGGATTGTATGTTCCGATTGTTTCGATTGAACGGCCATCACGCGGCGCGCGGGCGTCAGCTACTACGATACGATAGAATGGGGATTTTTTTGCACCCATACGTTTTAAACGAATTTTTACTGCCATGCTAATAAGCACCTCCGAAATAGTTTCACACAAGATAGAATCATATCAAATACTTTAAGTGTTGTAAAGTGTTTTTTCTTTACAGTTTGCATCCCACTGTTCTTACATAAAAGGAAGCTTTGGCAGACCGCCTTTTTTCTTTCCTTTTTGCTGCATAGAAGACATTTGTTTCATCATTTTCTTCATGTCTTCAAACTGTTTTAACAGGCGGTTTACTTCCTGGATCGTTGTGCCTGATCCGCGGGCGATACGCTTGCGGCGGCCGGAATTAATGATTTCTGGCTGCTTTTTTTCAGCTGCAGTCATCGAACGGATAATGGCTTCCACACGGCCGATTTGTTTTTCATCCACCTGTATGTTGTTTAAGCCTTTCATTTTGTTCGCGCCTGGCAGCATTTTCAAAATTTCGTCAAGCGGTCCCATTGAACGCACTTGTCCAAGCTGATCTAAAAAGTCATCGAAAGTAAACGACATGGTCCGCATTTTTTGCTCAAGCTCTTTGGCTTTTGCTTCATCCACGTTCGTTTGAGCTTTTTCGATAAGAGACAGCACATCACCCATGCCAAGAATACGGGATGCCATGCGTTCCGGATGAAACTGCTCAAGTGCATCAAGCTTTTCACCCATCCCGACAAACTTAATCGGTTTCCCGGTAACAGAACGGATAGACAGTGCCGCCCCGCCTCGTGTATCGCCATCAAGCTTGGTAAGGACAACACCTGTAATGCCGAGCTGCTCATCAAAGCTTTCAGCGACATTCACAGCATCCTGTCCGGTCATAGAGTCGACCACTAGAAAAATTTCTTCCGGAGAAGACAGCTCTTTGATTTGTTTCAGCTCGTCCATTAATTCTTCGTCAATGTGAAGGCGGCCAGCTGTATCAATGAGTACATAATCCAAATGGTCGTCTTTCGCTTTTTGAATGGCCTGTCTGGCGATTTCGACCGGACTTTCCTGGTCACCGAGCGAGAAAACCGGCATACTAAGCTGTTTGCCGAGCGTTTCAAGCTGTTTAATAGCCGCCGGGCGGTATACATCGGCTGCTACAAGAAGCGGCTTGCGGTTGTATTTTTTGCGAAGCAGGTTGGCAAGCTTACCGGTTGTCGTTGTTTTCCCGGCACCCTGCAGCCCTACCATCATAATCACGGTCGGCGGGCGCTTTGCTGTGCCAATACGGCTTTCTTCCCCGCCCATTAACGTGGTTAATTCTTCTTTTACCACCTTAATAACCTGCTGTCCCGGCGTTAAGCTTTTCATCACTTCTTGGCCGACGGAACGCTCACTGACTTTTTTCACGAATTCTTTGACGACTTTAAAGTTAACATCCGCTTCTAAAAGAGCCAGTCGAACTTCTCGCATCATTTCTTTTACATCGGATTCGGATACTTTTCCTTTGCCGCGGATTTTCTGCATTGTTCCTTGCAGCCGTTCGGCCAATCCTTCAAATGCCATCATGCAGTCCCCCTATTCAAGTTCCTCAATTGCCTTGATAATCTTCAGCATTTCTTCATCCGCTCTTTCTTTGAGCTGATTCATAAATGCCTGGCGCTTTTGGAATTTCTTCAGCAGCCCGAGCTTTACTTCGTATTCTTCAAGCATCGCTTCTGTGCGTTTTATATTATCATAGACCGCCTGGCGGCTCACCTCATATTCTTCGGCGATTTCACCGAGCGAATAATCGTCCAAGTAGTATAGGGACATGTAGCTGCGCTGTTTGTCGGTCAGAAGCATCTGATAAAAGTCATACAGATAATTCATCCGCATTGTTTTCTCAAGCACGGCCGCCCCTCCTTTGTTAAGTGAAAAACCTTTACACTGAATTAGTGTACCTGCTTCGGCTGCGTCTGTCAAGAACGGGAAAAAACAGCCGGTTATTCGGCTGTTTCATCTTCCTCTGTATCTGATTTTCTTTCTTCAAAAGCCTCGGTAAACAGCCCATACGCATATTTTTCAGCGTCAAACGGCTGCAGATCATCCATTTTTTCACCAAGACCTACAAATTTAACCGGAACTCCCAGTTCTTTACGAATCGCCAGTACAATACCGCCTTTTGCGGTTCCATCCAGCTTTGTAAGCACGATGCCGGATACATCTGTCGCCTCTTTAAATGTTTTCGCTTGAATCAATGCATTTTGACCGGTTGTCGCATCGACAACGAGCAGAACTTCATGCGGAGCGCCAGGAATTTCACGTTCAATGACACGCTTTACTTTTTGAAGCTCATTCATTAAGTTTACTTTGTTTTGAAGACGGCCGGCTGTGTCACACATTAAAACATCGGCTTGTCGTGATTTTGCTGCCCGTACGGCATCGTACATAACTGCTGCTGGATCAGACCCCTCTGCTTGTTTGATCACATCAACACCTGTGCGCTCTCCCCATACTTCAAGCTGTTCAATCGCTCCAGCCCGGAAGGTATCACCAGCTGCGAGCATCACTTTCTTACCCTCTTCCTTAAACTGGTGGGCAAGCTTGCCGATCGTCGTAGTTTTGCCAACCCCGTTGACACCAACAAATAAAATGACCGTCAAGCCCTCATCCTGCATATTCAGATCTGAAGACATTTCATGGTCACCCGCATAAATATCAACAAACTTCTCGGTAATAATTTCGCGGATCGCTTCTGGTTCGTTTTTGTTTTGGCGTTTTACTTCCGTTTTTAATTCATCAATCAATTCCATCACTGTATCGAAACCAACATCTGCCCCGATCAGGATTTCTTCGAGTTCTTCAAAAAAATCTTCATCAATTTTACGGTAGCGGGCAAATAAATTGTTCATTTTTTCGGAAAAGCCAGAGCGTGATTTTTTCAGCCCTTCTGTATACTTTTCCGTTGTTTGCTCCTGCTCCTGAGAGCCGGAAAACTTTTCTTTTAATTTTTTAAAAAAGCTCATTTGTTTCATCCTTTCTTTTACTGCGTTACAGCCGCTTCTTCGAGTCTTACTGAGACAAGGCTCGTTACCCCGGATTCCTGCATGGCCACGCCATAGAGCGCATCGGCTTCTTCCATCGTTTGTTTGCGGTGTGTAATGACGATAAACTGTGTGTCCGCACTGAATTCTTTTAAGTACCGGCTGAACCTGTGCACGTTCGCTTCGTCAAGTGCTGCTTCTACTTCATCTAGTATACAAAACGGAACCGGGCGTACGCGTAAAATAGCAAATAAAAGAGCAATAGCCGTAAGAGCACGTTCTCCGCCGGATAAAAGACTTAAATGCTGCAATTTTTTCCCTGGCGGCATCGCTGAAATATCCACACCGGCATTTAAAATATCTCTCGGGTCGGTCAATTTCAATTCAGCCCGTCCTCCGCCAAACAGCTGGACAAAAGCCGGCTGAAATTCCGCTTTAATCGCTTCAAATGTTTCTGAGAAGCGGCGGGTCATTTCAACATCCATTTCATTCATTACATCGCGAAGTGTTGACTTTGCTTCTTCAAGATCTTCTTTTTGGCCCCGCAGAAACGTCACTCGTTCAAACGTGATCTCATATTCTTCGATCGCTCCGAGATTTACATCTCCCAGCTCCTCAATCGCCCTTTTAATGAGCCGGACCTGCCGTCTCGATTCTTCAATCGGCAAAGTAAGCGGGTAGAGCCGCTGTGCTTCTTCGAAGGTTAAGCTGTATTGCTCGTTCAGCTTTTGCAGCCATGTATCGATTTCAACTTCTAAGCGGGCAATGGCTACATCATGCCCGCGTACCGATTCTGTTAACCCTTTTAATAAACGGCGGGACTCCTGAAGGGCGGCTGTTTGTTCTTCAAGCCTCTGTGTTTTGCTGCTTCGTTCCTTTTTCAGCAATTCAAGCCCTTTGATCAGCCGCTCTTTTTCAGCAGCCTGCTCTTCCGCCTCCTGGGCAAGCGTCAGGCCGGTTGAACCGCTGTTTGACCGCTCCGCTTTCATAAATGCCTGCTCTTCTTCGAGCTGCTTCACTTGTTTTTGAATCTCTTTCCACTCTGCCCCGATCCGCTGTTCCTGCTGTCTGCTGAACGCAAGCTGCTCTTCAAGCACGGCGATCTGCGGACGCAGCGTGTAAAGTTCTTCTGTAAGCTCATCCCGCTTTGATGTAACGTCCTTTTGCTCTCTTTCAATAAAAGCAATTTGATCATCCAATTGTTTAATCGCCTGCTGTTTTTTGGCTAAAGAGCGGGAAGCTTCCTTTTCACGCTTCTGAAGCCGCTCTCTTTCTTCTTGAAATTCTCTTTTTTCCGCATCGTAAACGGCAAGCCGGTCATTGATGGACTGTTCATTAAAAGACCATTCAAGCTGCTGGTTTTTCGCTTCCTGAAGTCCCTGGCGGTACAGCTCACCCGTTTCTTCAAGGCGGCTGACTAACCGATCACACTCAGCCGCACGGTCCTGCAGCGCTTTTACTTCCCTTTCAGCCTGCGCTGTTTTTTGCTCCATCTGTACGATTTGGGAACTTAACGTGTCCAGTTCATTTTTGCGCCCGAGCAGAGATGCACCTGTTTTTTTCACAGATCCGCCTGTCATCGAACCGCCTGCATTAACTACATCACCTTCAATCGTGACAACGCGGTAACGGTGGTTGATTTTACGTGCAATGTGATTGGCTTTTTCAAGAGAATCCGCTACAAGCACATTGCCAAGCAGGTGACGCGCTACCTGGGCGTACCGTTCTTCATAATCGGTTAGCTCTGCTGCGGTTCCGAGAAAGCCGTTTTCATGACGGACAAGGGCTAATGTATGATCAGGGATCACTTTTTCTTTTACAGTCGACAGGGGTAAAAAAGTCGCCCGGCCGAATTTGTGCTGCTTTAAAAAAGCAATCGCTTTGCGGGCAGCCGCTTCGTCTTCTACGATAATATGCTGGAGAGCTCCGCCAAGAGCTGTTTCAATGGCGAGCTCATACTGCTTAGGTACCCGGATCAATTGTGCAGCAGCACCAATCACGCCGGGAAGACGCCCGTCTTTTTCTTTCAGTACTTCTTTAACGCCGGAGAAAAAGCCTGAATAATCTTCTTCCATTGAGGTTAAAAGGTCGCGCCGGGAAGACGCCTCCTGCAAAATCTGGTAGGCTTTATACAGGGCATTTCGCTTTTTTTCAAGCTTTTCCTTTACACTGTCACGCTCCCGTTTTGCTTCGCGGTACGCTGTTGTATGCTCATTGAGCTTTTCCTCTGCCTCAAGACGAGCCTGCTCGATCTGTTCCTGCTCCCTTTGCAGGGCAGCCCGTTCAGAAAGATATTGGTCGTTGTGTCCGCCGAGCCGTTCAAATCGGGCTGTTAATCGTTCGAGCTGACGGCCAATTTCAGCCAACTCATTTTTCGCCGCTGCTTCTTTGCTTAAATGATCAATATAATCAGCTTTAAGAGATTCCAGCGTTTCACTGCTGTTTTGCGAGACTGCGCGAAGCAATGCTTCTTTTTCCGCTGCTTGTTTTGTTAACACATCAAGCGCTTGTTTTTTCTCCTCAGACTGCTTTTTCGCTTCTGCCAGCGCTTGTTTTAATACCGCTTCTTTTTCTTTGGCTTCGTTTATCGATTTCACAAGCTTTTCTTCATTATAAGAAGCATTTTTTTGACGCTCGTCCATCAAGCGCCGTGTTCCTTCAATTTTCTCAAGTGACTCCACGACAGCCATGAGTTTTTCCTGTATCAATTCTTCCTCAACAGCCAGCTTTTTTAATTCCTGCTCGACTGCACGGATATGAGATTCTGCACTTTCTGCTTCCCTGCTGAAATAAGCGATCTGTTTCTCCTGGTGCTCCCGGTCTTTTTTTCTCTCTTCCCATTCAGCGTGGGACTCACCAAGATCATACGCCCAGACAGAGGCTTCTACTTCTTTTAATTCTTCCTTTTTCTCAAGATAATCTTTTGCTGCGGCGGCTTGAATTTCGAGCGGTTCTACCCGCTGCTCTAATTCGTATAAAATATCCTGCACACGGCTTAGATTCTCTTCTGTTTCAGCAAGCTTTACTTCTGCCTGCTTTTTACGGGTTTTGTATTTTAACACGCCGGCTGCTTCTTCAAATATAGACCGCCGCTCTTCAGGACGGCTGTTTAATATTTCATCAACCCGCCCCTGGCCAATAATTGAAAATGCACCGCGCCCGAGTCCTGAGTCCATAAACAGTTCAATAATGTCTTTTAAGCGGCAGCTTTGCTTGTTGATAAAAAAACCACTGTCGCCATTTCGGTTTACGCGGCGCGTGATGCTTACTTCACTGTAATCAAGCGGAAGCGCCCCGTCCCGATTATCGAGCGTGATGGTCACGTCCGCTTCATTCAGCCGCCTTCTTGAATCACTTCCCGAAAAGATGACATCTTCCATTTTTCCGCCACGCAAGTTTTTAGCTGACTGTTCACCAAGTACCCAGCGAATCGCTTCAGTAATATTGCTTTTGCCCGAACCATTCGGTCCCACTACTGCTGTTACACCGGGCATAAAGTCAATGCTAACTTTTCCTGCAAATGATTTAAATCCCGCTATATCAAGCTTTTTCAGGATCATACTTCTCCACCTGTCTCCTACTTCGATTGTTTTACCTGTTCAAGCGCCATACGCGCTGCAAATTGCTCTGCTTCTTTTTTAGAGCGTCCGCTGCCTGTGCCGAGTACTGTACCGTTTAAGGATACTTCCGTAATAAACTCTTTGTTATGAGCCGGGCCTTTCTCTTCTAATATCCGGTAAGACGGGGAGCCTTTTAATTCACGCTGTACAAATTCCTGCAGCTGGCTTTTAAAATCCATTACATGTGAAAACGCTCCTGCACTGATTTTCGGGAAAACGATTTTTTCCAAAAACGGAATGACGGCATCCATCCCCTGATCAAGGTAAAGGGCGCCAATGTAAGCTTCAAACACGTCAGCAAGCAAAGCCGGACGCATTCTTCCGCCTGTCATTTCTTCACCTTTTCCGAGTAAAATAAGCCGGCCAAACTCAAGCTCGTTCGCAAATGTAACAAGCGAAGGCTCGCATACAACAGCGGCGCGAAGCTTTGTTAACTCTCCTTCTGACATAACGGGATACGTTTTATATAAAAACTGCGAAACTGTCAACTCTAATACGGCATCGCCTAAAAACTCCAGGCGCTCGTTGTCTTCATATGGTTTTCTTCTGTGCTCGTTCACATAAGAAGAGTGGGTAAAAGCCTGCTTTAGGAGCGATTCATTTTGAAAATGGATGCCCATTTTTTCCTGGAATTCTTTAAATTCTTTATTTTTCCGTTCTGAATATCGCTGCTCCTGATTTGTTTTCTTCATTCTGGTTCCTCCGCAATGTTAAAGTGCACACAAAATTAGTTTAGCCGAAAAAAATGCATAGCGCAAAAAGAATTAAAGCGCAAGACACTGTTTATGAATCGCGCTCGTTTAACAATCCTGCATTTCACTTTCGGGAAAGCTTGGCCCGGACTGCTTAATGCCTTACGGTCCTGTGTGCGGTTCCTGGGCTTCCATTCAATAAAAGCATGAAAAAAGCAGACCCGCATCACCGGGCCTGCCATTAAGGACGATTAGTTTTTGCTGTTTATGTACGATACAGCGTCGCCTACCGTCGTAATATTTTCCGCGTCATCATCGGAAATTTCCATATCGAATTCATCTTCAAGCTCCATTACAAGCTCAACTACGTCTAGAGAATCCGCACCTAGATCTTCCTTGAATTTCGCATCAAGGTTGATTTGTGATTCTTCTACACCTAGACGATCAACGATGATTTTCGTTACACGTTCTAATACATCTGCCACAATATTCACCTCCCCTCAAGTATTATAGACGATTCATCCTGCCAAAACACGCTTTTTCTTACATTGCCATGCCGCCGTCTACACCAAGCACCTGGCCAGTAATGTATTTCGCACCATCACCGGCTAAAAATGCGGCTGCAGCAGCAATATCGGCTGTATCGCCAAGCGTGCCAAGCGGAATTTGGCTGATCAGCTGCTCTTTTGCTTCTGCCGGCAGTTCATCCGTCATGTCAGTCGTAATAAATCCTGGCGCAATAGCATTCACTGTAATACCGCGTGGCGCAAGCTCACGGGCCGATGCTTTCGTTAACCCAATGACCCCTGCTTTCGCTGCTGTATAATTTGCCTGTCCAGCATTGCCGATTCGGCCGACAACCGAAGAAATGTTAATAATACGGCCGCTTTTTTGCTTCATCATTTGGCGGGTAACTGCTTTTGTGCAAAGGAATACACCTTTTAAATTGGTGTTAATAACCTCGTCCCACTCTTGCTCTTTCATGCGCATCATTAAGTTATCGCGTGTAATTCCCGCGTTGTTTACTAAAATATCAAGACGGCCGAATTGGTCAATCGTTTCTTTCACCATCGCCCCTACTGCTTCACTATCAGAAATATCACACTGTACGATAAAAGAACGGCGGCCCATCGCTGTAATTTCATCGGCTGTTTCTTTTGCTTTTTGCTCGCTTCCTGCATAGTTCACGACCACGTCTGCGCCTAAACGGGCAAGTTCAAGTGCGATCGCTTTGCCAATTCCACGGGAAGCTCCTGTGACAAGAGCTATTTTTCCTTCCAGGTTCATTGTGTTTCCTCCTTTAGAGCTGCCGCTGCTTTTACAATGGATTCTTCATCGCTCACTGCAATGGTGCGGACACGGCGGTTTACTTTTTTAATCAAGCCGGATAAAACAGTACCTGAACCAATTTCAACAAACGTATCGACTCCTGCATCAAGCAGCGCCTGCACGCTGTCTTCCCATAAAACAGGTGAGTACAGCTGTTTCACAAGATTTTCTTTAATCGCCTCTGCCTCTGTTACTGGCTGTGCATCAACGTTGGCAATAACCGGTACGCGGCTTGACTGAATATTGGCTTTTTCGAGCACGGTGCGCAGCTTTTCAGCAGCCGGCTCCATAAGCGGCGAATGGAATGGACCGCTCACATTCAGCGGAATCACTCTTTTTGCGCCTTTTTCTTTTAAAAGAGCAGATGCCTGCTCTACGCCTTCTTTTGCCCCTGAGATCACAATTTGACCAGGGCAGTTGAAGTTAGCAGCAGCAACGACGTGGCCGTTTGCCGCAACTTCTGCAACGGCTGCTTCCAGCTCCGCGCGGTCCATGCCAAGCACAGCCGCCATCGCGCCTTCTCCAGCCGGTACAGCCGCTTCCATTAAATTGCCGCGCTCATGTACAGCCCAGACTGCGTCTTCGTATGTAATAGCCCCTGCAGCCGCCAAGGCAGAATATTCACCAAGGCTGTGCCCAGCGGTAAAGTCCGGCACAATGCCTTCTTCTTCGAATCGTTTTAAAACAGCCATACTGTGCGCTAAAAGAGCAGGCTGCGCGTTTGATGTAAGTGTCAGCTTTTCTTCTGGGCCATTAAACATAATGTCCGTTAACGAGTAGCCAAGGCGCTCGTCTGCTTGTTGAAGCATTTCCTTGATGGAGGCATGCTCCTCAGCAAGTGATTTTCCCATTCCAACAGCTTGAGAGCCTTGTCCCGGAAATACAAATGCGATTTTTCCCATTGATGGTGTCATTCCTTCCCAGTGGCAATTTGTGATTCAATAATAACCGGCACATTTGCCTGTGCCATTTTGTAGGCTTGTTCGATCGCGTGATAAAAGGCGTTGGCGTCCGATGAACCGTGCGCTTTGATGACCGGCGCTTTCAAGCCGAACAAACCGGCGCCGCCGTACTCTGTGTAATCCATTTTTGATTTTAACCCACGCAGCTCATCTTTAAGCAGCAGTGCGCCGATTTTTGATTTAGTGGATGCAGTCAAAGCGGTTTTTAACATAGAAAAAACAGACAATGCGCTGCCTTCAATGGTTTTTAAAACCATATTGCCGGTAAAGCCATCTGTGACGACAACATCCGCTGCCCCGTTTAACAGTTCACGGGATTCAATGTTGCCGATAAAGTTCAAATCAGCCGCTTTGCTTAATAGTTTGTATGCGGCTTTTGTTAAATCATTCCCTTTTTTTTCTTCCGTTCCGATATTTAAAAGACCCACACGAGGTTTAGGGATCCCCCGCACTTTTTCTGCATAAACCGAACCCATGATCGCATACTGCAGCAGATGCTCAGGTTTCGCATCCGAATTAGCACCGGCATCAAGCATGACAAATCCTTTACCGTCAATTGTCGGAAGCGTTGGGGCCAGTGCCGGACGTTCTACTCCGTCAATACGGCCGACTACAAACAATCCTGCAGCCATAAGCGCACCTGTGTTGCCTGCTGATACACATGCTGCCGCTTCGTTAGCTGCAACGGCCTCTGCCATTAACACGAGTGAGGACTGTTTTTTCCGCCGCACAGCCCGGACCGGCTCGTCTGTGCCGAGAATCATATCGGGAGCATGAACGACCTGCGCCCGGCTGCTCTCCTCTAAATAAGGCCGGATTTTTTCTTCATCTCCATAAAGCATTACTTCAAGCTGAGGCATTTCCTTTAATGCCCGATTCACACCTAAAATGATTTGCTCCGGTGCGTGGTCACCGCCCATTGCGTCAATTGCGAGTTTCATCTATTTCCTCCTTTTCTGCAGATGGTGCACGAAACATCGAGAACTCTCCGCGAAACACGAGGTCACTGCCGACGAAACTGGATACCTCTACAATGGTTCGTCCCTTTTGGGATCGAATCACCTTCGCTTTGGCGATTACCCGGCTGTTTTCTTTCACCGGCTGTGTAAAACGAATATCCGCTTTGCCTGTGAGAGCCATTTCATCATTTATTACGGCAACGGCCAGCGAATTCGCCTGGGCAAACAGATGATGCCCCCGTGCAATGCCGTTCCGTTTAAAGACATGCTCTTTTTTTACATCAAAAATAGAAATAGCACTTTTGTCTAATTCAATATCAATAATATCGCCGATAACTTCTTCGATCGGCAATGAACGCACTTCATCCTGCATATTTTTTTCCGCTACATATTTAATGCGTTCCCTCAGTTCCGGAATGGATAACTCCATCCGATCAAGCCGAATCGTTTGGACGCTTACACCAAACTCCTGCGCCAGTTCTTCGTCGGTGACAAACGGATTTTCTCCGATTGTTTGCTTCAGACGGTCCTGACGCTCTTTTTTTGATCGTCTCATATTTATCCCACCATCCGATATTAGGACTAGGTACTAAAAAACAGTATAAAGATAACAAAAAAAGAATGCAAGAGGCAACTTGCATTCTTAATCAAGCTTTTCACCATCAAACACACCCGAATCATTTAAAACCTTCCGCAAATGCCGATATTCATGGCTGGTCCAAAAATCGGGCGCATTAATTAATTCTTTGGCATCTTCGCGTGCCGTTTCAAGCGCCCGGTAATCATGCACCATATCCGCCATTTTAAATTCAGGCAGCCCGCTTTGTTTGCGGCCAAAGAAATCTCCTGGCCCACGCAGCTCCAGGTCTTTTTCACTGAGCACAAACCCATCGTTCGTTTCTGTCATAGCGGTCATCCGCTCTTTGCCGGTTTCAGACTTTGGATCAGCAATCAGCATGCAGTACGACTGCTCTGATCCCCGTCCTACCCGTCCACGCAGCTGGTGTAGCTGTGACAAGCCGAATCGCTCTGCATCATAAATAATCATCACCGTTGCATTCGGCACGTTTACCCCGACTTCTACCACTGTTGTGGAGACTAACACGTTCCATTCATTCGCGCTGAATGCCTTCATTACGGCTTCTTTTTCTTCACCGCTCAGACGCCCATGCATTAAGCCGACTGTAAATCTTCCTCCAAAATACTGGGTCAGCTGTGAATGAACATCAAGCGCGTTTTGAAAATCAAGCTTTTCCGATTCTTCAATCAGCGGGCAGATCACATAAGCCTGCCGCCCTTTTCGCAGCTCTTTTTCTGTAAATTCAAGCACACGGCCAAGCATTTCTTCTTTTGCCCAATAGGTTTCGATTGCTTTGCGGCCAGCCGGCATTTCATTAATGATCGAGACGTCCATTTCACCAAAAACGGTAATGGCAAGTGTTCTGGGAATTGGCGTTGCGGTCATAAACAGGACATCAGGATTTTCACCCTTGGACCGAAGCACGCGGCGCTGATTCACCCCGAACCGGTGCTGCTCATCCGTAATGACAAGTCCAAGCTTATGAAAGATAACATCATCTTGAATAAGGGCATGCGTCCCGATTAAAATATCAATTTCGCCTGCTTCAAGTGCTGCAAGCAGTGCTTTGCGGCGCTTCCCTTTTACAGTTCCGGTCAATAGGGCTGTTGTGACGCCAAACGGCTCAAGCATCTCATGCAGCGATTTTGCATGCTGCTCTGCTAAAATTTCGGTCGGCACCATTAAGGCTCCTTGAAATCCTGCTGTTACGGAAGCATACAGTGCCAATGTCGCAACAGCGGTTTTTCCGCTTCCTACATCTCCCTGCAGCAGCCGGTTCATTCGGTACGGCGATTTCATATCGGCACATATCTCATTTACAGCTTTTTTCTGCGCATTTGTTAATTCAAAAGGCAATGAGTCAATCAGTTCTTTTAGCTTAGCGAGATCATATTTTTGAACAATCCCCCCGGACTGTTCCCGAATCGTTTTTCGGAGCGCCTGCATTTTAAGCTGAAAATAGAAAAATTCTTCGTATACAAATCGCCGCCGCGCCTGTTTCATCTCTTTATGTGAAATCGGAAAGTGAAGGGCACGAATCGCCGCTTTTCTTTCCATTAAGCGGTATTGTTGAATCAAATGAACCGGCAGCGTTTCTTCTATATACTCACCAAAGGAGTCGATTGCCTGTTTTACAAGCTTCCGAAACTGCTTGAGAGGAATGGCATTGCGCAATAAATAGACCGCTTCGAAATCCGTACCGCGTGCATAGGCCCCTTTCTCCATTGTCTGGCCGGAAATAGCTAGGCGGTGGCGGTCCCACTTTCCGGTCACGGTAACCGTGTCGCCGACGGACGCTTTTTTCTTTAAGTAGGGCTGATTAAAAAAAGTGACGTTAATCAAATGAGGACCTGACAAAAATTTAAATGTCAGCCGCGACTTTTTCTTTCCGTAATACATGATGGAAGGCTCGGTTTGAATCACACCTTCGATCGTAACTTTTTCATCGTGTTCTGCTTCTTCAGGGCTTTTCAGTCTCATATCTTCATAGCGTGCCGGCACAAATTCCATTAAATCCCCTACCGTAAGCACACCAATAGAAGCCAGAGATGCTTCCGCTTCTTTGCCTGCGCCTTTTAACACACTGACAGGCTGATTCAGCGGATGGCTTGTTTCAAGCATGTTTTTTTCCTCCCTTCCTTTTCAACGTGAAAAAGAGAGAGAATGATCTCCCTCTCAGAATGTAGACAAAGTTAGAAAGCAGGCTGATTGAAAACGCCTGCCTTTCTAGGAACACAGCTGGATGAGAAGCGGAGTGACCTTTTTGGGGGGGTCATGAGCATTCACAGCCAGCAAGTGACGCCGAAAGCGGGCGTTTGTCAACAGCCTGAGAGAGAATGATCTCCCTCTTTTGTTTATTCAACCGAAAAAATAAACGGATACAGCGGCTGTCTGCCGTTATGCACTTCCACTTCGATATCCGGGTACGTTTCTTCAATAAAACTTGTTACTTGTTCAACCGTTTCTTCTGACGCTTCTTCCCCATGAATAACCGTTACGATTTCTGACTCGTCATCGATCAGCGACTGCAGCAGCTCTTTCGCCGCTGATGCCGATTCTGTATGCGTGACCACAATTTTCCCTTCGGCCAGTCCCATAAAGTCATTTTTCTTAATATCGATGCCATCAATGGTCGTATCACGAACAGCGTATGTGATTTGTCCGGTTTTTACCTGCGTGGATGCTGCGGTCATGGCGTCCTTATTCCATGCTGCATCACTTTCTGGATTAAACGCAATGAGGGCTGCCAGACCTTGCGGAACGGTCTTGGTTGGGATAACAGACACAGTCGTTTCCGTGATGTCTGCTGCCTGCTCGGCCGCCATAATAATATTTTTGTTATTTGGCAGAACAAACACGTGCTCAGCATGGCACTCCTGGATTGCTTTAACAATATCTTCTGTGGACGGATTCATCGTTTGACCGCCTTCAATAACAGCGGCTGCTCCGATACTCGTAAATAACTCAGCAACACCGGCTCCCATCGCAACCGCTACAACACCATATTTAGCCTGTTGCACCGGCTGGGCTGACGCCTGGGATGTGCTGCCAGTAATCGCACTGTGCTGTTCACGCATATTTTCAATCTTCATATTGATTAAGCTTCCGTATTGCTGCCCAACGGTCAGTACTTCTCCCGGATGTTCAGCATGAATATGCACTTTGGCAATTTCATCATCAGCAACCACAAGCAATGAATCACCAAACCGGCTTAATTCATCGCGGAAGCGCTCTTCAGAAAAAGGATGTTTAACGAGCTTTTCTTTTTCAAATTTGACCATAAATTCCGTACAATAGCCAAATTCAATATCTTCTGTGTTCATAAAGCTCTGCAGACTTTTACGGTGCTCCGCACTGACAAGCTCCTTTATGTCCTGGCGGTCCGAAAGCGCTGCCGGAAGTGCTTCTCCCTTCAGCTCAGCCAAAAAGCCTTCGTATACAAGCAAAAGACCCTGCCCGCCGCTGTCGACTACGCCGACTTCTTTTAACACAGGCAAAAGCTCCGGTGTCCGGTTTAAGGAAGCCTGTCCTTCTTTCACAAGCGCTTCTACTACCGCGACAATATCAGATTCTTTTTGAGAAACGGCTACCGCTTTTTTAGCGGCGTCTTTTGCCACCGTTAAAATCGTTCCTTCCACTGGCTTCATCACCGCTTTGTATGCCGTTTGAACGCCTGCTTCAAATGCGGCAGCAAGTTCAAACGCGGATACTTCCTGCTTGCCGGTCACTGCTTTTGCAAACCCCCGAAAAAGCTGGGACAAAATAACGCCTGAGTTTCCGCGCGCGCCCATTAACAGCCCTTTCGACAGCGCTTCTGCCGTTTTCCCGAAATGGCGCTGCGTGCCCGCTTCTGTTTCCTTTGCTCCTGATGTCATTGATAAATTCATATTCGTGCCGGTGTCGCCATCCGGCACGGGAAATACATTCAGCGCGTCAACCATTTGTGCATTTGCTGATAAATGCTGTGCGCCTGCTTGCACCATCCTGGCAAAGCGCAATCCGTCCAATGAAGTTATACCCACAAAAATTTCCTCCTCACACTACGGGTTCGTTACCCGCACACCCTGTACAAAAATATTAACAGAATCAACTGATAATCCGACGGTTTGATTAAGTGTATATTTTACTTTTGATTGCACATTGCTTGCCACTTCAGAGATTTTCGTTCCGTAGCTCACGATAATATACATATCAATAAAAATACGGTCTTCTTCCTGGCGTACGACAACGCCGCGCGTAAAATTTTCACGACGCAGCATTTCAGCAAGGCCATCTTTTAATTGATTTTTTGATGCCATACCGACAATACCGTAGCAATCTACCGCCGCACCGCCTGCGATCATCGCGATGACTTCATTTGAAATGTCAATTTGACCAAGTTCAGTCGTTAATTCAATCGTCACAAAACATCCTCCTCGCGAATCAAACTATTCTCATTTTACTATATTTATCTGCCACTTCACAACTCACGGGCCGGATCTGCCGCTTATTCACTGTCAAGTGATTTTTCTTGAAAGACTTCTTCAAAGCTGTTGCATTCATTCATTGATTGTGATAAATTATTTAAGTGTCTTGCACATAAAAACGTAGACAATTAACGATCCTGAATAGTAAGGAGTGAATACAATGCCAAAAAAATGTGTTATTTCCGGCCGCAAAGCACGTACTGGAAACAACCGCTCACACGCGATGAATTCAAGCAAACGTACGTGGGGCGCTAACCTTCAAAAAGTTCGTATCCTTGTTGACGGTAAACCAAAACGTGTTTGGGTATCTGCCCGCGCACTTAAATCTGGAAAAGTTGAGCGCGTTTAATTTTTCCTTTCATAAAAAAGCACCTGCGCCAAACGGCACCGGTGCTTTTTTATTTTTTCTTTTTCCCTGCCGACATAAACATCCGAATCATGCCCCCGACAAACTTTGGCAGTTTCAATGTGTAAAATTTCACTAGCTTCTCCTCCCGTCACGGCTTCTAATAACCATTAATATGCCTGAACGGAACGAAAAGACCCCCTTTTTTTCAAGGATTTCATTACTTACACATCTTGAGGAACCCGGCTGAACCGTGTAATTGTCCAGTGGATATTTAAAGCCGGACAGCGTCAGCCCTTTCACGCTTTCATTCAGCGCAAAAAAAGAAACGTACGGCCATCCTTCCCTTTGAGGAATAACTCCTTCTCCGGGTGAATAAACAGCTAGTTCATTTTGACAGTCTACGATCATAACCGGACAGGGAAGCTCCCTTTTTAAGAGCAGCGTAACCGCCCCGAAAAAGTGATCAAGACGGCCGCCTGTTACGCCATATAAAAAAATCAGCTCCGGGTTTTGCTTTGCTGCGTCATTGAGGGCAATTTCAAGGTCAGTTTCATTTTTTTCCGCTGGAAACTGCACATGATCCGGGACTTCTGCCGCCACACGGCGCCATTCTTCTTCCGTTATGGAATCAAAGTCGCCAAAGGCCTTGTCCGGCGTAATCCCACGGTCAAGTAAATAAAGAGCGCCACGGTCTACACCAATCCATTGCTCCCTCAAGGCGGGATCCCTTTTTAACACAGGCAGTTCCGTATCAGGACCGCCGGCAACGATCCGGATAATCACGCTTTTTCCGCGGCAGCCCGGATCGCCCGGATGGCCGCACCCCGGTCCTTTTCATTATAGATCGCTGAACCGGCAACAAGCACATTTGCTCCGGCCTCTGTACAAATCCGGGCCGTTTCCGTATTGACACCGCCGTCTATTTCAATATCAACCGACACACCCGCTTTTGTGATCATGTCACGAACACGGCGGATTTTCGGTACAACGGCCTCAATGAAAGACTGCCCTCCGAACCCAGGATTTACAGTCATAAGTAAAACCATATCAATATCACCGATCACATATTCGAGTACATCGACCGGTGTAGAAGGGTTTAACACTACTCCCGCTTTAATGCCAAAGGAGCGGATAAGCTGAATGGTCCGATGCAGATGCGGACATGCTTCAGCATGAACCGTAATAATATCAGCTCCGGCTTTCGCAAACGTCTCAATGTACTGATCAGGGTTGCTGATCATCAAATGAACATCAAGAGGTAATGCGGTTACCGGCCGGATCGCTTCTACAATCAGCGGGCCGATCGTGATATTCGGCACGAAATGTCCATCCATCACATCTACGTGAATATAGTCAGCTCCACCCGCTTCTACGTCTTTTATTTCTTCACCAAGCCGCGCAAAGTCAGCGGATAAAATAGATGGGGCAATCTTGATCATAACGTCAGTACCTCGGCTTTCTCTCTTTAATTTCCTCTATAAATTGCAAATAATGCTCATAGCGATAATTCGGGATTTCTCCTTCTGCTACTGCTTCTTTTACCGCGCATTTCGGCTCATTTAAATGCAGGCAGCCTCTAAATTTACAATCGGAGCTCCGGTCTGCCATTTCTGGAAAACACGCGGATAATTCATCCAGCTCTATTCCTTCAAAATCCAACGAACTAAAACCCGGCGTATCGGCGACTAGTCCGCCTGCCGCTGGAATGAGCTCCACATGCCGTGTTGTATGCTTGCCCCGTCCCAGTGAACTGGAGATCTCATCTGTTTTCAAGGCAAGATCCGGCCGGATCGCATTTAACAGTGAAGACTTTCCAACGCCTGACTGTCCGGCGAATACCGATGTTTTTTCTGTTAAGTGGCCTTCCAGCAAGTGAAGGCCATCCATTGTTTCTGAAGAAGTTTCCACAACGGTGTAGCCAATCCTGCGATAATCGGCCACGTATTGATCGAGCATTTTCTGGTCTTCAGCTAAATCCATTTTGGTCAGGCAGATAACCGGTTCAATATTCTTTGATTCAATTAAAACTAAAAAACGGTCTAGAAGCACTGTGCTGAAAGCAGGTTCCATCACTGAAAAAACAAGGACCGCCTGGTCAATGTTCGCAACAGGCGGACGAACCAAATCATTTTTTCGCTCTTTAACGGTTAGAACGTAGCCTTCTTTTTCATTTTCTGCTTCATATTCTACATAATCGCCGACAAGCGGTGTAATATTTCTCTTCCGGAATACCCCCCGGCCCCGGCATTGAATAATATTTTCTCCATCGAGCACATAGTAAAAACCGCTTAACGCTTTAATAATTTTGCCTTCTGGCATGTAGCACCACCTTATTCAGATTGTGTTTTTTCCGGGTAAGGAATCGTTTCATCCATAATGACGACCTGATCCCGCACCACTTTATATCCTGCTTTTTGATCTTTCTCAATCACAAACTGCAGTGTTCGCTTCGTTTCTTCTGTAATTAAAAACTTTTCATATGGTTCTGTCATACTATGTGTAGCATCTTCTACATAAATCTGAACCTCTTGAGGTTCTCCTTCCACCTCAGGCACGTATGGAATCACCACTTCTGTTGATACTTCTGCCGGCGGAATTTCCTCCGGTCCTTTTGAAAGTGTGACTTTAACTGTACTGCCCGGCGCCACTTCACTTCCGGCCTGCGGCGACTGCCTGATCACCTGACCGGCCGCAACAGAATCCGAGTATTCTTCTCCGGAAATATCAATGATAATGCCATTTGCATCCGCATAGTCTTCCAGGCTTTTTTTCGTATAGTCCGAAAGATCTGTCAGCACGACATTGGCAAGGCCTGCGCTCACCGTTAATTCAACGTCTGTTTCTTCCGGAATCACGAGTTCATCCGCATCTGGTCTTTGCTCCAGCACCGTTCCTGCTTCACTATCGTCATATTTCAACTCAGTTTCAACATTACGAAAGCCGGCTTCCTCGAGCAATTCCCGTGTTTCTTCCAATGTTTTCCCGCTGTAATCTTCCATTGCTTTTTTTTCTTTGCCTGCCGAGACAAACAAGTCAATCTCACTGCCTTCTTCTACTGTTGTTCCCGCTTTTGGCACCGTTCGAATCACTTTTCCTTCTTCAATATCTGCACTAAATTCCTCATCGGAGTCACCTACGACAAAACCAGCATTAATTAAAGTAGCAGCAGCTGCTTCCGGACTGCTTCCGTTTGTATCCGGCACTGCTATCTGCTTCGGCACCATCAGCATAAACCAGGCTGCAGCACTGAGGGCACCCAGAATAAGGAGCACGAGCAGAAACCATGGCCACTTTCTTTTCTTTTTTTGCGGCTTAGTATTTGTGCCACTATCTGTTTGCTGCTTGATTTCTACAGGCGGTACAGACGGCTGGATTCTCTCCGGCGGCTTCGATGAAATAATCGGAATCGCTTTTGTGACTTCATCATTATCATCCGGAATTTTAAATTTTTCCTCATGCATGCGGTAAGGCTCTAAAGCAGTAGACAAATCGTGTTCCATTTCTTCTGCACTCACATAGCGGTGAAAAGGATCTTTTGCCGTTGCATGAAGGACGATATTTTCAATGCTTTGCGGAACTCCCGGATAAAGTTGTTTAATAGATGGAGTCTCTGCCTGCAGATGCTTTAAAGCAATGGAGACAGCCGATTCACCCGAAAACGGGAGCTTTCCCGTTAACAGCTCGTACATGACAATCCCAAGTGCGTAAATATCAGACTTTTTTGTCGCCATTCCCCCTCTTGCCTGCTCGGGGGAAATATAATGAACAGACCCAAGAACCGCATTTGTCTGCGTAATAGAAGTTGCACTCATCGCCATTGCAATACCAAAGTCGGTCATTTTTACAATTCCATCCCGATCAATAAGCATGTTGTGTGGTTTTACATCACGGTGAATAATGGAATGCTGATGGGCAAATGCAACGGCCGCAGTCATTTGCCTCATAATATTAATAACGGTTTCGTACGGAACGGGAGAAAATTGCTGAATGTATTCTTTCAGCGTCATTCCGTCCACATATTCCATTACGATAAAGTGAATATTATCTTCTTCCCCAACATCGTAAATACTGACTATATTCGGATGAGCCAGGCTTGACGCTGCCTGGGCCTCACGCTGAAATCGACGCAAAAATTCATCTTCTCCGGCAAAATCAAACCGCAGGACTTTAATAGCCACATCCCGGTCTAAAATCATATCACGAGCCAGGTATACATGCGCCATTCCGCCGCCGCCAATCGCCCGGACGATTTTATAGCGCCCGCTTAAGCTTCTGCCAATTAACATCGCCGTCACCCGCTTTCGCGTTCGGCACAATGCTCGAGAATTGCGACTGTAATATTGTCTTCTCCGCCGTTTTCATTGGCCAGACGAATCAGAGTATTTGCTTTTTCATGAAGCGGATCTGGTGATTGCAGAATATGGCTCATTTCAAGAGCTGACACTTTGTTTGATAAACCATCGGAGCAAAGAAGGAGCAAATCTCCTTCTTCAAACATGATCGTTCTGTAATCAACAGACAGCTTTTCGTCTGTTCCGAGAGCTCGTGTTAGTACATTTTTTTTCGGATGGCTCTCTGCTGCTTCCTTGGTAATTTCACCTGATTTAACGAGTTCGTTCACAAGTGAATGATCTTCCGTGACTTGTGAAAAGCCGTCCTCACTCTGTAGGTAACACCGGCTGTCTCCAATGCTCGCAATCGCGCAAAACCGGTCTGTGCAAAGAGCCGCTACCAGTGTCGTTCCCATACCGCTGCATTCTGGATGGGTATGGGCATGAAATAAAATTTCTTTATTGATCACTGGGATAATCGCCTTCATCCAGTTTAAGGCCTCATCCGGCGATTGAATATTCAATGCTGTTTCGTTCCAATGCTGTTCAAACATGCTGATGGTCATCCGGCTTGCGGTATCTCCCGCATTGTGCCCGCCCATTCCGTCTGCTACAACGGCCAGGCACAAGCTGCCGTTATGATGAAAAACGCCCCCGCTGTCTTCATTGTGCGAGCGCACTCGTCCGCGGTCTGTTTCAAACACAGCATTCATCTTGTCACCTCGTTTCGCTGGCACGCTCTTTCGCCCGAAGCTGGCCGCATGCTGCATCAATATCCGTTCCTTGCTCACGTCGAATCGTTACGTTTACACCATTGTTTTTCAATGTTTTTTCAAACTCAAAAATCTTGTTGCGCGGTGTGCGAACATAATCCCGCTCAGGCACGTAGTTCACTGGGATTAAGTTTACGTGACACTTAATTCCTTTGATCAAAGCAGCAAGCTCCTCTGCATGAGCCACTGAATCATTCTCACCGCCGAACAGTCCGTACTCAAATGTGATACGGCGGCCCGTTTTTTCTGTATAGTAACGAATCGCGTCCATCAAGTCCTTCAGCTTGTAAGCACGGTTAATCGGCATAAGCTTTGTGCGCAGTTCATCATTTGGCGCATGAAGAGATACCGCGAAGTTAATTTGTGTTTTTTCATCAGCAAATTTGTAGATTTTCGGTACAATCCCGCTCGTTGACACGGTAATGTGCCGCGCTCCAATGTTCAAGCCTTTTTCGTGGTTGATAATGTGTAAAAATGACATCATTTCCTCGTAATTGTCGAACGGCTCCCCGATACCCATAATGACGACAGAGCTTACCCGTTCCCCTACTTCATCGAGTGCCTGCTGTACTTTCACAACCTGCGCCACAATTTCACCGGCTTCAAGGTTCCGCTTTAAACCGCCAAGTGTTGATGCACAGAACGTACAGCCGATTCGGCAGCCGACCTGTGTCGTTACACAAATGGAGTTGCCATATTCATGGCGCATTAGCACGGTTTCAATCGAATACCCGTCATGCAGTTCAAATAAAAATTTAATCGTACCGTCAGCGGACTCCTGCTGAATGGCTGTTTTCAGCACCGTAAACACAAATGCCTCATCGAGCTTTGTGCGCAGCTCTTTCGATAAGTTAGTCATATCATCCACGGTTTTCGCCCGTTTTACATACAGCCAGTCAAAAATTTGATCAGCCCGAAATGGCTTTTCCCCGTTTGCTGAAAGCCACTCTTTAAGCTCATGAAGTTCCAGTGAATAAATGGATAGCTTCTGCGGTTCCGTCTGCTTTTTTCTCGCTGTTGTCATTTATTTATTTTCCTTCTTTCTAAATTTACTTATAAAAAATCCATCGCCGCCAAAATCGTCTGGAAACACTTGAACCATATTCGCTTCTTTCTCTATAGAGATGTGCTCAAGAGGGGCAGGCTCGAATTCGGGATGAGCCTCCAAAAAGGCATTCACCGTTCCTTCATTTTCCTCCCTATCGACCGTACATGTACTGTAAACGAGGACACCGTCCTCTTTTAAAAGCGGCACAGCGGCATTTAAAATCGCCAGCTGAATACGCTGCAGGTTATCGAGATCCTGTTCCGTTTTCGCATATTTCAAATCCGGTTTCCGGCGAATAACGCCAAGCCCTGAACAAGGAGCATCCACTAAAATCGCATCAAAAGTTTCTTCTGCAAACAGTTCTCCTGCTTTGCGGGCATCCTGCTTTTGAACATGGATGTTCGAGAGCGCCAGCCGCTCGGCATTCTGAGCAACAAGTTTCAGCTTGTGCGCGTGAATATCCAGCGCATCAATCCGGCCTTCTCCATTCATTTGTTCAGCAAGATGTGCGGTTTTTCCGCCCGGTGCTGAACACATATCTAAAACACGCTGGCCGGGCTTCACGCCTAAAACAGGGGCGACGAGCATTGAACTTTCGTCTTGAATGGAAATAGCCCCGCTTTTAAAAAGATTTGAACGTGCTGCATTTCCTCTTAAAATTCTGACTGCATATGGAGAGACGTCAGAAGGTTCTGCTTCAAACCCTTCTTCTGCCAGGGCCTGGATGGCTTCATCACGTGTCATCTTCATACTATTTACACGAACGGTCTGTTCTGGTGCTGTTAAGTTGTGCCGGCACATCGCTTCTGTTTTTTCTTTCCCATATGCCTTGATCCATCTTTTCACAAGCCAGAGTGGATGGCTTGTTTCAATCGAAATGCGTTCTGCGTCATCTTGAATAGAAGCCGTATCCGGAACACCTTCTCGCTGGATAGAACGAAGCACACCGTTGACCATGCTGGAAATGCCTTTATGGCCCCTTTTTTTCGCAATCTCAACTGCTTCATGAATAACCGCTCTTTCCGGTACTTTATCAAGATAGACCATTTGATAAAGAGATAAACGAAGCAAATTATGCACCCAGCGCTCAGGCTTTTTTTTCAAAAAAGGTGCGAGATAGAAGTCAAGCGTCATTTTCCGCTGAATGGTGCCATAAGTGATTTCCGTCAGCAGCGCTGCGTCCCGGCCCGACAAGTTATTTTTTTCGATTGCCGTATTCAGCATCAAATTGCTGTAAGAACCGCTTTTTTCTACCGTATCAATTAAGTCGAGCGCAATTTCGCGCACATTCAATGATTTCATATTAGTCTCCAAATACAGCACCGGCTTGAAGGAATGATCCTGAACCACGCAGGTAATCGCGTGCACTCATCCGTTTTTTTCCTGCCGGCTGCAATTCTGTTATTTTAAGCGCTGTTTCTGAACCGGTCGCAACGACAATACCGTCCTCTTCAAGAGCAAGTACGGTGCCGGGTGCGCCACTTTTGCCCGCCATTTTTTCACTTTTCCATACTTTCACGACTGCCTCATTAAGAATGGTATACGCAACCGGCCAAGGGCAAAGCCCTCTTACCTGATTGTACAGTTCTTCTCCCGGGCGGCTCCAGTCAATTTTTTCATCCTGACGGCGAATATTAGGCGCAAATGTTGCTTTTGCCCCGTCCTGGGGTGTCCGCGAAGAAGTGCCTTCAATGATAGCCGGGATGGTTTTAGACAGCAAGTCCGCACCAACTGCACTTAGTTTGTCGTGCAGGGTGCCTGTGTTGTCATCTTCCTCAATGGTCACAGCCGCCTGTGAAATAATGTCCCCTGCATCCAGTTTTTCAGCCATATACATAATGGTGATGCCTGTTTCTTTTTTTCCCTGCAGGATCGAATAGTGAATCGGAGCACCGCCCCGAAGCTCCGGCAAAAGAGAGGCATGAACATTAATGCACCCGTATTTTGGCGCCTCAAGAAGGGCATTCGGCAAAAGCTGCCCGTATGCTGCCGTAACGACTAAATCCGGCTTTAAGGCGATAATTTCATCGAGCTCGGCCGACTTCGACAGCTTTTCAGGCTGCAAAACCGGAAGCCCATGCTCTAGAGCTGCTGCTTTAACCGGCGGCGGCGTTAACACTTTTTTCCGGCCTACAGGTCGATCGGGCTGTGTGACCACAGCGAGGATTTCGTAGCCGTCTTTGATGATCTGCTCAAGCACCGGCACGGAAAAATCCGGGGTTCCCATAAAAACGATTGTGGTCATTCTTCATCCGCTCCTTTCAATTCCTCAGCCGGAATATATTTTTCCACTTTAGATGTAAATAACACGCCGTCTAAGTGATCCATTTCGTGCAAAATAGCCCGTGCCAGAAATCCGCTTGCTTCAAACGTGTAAAACTGGCCTTTGACGTTTTGAGCTTTGATTTTAATTCGATTGGGGCGGGTTACTTCCCCGTATAGATCAGGAAAGCTCAAACATCCTTCGATATCTGTCTGGCTGCCCTCTGAAGAAAGCAGCTCAGGATTGATTAAGACAATTAAGCCATGCTCGTCTTCAATATCCACAATGGCAAGGCGCATATCTTTCCCGATTTGCGGGGCAGCGAGGCCGACGCCGTCCGCCTGAATCATGGTTTCCTGCATATCACGCACCAGGCGCTTTAATTTACTGTCAAATTGTTTAACCGGCTGGCATTTTGTTTCTAAAATGTCGGCTGGATGTTCAACAATGGATAAAATCGTCATTGCGTTCCTCTTTTCTACATCAATACATATGGGTGAATATCAATAGATACAATAAGCCCATTTGATTTTCCTTGTTTTGCATAATGCTCAAGCACCTGCTTCAACACGGTGCCAAGCTTTGGTTCACGTTTGTATTTTATCAAACATTGCCACCGATATCTATTGTTGATCCGTGAGATCGGTGAAGCGACAGGGCCAAGCACAACCGCCGCTGGAGAGAGCTCCGGCTTAATATTGGCAGCGATTTTGCCGGCCTCGCTCGATGCGGTAATCGCTTCTTCATGGCTGACTGTAATAAGCGCAAGAAAATAAAATGGAGGATAGCCTCCCGCTTTTCTCACTTGCATCTCCTGCTCGTAAAACGCTTCGTAATGCTGATCAGCAGCAAGCTGAATGCTGTAATGCTCCGGCGTATAAGTTTGAATCACCACTTCACCCGGCAATGTATGCCGGCCGGCCCGTCCGCTTACTTGCGTTAAAAGCTGAAATGTTTTTTCTGATGCACGAAAATCCGGCAAATGCAGCATTGTATCCGCGCTTAAAACACCGACGAGCGTAATATCCGGAAAATCAAGTCCTTTGGCAATCATCTGCGTGCCGAGCAATATATCAGCTTCCTTGTCAGCAAAGCGTCTCAGCAGCCGTTCATGGGCTCCCTTTGTACCGGTTGTATCTACATCCATTCGAATAATCCGCGCTTCCGGCAGCAGTTTTAAAAGCTCTTCTTCTACCTTTTGTGTACCTGTGCCGAAATGACGGATATGTTCACTGCCGCATTCCGGGCATACGTCAGGCGACAGCTCCTCATGGCCGCAATAATGGCATTTCAGCTGATGGCGGTGACGGTGATACGTCATTGACACATCACAGTTAGGACATTCCGGCACGAACCCGCAGTCGCGGCACATAATAAAAGAAGAATATCCACGCTTATTTAAAAACAGGACAGTTTGTTCTCCTTTTTGAAGGCGGTCTTTTATTTTTTCAAATAAGTTTCTAGAAAACATAGACCGGTTTCCTTCCCGCAGCTCTTCACGCATATCGACAATATCGACGGAAGGCAGCGGGCGGTCATTGACACGTTCGGACAGCGTCAACAGCTTGTAGACCCCTTTTTTTGCCCGGGCAAAGGATTCCAAAGAAGGAGTTGCGCTTCCTAAAATAACCGGACATTGATAGTAACCGGACCGCCAAATAGCCACATCACGCGCATGGTAACGGGGATTTTCTTCCTGCTTGTAGCTTGTTTCATGTTCTTCATCAATAATGATTAGCCCGATGTTTTCGAACGGAGCAAAAACAGCGGAGCGGGCGCCCACAACCACTTTTACTTCCTTGCGGCTGATTTTCCGCCATTCGTCATATTTCTCGCCCGTAGACAGTCCGCTGTGAAGCACCGCCACGTCATCGCCAAACCGCTGTTTAAACCGGTCCGTCATTTGAGGCGTCAATGAAATTTCCGGAACGAGCACAATCGCTTCCTGTCCTTTTTGAATGACTTCGCTGATGGATTGCAGATAAATTTCTGTTTTCCCGCTTCCGGTTACACCATGAAGCAGAAAGGTTTCTGCTTTGTTTTCTTTTATATTCTCAATAACAGGCTCAATCGCCGCTCTTTGAGTGGGTGTCAAGTCAAGCGGCTGATCTGGTTCAAATGTCCGGCCGGCTAAAGGGTCACGGTATGTTTCTTCCTGCTTCTCTAAAAGCAGCCCTTTTTCGATGAGCGCTTTTGCAACAGCAGATGAAATACCTGTTTCCTTGAGCGGTATCCATTTTCCTTCTGTTCCTTGAAAAAGCTGGAGAGCTTCCGATTGTTTTATAGCATTTTTCGGCATAGACTGAAGGGTTCGGGCCAGCCCTTCCTCAGATAGCGGACATTGAACCATACGAATCGTCTTTTTTCGCCCTTTGCTTTTCACAGAATAAATTACATCAAGCGATCCTTTTTTTACTTCCCTGCGTATTTGGGCAAGCGCACCTGCCTCGGACGCTTCTTCCCATGTAATTTCTTCACGGTCTCCAAAAAGAGAAAGGGCTTCTCTGCTCAGCGCGCTGTGACCGGTTATGCGGATATGCTTTGCATATTTGGCTTTCATTGCAGCCGGAAGCATCGCCTGCAGCGCTGAAATTTTAAAGCATAGCGATTCGGCTGTCAGCCAGTCGGCGAGTGAAAGCAATTCTTTATTTAATACCGGAACAAGATCCATTGGTTCTACAATCGGCTTTAGCTTACGGCTTTCCGGCTCTTCTTTTACATCCAGCACAAACCCCTGCACATGGCGCGGGCCAAATGGGACGATCACCCGCATACCCGGCTGAATCATCCCTTCCCATCTGGAAGGAATTTCGTAGTCAAACGGGCGGTCCGTCTGGCGGACCGCAACGTCCACGACGACAGAAGCGATATTCATTTTTCCTCACCCATCCGCCCGGCTGCTTCCTGCAGAATACGGAATGCTGCTTCTTTTTTAGTCATTTTCTCAAAGTCCTGGTGTGTGCCGTCACGGTGGAAGATCGAGATAATATTCGTATCACCGCCGAAGCCGGCTCCCTCCTGCTTGACATTGTTTGCCACAATCATATCTGCGTTTTTTGATTCAAGCTTCCTCTTTGCGTACGTCTCTACATCATTTGTTTCAGCCGCAAAACCAATTAAAAATTGGTGTTCTTTTTGTTCGCCAAGTGTTTTTAAAATATCCTTCGTCCGCTCAAGCTCAATTGTAAGCGCACCGTCCTGCTTTTTCATTTTATTGTCAAGCACAAAAGCAGGGCGGTAGTCTGCAACAGCAGCCGTTTTCACAACAATATCCGCATCAGGATAAACGTGCATCACTTCCTGAAACATTTCTTCTGCACTTTCTACCTGTCGGACGGTTACACCACCAGGAGGCTTGATCGCTACAGGTCCTGAAATTAACGTAACATCTGCCCCAAGTTCCCGTGCTGCTTCCGCCACTGCATATCCCATTTTGCCTGTTGATTTATTGGTGAAAAAGCGCACTGGATCGATCGCTTCACGTGTGGGCCCTGCCGTTACGACAACTCGTTTTCCTTGAAGAATCTTTTGTTCATCTTTAGCAAAAAATTGAGCAGCAAGTTCCGCAATCCTCTCAGGCTCTTCCATCCGCCCTTTCCCCGTATATCCGCAGGCAAGGTAGCCTTCACCGGGTTCGATAAACCGGCAGCCGAACGACCGCAGTGTTTCCATGTTTTTTTGTACAGCAGGGTGCGCATACATATTTACATTCATGGCGGGTGCAATCCATCTTGGCGCTGTACCGGCCAGGAGAACAGTTGATACCATGTCATCTGCCATCCCGTGAGCCATTTTGGCAATGATGTTTGCTGTTGCCGGTGCCACAATCACAAGGTCTGCCCAGTCTGCAATATCAATATGAGCAATTTTAGCGGGGTCTTTTTCATCGAATGTATCGGTATATACCGGTTCACCAGACAGCGCCTGAAAAGTGACCGGCGCTACGAACTTCTGGGCGGATTCGGTCATGACTACTTTGACATGAGCACCCGCCTGTTTCAGCTTGCTCGTTAGTGCCGCCGCTTTGTAAACTGCTATGCCGCCGCTGACGCAAAGCAAAATGTTTTTTCCGTTCATTCCCTTTCCCTCCGTTCCAGTCAACTCTTTATGCCAATATGATAGCATACAAAAAGAAAAGGCCGGTATTCGCCGCCCTTTTCCGTTTTCCTTATTTACACTTCGTCTGAGTACGTTTTGTTCTCGTCTTTCTTTTTCATGACAAGCTCATCCGCATAAATCTCTTCAAGCGCTTTTCCAACAAACTTGTACGACCGATACGCTCCAAGCGCGCCTTTTCCTTTGTTTTCCTGCATTGAACGGGCGCGCTTTGCAGCTACGCTGACCAATGAATATTTAGAATCGATTTTTGTTAGTAAGTTATCAATAGATGGATATAGCATTATTGTTCCCCTTCCAGTTCAAGCATAATTTGATAGCGGTGCTGTACACGCTCACGCCGGCAGTGCTCTGCTTCAACGATAGACTGAATGCGCGAGCATGCCCGCTCTACTTCATCATTTTCAACGACGTAGTCATACAAGTCCATCATATCAATTTCTTTGCGTGCCTGCTCCATACGGCCCCGGATCACTTCATCCGTCTCCGTGCCGCGGCCGACAATCCGGCTGTGCAGCTCCGAAAGACTCGGCGGCGCTAAGAAAATAAACAGTCCTTCCGGAAACTTTTCACGTACCTGTCTTGCACCCTCTACTTCAATTTCAAGGAAAATATCCTTCCCTGCGTCGAGCGTTTCCCGAACGTAATCAACCGGCGTTCCATAATAGTTGCCGACAAATTCTGCGTATTCAAGCAGTTTCCCTTCCTTGATCAGCTGCTCAAATTCCTCGCGGGATTTAAAAAAGTAATCAACGCCGTCCACTTCTCCTTCGCGCGGTTTGCGCGTTGTCATGGAAATGGAATACTCGAACTTTACATCTTTTCTTGAAAAAATCGCTTTACGCACCGTTCCTTTGCCCACGCCGGACGGTCCGGACAATACGATCAGCAAACCTTTTTCTTTCACTTACTTCACAATCCTTCCTCAGCATCCTCATCTTTTAGCGCCGCACGATTCGCCACCGTTTCCGGCTGAACAGCAGACAAAATAACATGATGGCTGTCTGTTAAAATGACCGCACGTGTCCGGCGGCCAAATGTGGCATCGACGAGATTTCCTTTTTCACGCGACTCTTGAACGAGCCGCTTCATCGGTGCCGACTCCGGGCTGACAATCGCTACAATCCGCTCTGCCGAGACGACACTGCCAAATCCAATATTGATTAATTGCATCAATCTTGATCCCCTTTGTCACGTTTCGTCCGTTTTTGCACACTCGAATTATTATATCATAAATGTTGCTTTTCCTGCTCGATAAATGCAAGAACCTCTTCTTTTTCTTCAAAGGGAGTTGAAAGCCGGAGCTCGGTTTTCATTTTTTCTGTTTCCAATAGAAAGTTTTCCTGCTTTAGTTTTTCCAGTTGCACTTGTTCTTTAATCATTTTGTATTTCAATTTCATTTGGCTTCTTTTATAAGATGTAAAAATGGCAGCAAGAGGGATTGAAAAAATCATAACTACTGCGACCAGCTCGGTCATAATATGCCTCTTTTCTGTATAAGTTTGTCAAAATAAGTATACAGCAGTTTGAACGGTTACAAAAGAAATGTCCTCAAATTTACGAAAGGCCCCATCCCATGGTAAGATGAATAAATATGTTCGTTCAAAAAGGGAGTATGAATCATGGCATTCGATGGACTATTTACAAAAGCAATGGTAGAAGAATTAAAGGAAGCCTTGACAGGCGGCCGAGTCAACAAAATTCACCAGCCATTTAAAAACGAAACCATTATGATCATTCGGGCGAGAGGCAAAAATAACCGCCTGCTTTTATCTGCCCATCCGTCTTATGCACGGGTACAGCTGACGGAAACCGTTCAGGAAAATCCATCTGAGCCGCCGCTTTTCTGTGTAATGCTGCGCAAGCATTTAGATGGTGCTATTTTAGAAGACATCCGCCAGTTTGGCCTTGACCGGACGATTTGTTTTGAGTTTAAAGGAAAAAATGAAATCGGAGATATTTCCTACAAGCAGTTGTACGTGGAAATTATGGGCCGTCACAGCAATATTCTTCTTGTTGACAAGGAAAAAGGAACGATCATTGACAGCATCAAGCATGTTCCATCTTCTATGAACAGCTACCGGACCATTCTGCCCGGAGCAGCATACGTAGAACCGCCTGCACAAAACAAGCAAAATCCGCTGGCTGCTGATAAGGAAACCATTCAGCGTGCTGTAGATTTTAATGCAGGGAAAATTGCCAAACAGCTCGTTTCAGCGTTTGAAGGCTTTTCTCCGCTTATCAGCAATGAAATTGTCGCCCGCGCCGGCCTTGCCAACCGTGAAACAGTGCCAGCTGCGTTCCTTGACCTGATAGATCCTATAAAAAAAGCTGCGTATTCCCCTGTGATGATTGAAAACGGCGACAAATCATTTTTCTACATGATGGATCTTTCTCACCTAAAGGGAGAGCGTATATTCTTTGAAACGGCTTCTTCGCTCTTAGACCGGTACTATTTCGGTAAAGCGGAGCGTGACCGTGTACGCCAGCAGGCAAACGACCTCGAGCGTTTGATCGGAAATGAGCTGCAGAAAAACCGCACCAAAATCGGGAAGCTGGAGCGTACTCTTCAAGAAGCGGAAAATGCCGGTGAGTATCAGCGCATGGGCGAGCTGTTAACAGCCCATTTATATGCAGTGAAAAAAGGCATGACAGAAATTGACGTTGTGAATTATTATGATGAAAATGGGGCAACGGTAACAATCCAGCTTGATCCTCAAAAAAGTCCGGCTGACAATGCGCAAAAGTACTTTTCGCGTTATCAAAAAGCAAAACATGCGGTTGTAGCGGTGCAGGAGCAGATCGAAAAAACAAATGAGGAAATTCAATATTTTGAAGCCCTCCTTCAGCAGCTTGAATCAGCTTCACCACGGGATATTGAAGAAATTCGCGAGGAGCTCGCTGAAGAAGGCTACTTAAAAGCGCGGCATATCAAGAAGAAAAAGAAAGTGGACAAGCCGGTCATTGAAGAATATATGGCCACAGACGGAACGCTTATTTACGCGGGTAAAAACAACCGGCAAAATGATTATTTAACGAATAAAGCAGCACGCCGGGATGATATCTGGCTTCATACAAAAGACATTCCGGGATCGCATATTGTGATCCGTTCAGACGCTCCGTCGGAGGAAACAATTTTAGAAGCTGCCATGATTGCTGCCTACTACAGCAAAGCAAAAGACTCTTCTTCTGTTCCAGTTGACTACACAAAAGTCCGCCACGTGAAAAAGCCGTCCGGTGCAAGGCCCGGATTTGTGATTTACGATAATCAGCATACGGTGTATGTTACCCCGGATGAAGGCAAAGTTATGAAAATGAGAAAGTGAGCGGACCCGCTCACTTTCTTTTTATGTGTCGATCCAAAATCGTTTGACGACGGTTCCATCTTCCTCTATAAAGTCCCCATCGGCGGTACCGCCATTTTTTACAATGGTTTTAGAAGACCCGATATTCTCTTCGTCACAAACAACCAAAACCCGCTCGATACCGAGCTCTCTTGCTTTTTGAGGTGACAGTCCAAGCAAGGAAGCCGCATAGCCCCTTCTTCGTTCAGAAGGCCGGATACCGTAACCGACGTGCCCGCCGCTGTTTCGCAAAAAAGGTGTTAAAGCATGGTGGATATTGACAACGCCAAGGACTCGCTTCCTTTAATCAATCAGCCAGTATGTGGAATCAGGCACCCAGCCGGCTGGAATACGGATGCCCTTTTCATTGTCCCGCAGAAACTGAAGTATTTCTTCAAAACGGGATGGATCCCGTTCAATCACCAACGGTATCATCTTTTCACCGCTTGTTTCCCATTCTTCATAAAACGAGCGGTATTCTTCTTTTAAATGAGAAGAGGGATTTATTAATTTTACCTTGTATTCTGCCACATCGATTCCTTCCGCCGATAAAATTGACACGATTGTATCATATTTTTCCAAACAAAAAAGCGGCCGTGATTGATCACGGCCGCCTGGAAATTAGTTGATGCCCCATGCATCGGGCGCCTGTTTCCATTTTTTCAGCGTTTCGATGTCTTCTGTTTTTACGTAATTCTTTTCAGCAGCAACTTCAATCAGTGCATCATAATCACTTAGCGCAACAGCTTTAAGTTCTGCTTCCGCCAGGCGTGCATCTCCTTTTGGCAGTCCATATGTAAAGATGGCTGCTACGCCTAAAACGTCACATCCTGCTGCACGAAGAGCCTCTGCTGCAGTGATCGCGCTGCCGCCTGTTGAAATCAAATCTTCAATGACGACTACTTTTGAGCCGGGCTCCGCTTTTCCTTCAATCTGGTTGCCTTTGCCATGCTCTTTTGCTTTTGAGCGCACATAGCACATTGGCAAATTTAATACATCTGAAACCCAGGCAGCATGCGGAATGCCTGCTGTTGCAGTGCCGGCAATGATTTCTGCTTCCGGATATTCTTTTTGGATCAGTTCTGCCAGTCCAGCAGCGATCTTTTGGCGCGTTTTCGGATACGATAATGTTAAGCGATTATCGCAGTAAATGGGTGATTTCATGCCGGATGACCATGTAAACGGATCATTTGGCTGTAAAAAAACCGCACGGATTTCGAGTAATTCTTCTGCAATTTGCTTTTTCATTTTATGCTTGTCCTCCCCAGAGTGCTTTCACATATTGATAGGCTGCAACCGGGTCGGCTGCTTTTGTAATCGGGCGCCCTACTACAATCATCGTTGAACCGATTTTACGCGCTTCAGCCGGATCCGCAATACGCTTTTGATCGTCTGCCTGCCCGTCTTTTAAGCGAATGCCAGGTGTTACTTTGTAGAATGCTTCCCCGCACGCTTCGCGAATAGCCGCTGCTTCTAAAACAGAGCAAACCACTCCATCACAGCCGGCTTCCTGCGCTTTTTGAGCATAATGGCGGACAGACTCCCCGAGCGGAACCTTGATTAATTGATCCTGCTGCATCGCTTCTTCCGATGTCGAAGTCAGCTGCGTAACCGCAAGCAGCACAGGCCGGCTGCCTTTAGCACCTGCATCCAGGCCTTCGCGGGCACGCTTCATCATTTCAACTCCGCCGGCTGCATGGACATTAATCATATCGACCCCAAGCGCCGCCAGGCCTTTCATGGCTTGTCCTACTGTGTTAGGAATATCATGAAGTTTTAAATCGAGAAAAATACGGTGATTCATTTGTTTCAGCTGTTCAATAATGAACGGCCCATTTTGCAAGTAAAGCTCCATCCCTACTTTTACGTAAAGCTGCTCTCCGCAAAAGGGCACAAGAAATTGCTCGGTTTCCTGCCAAGTCGGGAAATCGAGTGCAATAATCGGTTCTTTTTCCATTATTTCCAGCTCCGTCCTTTTAATTCACTAATATGATCTACATTATGGGCTTCCAAGTACTGATCCAGCTCGGCAATTAATTCCGGGCAGACAAATGGATTTACAAAGTTTGCTGTGCCAACTGCCACGGCATCTGCACCCGCTAAGAAAAACTCAATCACATCTTCAACGTTTGAAATACCGCCCATGCCGATGATTGGCAGATTCGTCTGCTGGCTTACTTCATACACCATACGAATCGCTACCGGTTTTACGGCTGGACCTGACAAACCGCCTGTCCGGTTCGATAAAATCGGCCGTCCTGTTTTCAAGTCGATACGCATGCCAATTAATGTGTTGATCATTGTAATGCCGTCTGCGCCGCCGTCTTCTACCGCTTTTGCCATCTCGACAATATTGGTGACATTAGGCGACAGCTTTACATATACAGGCACCTCAGACACTTCTTTTACTCGTTTCGTTAACTCTTTTGCTGTTTCTGGTACGGTTCCAAAAGCAATTCCGCCTGTTTTAACATTCGGGCAGGAAATATTGAGTTCCAATGCATGAACGTTGTCTACTTTAGAAATCTCTTTGGCTACTTGAACGTAATCCTCTGTTTGCGAGCCGGCTACATTGGCAATAATCGGCACGTCAAACTGTTTGAGCCACTCGAGTTCATTGGCGATTACTTTTTCCAATCCAGGGTTTTGAAGCCCGATCGCATTCAGCATACCGCCCGGTGTTTCTGCTACACGAGGTGTTGCATTTCCATAACGCGGTGCTTCTGTTGTTGCTTTGATCATGATGGCCCCAAGTGTGCTTAAATCAAACAGCTGGCTGAATTCGCGGCCAAACCCGAAGCAGCCGGATGCCGGCATAACGGGATTTTTAAGTGACAAACCTGGAAGATCTAGTGCTAATCGGCTCACAATGCCACCTCCCCGGCTTTAAATACTGGACCGTCGCTGCAGATTTTCAAGTACGCCGTTCCTGTTTCATCCGCTGCCGGATGACATACGCAGGCAAAGCAGGCACCAATTCCGCAGCCCATCCGCTCCTCAAGAGAAATAAAACCGCGCGGCGCGGCATGAAGTTTTTCAACCGCTTTTAACATAACTGTTGGACCGCAGGAGTAAAATACGTCTCCCCGCAGTCCGTGTTTGTTTACAATATCCGTTACAAATCCCTGTTCACCAAGTGAGCCGTCTACTGTTGCGACATATGTTTCACCCAGCTCGGCAAACTGTTCTGTATAAAACGCAGCTTCCTTGTTTTGAAAGCCAAGAACATGAATGGCCTTTACGCCTTTTTCATTTAAGCGGCGTGATAGTTCATAAAGCGGTGGAACACCGATACCGCCGCCGATTAACAGGGCAGTTTCTCCAGGAGCTACTGCTTCAACCGGGAAACCGTGGCCAAGTGGACCGAGAACGTCCACCTGGTCACCGGATTGCTTGCGGGAAAGTGCAGTGGTTCCTGCACCTTCCGCCCGGTAAATCATCGTAAATTCCTGCTTATCGTGTTCAACACGCGCAATGCTGATTGGGCGGCGAAGAAGGGGCATCATTTCTTCGCTCGCTTTTAAATGGACAAATTTGCCCGGCTGGTCGATTTGATCAACCAGCGCCCCTTTTAATGTCATTTCAAAAATATTTTTAGCGATTTCCGATTGGGAAACAACCGTCATCAGCTCTTTTTGAATCATGAATGGACCGCCTCCAATGCCGGTTTTGGCATTGCTTCTGCATTAAAGATCATTGATTCAAGCACTTCTAAAATCGCGGTTGCTGTATCAAGTGACGTTAAGCATGGAATACCGTTTTCTACTGATTCACGACGGATACGGAAGCCGTCACGCGCCGGCTGCTTGCCTTTTGTAAGAGTATTGATAATAAACTGCGCTTCGCCTCCGCGAATCACATCCAGCATATCTGGACCTTTCGCGCCGATTTTGGCCACGGTTTGTACTGGTACGCCTGTTTCGCTGATCATCTTGGCTGTGCCATGTGTAGCCAGCAGCTGGAAGCCAATATTGTGGAAGCGTTTTGCGATTGCCAGCGCTTCTTCTTTATCTTTATCTGCAACTGTCAGGAGAACAGCTCCTTTAGTTGGAATCTTCATACCGGATGCCACAAGCCCTTTGTAAAGTGCTTTTTCAACCGTTGCATCTTTCCCCATTACTTCACCTGTTGATTTCATTTCAGGGCCAAGCGTTGTATCTACACGGCGAAGTTTCGCGAATGAGAACACTGGAACTTTTACGTAAACACCTGTTTTTTCTGGAACAAGGCCTGATTCGTAGCCCATGTCTTTTAATGACTGTCCCATGATCGCTTTTGTTGCAAGGTTCGCCATCGGTACATTCGTAATTTTGCTCAAGAATGGTACCGTCCGGCTTGAACGAGGATTTACCTCGATTACAAATACTTCACCTTTTGAAATAACATATTGAATGTTGAGCAAGCCGATAATGTTTAAGCCTTTGGCAAGCTTTGTTGTATACTCGATAATTTTTGCTTTTTGATCATCTGTCAGCTTTTGTGGCGGATATACGGCAATCGAGTCACCAGAATGGACACCTGCACGCTCGATGTGCTCCATAATTCCTGGAATGACTACATCTGTGCCGTCAGAGATCGCATCTACTTCAATTTCTTTACCCGTTAGATAACGGTCAATCAAAACTGGATGCTCTGGGTTGACTTTTACAGCATTTTGCATGTATTGAAGCAATTCTGCTTCTTTATAAACAATTTCCATTGCACGGCCGCCGAGCACGTATGACGGACGAACAAGAACTGGGTAACCGATACTGTTGGCAATCTCAACGGCTGCATCTACTGAGAAAGCTGTTCTGCCAAGCGGCTGCGGAACATCAAGCTCCTGCAGAGCCTGCTCGAACTTATCACGGTTTTCTGCGCGGTCTACATCTTCAAGGCTTGTGCCGAGAATTTTTACGCCGTGTTCTACTAGCTGGCCGGCTAAGTTAATCGCCGTTTGGCCGCCGAACTGTACAACAACGCCTTCTGGTTTTTCCAGATCGATAATGTGCATGACATCTTCGATTGTTAACGGCTCGAAGTAAAGCTTGTCAGAGATACTAAAGTCTGTTGAAACCGTCTCAGGGTTGTTGTTAATAATAATCGCTTCATAACCTGCTTCTTTCAGCGCCCATACAGAGTGTACCGTTGCGTAGTCAAACTCAACACCCTGTCCGATACGGATTGGACCAGAACCAAGTACGACAACGGACTTGCGGTCTGTCACAATCGATTCGTTTTCTTCTTCATATGTGCCATAGTAATATGGTGTTTCTGATTCAAATTCTGCCGCGCATGTATCAACGGTTTTGAAAACAGGGACAATGCCGTTTTCTTTACGCCAGTCGTACACTTCTTTTTCAGAAACGCTCCATGCTTTTGCAATGGTTTTATCGGCAAATCCAAGCTGTTTCGCTCGTTTCACAACCTCATGGTTAAATGGATTGTTTTCAACTTCTTTTTCGTATTTGACGATGTTTTCAAACTTCTTCAGGAAGAACAAGTCAATTTGGCTCCACTCATGAATCGTTTGGATTGTGATGCCGCGGCGAAGTGCTTCACCCAGATAGAACAAGCGCTCGTCTCCTGCTTTGCGAATCCGTTTTTCAAGAAACGCGTCGTCTTTATCAGCCAGCTCATCGAGCGACAGATGGTATACGCCGCTTTCCAGTGAGCGGACTGCTTTCAGCATTGACTCTTCAAATGTACGGCCAATTGCCATAACCTCGCCCGTTGCTTTCATTTGCGTACCTAATGTACGGTTTGCGTTCTCAAATTTATCAAACGGCCAGCGCGGGATCTTAGAAACAACATAGTCCAGAGCCGGCTCAAAGCAAGCGTACGTTTTGCCCGTAACCGGGTTCATCATTTCATCCAGTGTTAAGCCGACAGCAATTTTTGCTGCCAATTTTGCAATCGGGTAGCCTGTTGCTTTTGATGCAAGCGCAGATGAACGGCTTACACGCGGGTTTACTTCAATGATGTAATATTGGAAGCTGTATGGGTCAAGTGCAAGCTGAACGTTACAGCCGCCTTCAATTCCAAGCGCGCGAATAATTTTTAAAGACGTGTTGCGGAGCATTTGATATTCACGGTCTGTCAACGTCTGGCTCGGCGCTACAACAATCGAATCCCCTGTATGAACTCCAACCGGGTCAATGTTTTCCATGTTACAAACAACGATCGCATTGTCATTTGAATCGCGCATCACTTCATATTCGATTTCTTTGAAGCCGGCAATGCTTTTTTCTAGAAGACACTGTGTAACCGGGCTTTGTTTCAAGCCGTTTGTTACGGTTTCAACCAGTTCTTCTTCGTTTTCGCAAATTCCGCCGCCCGTACCGCCCAGTGTATAAGCAGGACGTACGATAACTGGATAGCCAATTTGCTCAACAAAAGCATACGCTTCATCTAAAGTGTGGATAATTTCACTTTCCGGCACCGGCTCGTTTAATTCATTCATTAATGAACGGAACAAGTCGCGGTCTTCCGCCTGCTCAATCGCTGAAAGCTTCGTACCAAGTACTTTTACGTTGTACTCATCCAGCACGCCGGCATTGGAAAGCTCGACTGCCATATTCAATCCTGTCTGGCCGCCAAGCGTTGGCAAAATCGCGTCCGGACGTTCTTTTTGAATAATGCGGCGGACAAACTCAAGCGTGATCGGTTCAATGTAAACTGCATCCGCAATTTCCGTATCCGTCATGATCGTTGCTGGGTTTGAGTTTACGAGAATAACCCGGTATCCTTCTTCTTTTAAAGCGAGACATGCTTGTGTCCCTGCATAATCAAATTCTGCCGCCTGGCCAATTACGATCGGGCCGGAGCCAATCACAAGTATACTTTGGATGTCTGTACGTTTAGGCATGTTGTGTCTCCTTTGCAGCGTTTGTTTTCATTAAGTCAACAAAGCGGTCAAATAAAATATTGTCATCTTCTGGTCCTGGTGAAGCTTCTGGGTGATATTGCACAGTGAAAGCAGGGTACTTCTTATGAGCCAGCCCTTCAACTGTTCCATCATTAAGTGCAACATGTGTTACTTTCAAATCCGTATTCGCAATTGATTCTTCGCTTACAGCAAACCCGTGGTTTTGAGAAGTGATCGCTGTACGTCCTGTTTCAAGATCCTTAACTGGATGATTCGAACCGCGGTGGCCGAATTTCAGCTTGAATGTATCGGCACCGGAAGCAAGAGCAAACAGCTGGTGGCCAAGGCAGATACCGAAAATCGGCACCTGACCGATAAGCTCACGAATCGTTTCGATGGCATGCGGCACATCTTTCGGGTTTCCCGGTCCGTTTGTCAGCATGATACCATCTGGTTTAAACTGCATAATTTCTTTTGCTGTTGTATCATGCGGTACAACCGTTACGTCGCAGTTACGGTTGTTTAATTCACGTAAAATCCCATGCTTCATACCAAAGTCGATTACGACAACCCGGAAACCGCGTCCTGGACTTGGATAAGCGGACTTTGTAGAAACCTGTGCAACCTGATCGTTTGACAGTACTGTTGCCTGAAGTCGTGGAATCACATCCTCAGGATTTACATCCGCAGAAACAATCGCTCCTTTAAGAGCACCGTGCTGGCGGATAATTCGCGTTAATTTGCGTGTATCAATACCGGAAATAGCCGGAATATCTTTCATTTTTAAATATTCATCGATTGAAAATTCAGTTCTGAAGTTTGAAGGAAAATCTGCTGCTTCCTTCACAACGAGTGCTTTTACAGCCGGCTGAATTGTTTCAAAGTCGTCACGATTAATACCGTAGTTACCAATAAGCGGATAAGTGAATGTGACAATTTGTCCGCAGTAAGATGGGTCGGACAAGGTTTCCTGGTAACCTGTCATACCTGTTGTAAAAACCACTTCGCCCGTTACGTCTTTTTCACTGCCGAATCCTTCACCAGCAAATACTGTACCATCTTCTAAAATAAGCTGTTTTTTCATTCGTTGATCGTTCCTTCCTGCCATACAAGATTTCCTTCAAAAAACGTTGCGGCCGGCCACCCTGAAAGTACGCGGCCTGCAAATGGTGTGTTTTTACCTTTTGATAAAAACGTCTTTGGATCTACTTCTTTTTCGCTATCAAGATCAATAATGGTAAGATCAGCGTTGGCACCTTCTTCGAGGCGGCCATACGGCAGATTAAAGACTTCAGCCGGTTTCACCGTCATCCAGTCTACAAGCTGCTTCAATGTAATCACACCTTTTTTCACTAGCTCGGTGTACAGAAGCGGAAAAGCTGTTTCGAATCCTGTAATGCCGAATGGTGCTTTGAGAATGCCTGCTGCTTTTTCTTCTGCTGTATGCGGTGCATGGTCTGTTGCGATAAAATCAAGCGTTCCGTCAAGCAGCCCTTCAATAAGAGCCTTTCTATCTTCCGCTCCGCGAAGCGGCGGGTTCATTTTAAAGTTCGGATCCTGTCCGGGGATATCCATATCCGTGAGTACAAGATGGTGCGGTGATACTTCGCCAGTGACCCGAATGCCCGCTCTTTTTGCATCGCGAATCGTACGGACTGATTCTTTTGTGCTGACGTGGCAGACGTGATAGTGACAGCCTGTGTTTTCTGCAAGCAACACGTCCCTTGCAATTTGAACGGCTTCGCAAATGGATGGAATGCCCGGCACGCCTTCACGTTTAGCATATTCACCGTCGTGAACAGCGCCCCCGTAAATTAAGCTGTTGTCTTCACAATGTGCTACAACTGCCATATCAAGAGCAGCTGCCTGCTTCATTGCAGCATGCATCATGCCTGCCTCTTGAATGCCGACTCCGTCATCTGTAAAAGCAAATGCCTGATTTTCCTTGAGCGCTTTAAAGTCAACAAGCTCTTTGCCCGCTTGGCGGATTGTAATAGATGCATACGGCAACACACGAATTTGTGCATTTTCCTCAATAAGTGTATTCACTTTTTGAAGATTTGCTTCTGTATCTGGTACCGGCCGGGTATTTGGCATAGCCGCGATCGTTGTAAATCCGCCTTTAGCGGCTGCTTTCGTTCCAGTTTCAATTGTTTCTTTGTGCTCGCCGCCTGGCTCACGCAGATGCACGTGCAAATCAATCAGGCCGGGTGCAATGAGTTTGCCGCCCGCATCGATTGTTTCTTCGCCGTTTTCTGCGAGGCCAGCGCCGATTTCAGTAATTTTCCCATCTTGAATGCGGACATCTGCTCCGGTTAATTCACCGTTTTCTGTTAAGACTTGTCCATTTTTAATTAACCAGTTCATTTGCCAATCTCCCCTCAAGCACTTCTTTTAAAACCGCCATGCGGACATATACACCGTTTTCCATTTGTTTAAAGATGCGGGACCGTTCGCATTCAACTAAGCTGTCAGCAATTTCTGCATCCCGATTTACCGGAGCAGGGTGCATAATAATGCTTCCCGGCTTCATCCGGCTCTCCCGTTCCTCTGTTAAACCGTAACGGATATGATACTCTTCTTTTGTCATCGACGAAGCGACCTGATGCCGTTCGTGCTGGATACGCAGCAGCATTAAAGCGTCCACCTGCTCAACTAATTCGTCGATTTCAACGAACCCTCCTGACTGGAGGAAATCCTCTTCAAACCATTCAGGAGGACCTGAAAATTTCACATCTGCACCAAGTCGTCTCAGTGCCTCTGCGTTGGAGCGGGCTACCCGGCTGTGCCGGATATCGCCGACAATGCCGATTTTCAAGCCCTCGAACGTACCAAACTCCTGCTGAATGGTTAGAAGGTCAAGCAGGCATTGAGTTGGATGCTGGCCGCATCCGTCTCCTGCGTTAATGACCGGAATATCGATATGGCCAACCAGTTCGTCGTAGTAAGCATCTGCTTCGTGACGGACCACCACTGCGTTAACGCCAATGGCTTCGAGTGTGCGAACTGTGTCGTATAATGTTTCTCCCTTTAAAACACTTGAACTCCCAACATCAAACGGGATCACATCCAAGCCGAGTTTTCTCTCTGCCATTTCAAAACTTGTTTTTGTCCGCGTGCTTGCTTCAAAAAACAAATTCGCGACATATTGTTTTTCATGCGGTGTCCAAACTTCGCCTTCCGCAAATTTCTGCGCCTGCATTAATATTAACAAAATTTCATCTTTATGCAAATCCCTAATTGAAACTAAATTTCTCAGCATCGATTTTTACCTCCGTTTTCATAAAAAAAACACCCTGGTTTCAGGGTGTTTTTTCGTTTTACAGCATAACGAAGCTGTTCTGCGCATAGGCGCAGACCGATTTCACCCTTAAATGCCTCTCGTGCATTTTTAAAAGGTTGTCAATGTTCATCCAGCCTCACAGGGCCATTACTAAACATTCATTCTTTATTCATAAATACTTATACGATCTTCTTCATCCACTTCTTCAAGTGTGACCACAATCCGCTCAGTTTTCGCTGATGGAATGTTTTTCCCGATATAGTCGGCCCGGATCGGCAGTTCACGGTGCCCTCTGTCAATAAGTGCCGCCATTTGAATGTGGGAAGGGCGTCCAATGTCCATGATGGCATCCATTGCAGCCCGGACAGTGCGGCCCGTATACAAAACATCATCTACAAGAATCACCGTTTTGCCGTTTAAATCAACCGGTATGTCGGATCCTTTTACTTCAGGATCATCGTTTTTTGTTTTTACTGTTAAATCGTCCCGATACAGCGTAATATCAAGCTCTCCGACAGGGATGCGCTGTCCTTCAATTTGAAAAATGCGCTCGGCAAGCCGCTGTGCCAGGTAAATGCCCCGTGTTTTAATGCCAATAAGCACACAATTTTCAATGCCTTTATTTCTTTCGATAATTTCGTGTGCGATTCTTGTTAATGCCCGGCGAATCGCCTGCTGATCAAGTACAACCGCTTTTTCCATGAAAAAAGCCTCCTCACCCGGTGTGGGCGAGAAGGCATAGTGGTTCCTTGAAAATGGCATACTCATACCATTTCATATCCGATTCCTTCCCAGCCTCACGGGACTGTTCTTAAAGGTTCTTATTCAACTGAGTTCATTGTATCGATAAATTCGACAAAAGTCAAATCTTTTTCCGTAAGTCATCAACTAAATCTGTAAACTCTTTAGGTGCCGGTGCTTCAAACTCCATATATTCATTCGTACGCGGGTGAACAAAGCCCAATACGCCTGCATGAAGTGCCTGGCCGTCAATGTCAAGTGTTTTTCGCGGTCCGTATTTTGGATCTCCGGCAAGCGGGAAACCGATATACTTCATATGAACACGGATCTGGTGGGTACGCCCTGTTTCGAGCTCACATTCCACCAGCGTAAAGTCCCGGAAACGCTCAAGCACCTGAAAATGCGTCACAGCTACTTTACCATGATTTACAATGCCCATTTTTTGCCGGTCTTTCGTATCCCGGCCAATCGGGGCATCGATAGTGCCATAATCATGAGAAATAATACCATGCACGATCGCCTGGTACTTACGTGTCACCGACTTTTCGACAAGCTGATTCACTAATTTTTCATGTGCCATATCATTTTTAGCGACCATGAGAAGACCAGATGTATCTTTGTCAATCCGGTGGACAATACCCGGACGCATCACACCGTTTATACCGGATAAGTCTTTGCAATGGTACATTAAACCATTCACAAGCGTTCCCGTCGTATGCCCGGGGGCCGGATGCACAACCATGCCGCGCGGCTTGTTGACCACAATGACGTCTTCATCCTCGTAGTAAATGTCCAGCTTCAGATCTTCTGCTTCAATATTCAGTTCTTCAGGGTCTGGAATGTCAATGGTCACTTCGTCTCCTACTGCCGCTTTGTAGTTCGCTTTGACCGGCTGACCATTGACTAGAACGCGCCCTTCCTTAAGCCACTCCTGCACCTGCGAACGGGAATACTGCTCCTCTTGAGCTGCGGCGAGTTTATCAATCCGGCTCCCGTTTTCTTCTTCACTTACTGTAAACTGTAATGATTTCATATTATGCCTTCTTTCCTTTTCGATCTTCTATTAGCATGGCAGCAAACAGCAAAATAACACCGATCGTTAACGCCGCATCGGCAATATTAAAAATGGGAAACCGATAGCCGAAAATAAACGTCTGCACAAAATCAACCACTTCCCCGCGGAACAGCCGGTCAATAAAATTGCCTAATGCTCCCCCGAGTAAAACAGCTAGGGAGATTTTCATTAATGGTTTTCCCTTTGCTTCTTTTTGCATAAAGTAAATGATGCCAACCACTACAATAGCTGTAATCAGATAAAACAGCCAAAATTGACCTTCAAGCATTCCCCATGCTGCTCCCCTGTTTCGGTGCGAAGTAATATGAAACAAATTGTCCATAACCGGCACACTTTCCCCTATTTCCATTGATTTCACAATAAGCCACTTTGTCCATTGGTCAAGCAGAATGATGAGCAGCGACAATACGTAGTAATACATATTTTACCTCCAACGCTGAAAAGAGGTTAGCGGTTTTCTTAGCTAACCTCTTTTTCGTTTGTTTTAGTTCACTTCTGAATAATGCTCTTTTACAACAGACGCACAGCGTGGGCAAAGCGTCGGATGCTCAGCATCCTTTCCTACTTCGTCCGTTACAGTCCAGCAGCGTTCGCATGTTTCACCAGACGCTTTTTCTACTACAACAGAGGCTGTTTCAAGCTGAACCGCATGTTCAGGTGCTTCAGCGTCTGTTCCAGCAATTTCAAATCCAGAAACGATAAACAGCTGCTTCAAGTCTTCTTCGATAGACGCAAGCAATGCTGTTGTTTCCGCTCCAGCAAACAACTTCACATGGGCTGTTAATGATTTCCCAATGACTTTTTCGTTGCGGGCTTCTTCAAGCGCTTTGAGCACATCGTCACGAACCGCCATAAACGCTGTCCATTTTTGCGTTAAAGCCTCAGCGTCCGGAAGTTCTTTGTACTCCGGCATATCTGTCAGCTGTACGTATTTCTCTTCAGCTTCCGGCACTTCCACCCATACTTCGTCCGCTGTATGCGGAAGGATTGGCGATACCAATTTTGCAAGTGCTGTTAACGTTTCAAAGAGAACCGTTTGAATAGCACGGCGGTCGGCATGATTCTCCGCTTCGATATATAAAACATCTTTTGTAAAGTCAAGGTAGAAGGAGCTTAAATCAACTGTACAGAAATTGTTGATCGCATGGTAAATAGCCGCGAATTCATAGTTTTCGTAATGGCCGCGTACCGCTTTGATTAATTCGTTTAATTTCACCAGCATAAACTGGTCAACTTCACGCAGGTTTTCATATGCTACCGCATGCTCACTCGGCTTAAAGCCATCCAGGTTTCCTAAAAGGAAGCGGAACGTGTTACGTATTTTGCGGTAAACTTCGGCCACTTGTTTTAAAATCGCATCTGATACACGCACATCCGCTTGAAAATCAACCGATGATACCCAAAGACGAAGAATATCAGCACCAAGCTGCTCCATTACTTTGGCTGGAACAACCGTGTTGCCAAGTGACTTACTCATCTTGCGGCCTTCACCGTCAAGTGCAAATCCGTGGCTTAGCACGCCTTTGTATGGAGCACTTCCCGTTACAGCTACTGCCGTGATCAAAGAAGAGTTAAACCAGCCGCGATACTGGTCAGAACCTTCCAGGTAAAGATCAGCCGGGCGCTGGGCATCCTCGCGCTGCTCTAAAACAGCTTCATGTGAAGAGCCGGAATCGAACCAAACATCCATAATATCGTTTTCTTTCGTAAATTCTCCGTTCGGGCTGCCAGGATGCGTAAATCCTTCCGGAAGCAGCTCCTTTGCTGTCCGCTTAAACCAAATATTTGATCCGTGCTGGCGGAATAAATCCGAAACATGCGAAATCGTTTCATCAGTAATAATTGCTTCACCGTTTTCCGCATAAAATACTGGGATTGGCACTCCCCATGCCCGCTGGCGGGAAATACACCAGTCACCACGGTCACGGATCATATTAAACAAGCGTGTTTCGCCCCATGCCGGCACCCATTTCGTTTCTTTTACAGCTTGGAGCAATTCCGGGCGGAACTTGTCGATCGACGCAAACCATTGAGCTGTCGCGCGGAAAATAACCGGCTTTTTCGTCCGCCAGTCATGCGGATACGAGTGGGTAATAAACTCCATTTTCAACAGTGCGCCGGCTTCTGTCAATTTTTCAGTGATCGCCTTGTTGGCATTGTCATAAAACAGTCCTTCAAATCCTGGAGCTTCCTCTGTCATCACACCGCGGTCGTTTACCGGGCAAAGAACATCAAGGCCATATTTCTTCCCAACGATAAAGTCATCTTCCCCGTGTCCTGGTGCTGTATGAACCGCTCCTGTACCGGAATCCGTTGTTACATGCTCACCAAGCATTACAAGAGAATCCCGTCCGTAAAGCGGATGTGCGGCGATGATACGGTCAAGCTGTTCCCCTTTTACCAGCTTGTCAGTCGTATAGGATTCCCAGCCGATTTTTGATGCTACTTCTTCTAGGAGTGCTTCAGCCACAACGAACTTCTCGCCCGCTGCACTGACAACGGCATAATTCAGTTCCGGATGAACGGAGATACCAAGGTTTGCCGGAATCGTCCATGGAGTCGTGGTCCAAATGATAATTTTTGTGCCTTCTTCAAGCACACCGTTTCCTTTTTTCACTTCGAAAGAAACATAAATAGAAGCTGATCTTTTATCCTGGTACTCAATTTCTGCTTCTGCAAGAGCAGACTCAGAAGACGGAGACCAATAAACAGGTTTTAACCCTTTATAGATAAACCCTTTTTTCGCCATTTCGCCAAACACTTTAATTTGGGCTGCTTCATACTCAGGCTTTAATGTAATATAAGGATTTTCCCAGTCACCGCGGACGCCAAGACGCTTAAACTGCTCCCGCTGGCTGTCGACTTGCTTGTAGGCATACTCTTCACAAAGCTGACGGAACTCGGCTACCGTCAGCTCTTTCCGATTTACACCGGAATTTGTTAGTGCCTGCTCAATTGGAAGACCGTGAGTATCCCAGCCTGGAATATACGGTGCATAAAAACCGCTCATCGATTTAAAGCGGACAATGAAGTCTTTTAAGATTTTATTCAGCGCGTGCCCAATATGAATATCACCATTTGCATATGGAGGACCATCGTGCAGGACAAACATCGGCCGGTCCTTTGTGCGATCCAACACCTGTTGATAGATGTTTTCTTCATTCCATGTGCTCTGCATGACCGGCTCGCGCTTTGGCAGATTGCCGCGCATCGGAAAGTCTGTTTTCGGCATTAATAACGTATCTTTATAATTCATTCCATAATCTCCTTTTTTAAATGAAAATAAAAAAACCTTTCACATCCCTCAAAAGGGACGGAAAGGTTTCCGCGGTACCACCCTGATTGACAGCCAATGGCTGCCCGCTCAAAACCCGTAACGTGGATTGATCGTTTTCCGCTACTCCAATGTTCACGAAAAATGCTCAAGGGTGATTTTGGAGCTGCATATCGGCACCAGGCTTTCACCGTCCCTGGTTCGCTTATAGCCGACTATCTGCGCTCTACTGTCCCTTTCATCGCGTTTTACAATTTATTCAGATGGTTACATTATAAAAATGAACGATTCATTCGTCAAGCTTATCTCTCTTCGTCGCTGAAGCGCTCAACTTCTTCCGTATCTACTTCAAATTCAAGAAGTGTATCCCAGTCATCATTGTTTAATAAGTCTAACTGAGCTTCCATCAGCATTTTAAAGCGCGTACGGAATACTTTAGACTGCTTTTTTAATTCTTCAATTTCAACAGCGATGCGACGGGCTTTTGATAAAGACTCCTCGACAATGCGGTCGGCATTTTTTTCTGCTTCACGAATCAAAAGTTTAGACTCTTTTAAAGCATTTCGTTTTACATCCTCTGCCGTTTCCTGCGCAATAACGATGGATTTATTTAATGTTTCTTCAATATTGGCAAAATAACTAAGCCGTTCCGTTTGGCCGGCCAGCTGCGCTTCTAATTCTTTTTTCTCGCGAATAATCAACTCGTAATCTTTAATAATTTGATTTAGAAAGTCGTTCACTTCATCTTCATCATACCCACGAAATGAACGGCCAAATTCTTTTTTATGTATGTCCAACGGCGTTAAGGGCATACAGCCACCTCCAAAGCATTACATGATCATTGATTTTCATTATAAAGGTTTTTCGAGCGCTTGTGGGAAAATCTCGGCATTTTCACAAATTTATTTCAAAATGCCCAAGGTCATTCGCCATTTTTCTTTTTTGGTTTGTCCATCAAGGGATAAAATTTTCACACGTCCTGTTCCACGAATAGACAGCATATCCCCGGTTGCACATTCAAAGGAAGGCTGGTCTACAGCCCGCCAGTTTACTTTCACGGCACCGCCTTTAATAAGCTGCTGTGCCTTTTGGCGTGACATCGACGGCAGCGCGCTGATGATCACATCAAGGCGCAGTGACGAAACCGTAACCGCTTGCTCGCGCCACTCTTCAGCTGTGTAAAGAGCTTCTGAAAATGGCTTTTCTTTCAACGAAACAGGTACTTTGCCAACATGGTCAAAATGGCTGTGCAGGTAATCGACAAGTTCTTTTGCCACAATTACCTGAAAGCATTCCTGCTCGTTTAAAATATCGCCAAATTTCTCCCGCTTTAAGCCAAGCCCCATCATACTCCCCAAAATATGGGGGTGGCTGATAGAAGCAAATTTATGCGGGTATTCAATATCAAAAAGATTAACATCAAAATCTGTTTCCTTCGGTTCGAAATAAGAAGGATGAATAAGCGCTCTTTTTCGTTCTGCGTTCGGGTAGCCTCCGAAAAACGAAACGAGCACTTCCTCCCCTGATCCGACAACTGACCGAAGAATCTGCCGCTGCCGGGGGTCTAAAAAGCCGGTTAGTTTAGGCGCATACATATCCGCCACTTGCTGCTTCCACTTTACGGTTTTATCAATGAATTCCTGCTCTTCCGGCCTGAAATGCTGATAAATATCACTCATGTTATACCCAGATCATCAGCTGATGAAGTCCACGCGTTGCTAGGTTCAGCGTAATAAAAGCAACGATTGGCGAGATATCAATCATGCCAAGCGGCGGAATAATACGGCGGAATGGGTCCAGGTACGGTTCACAAATTCTTGTTAAAAAGCGCCCAATTGATGTATTACGTGCATCGGGAAACCAAGACATTAAAATATAAATAATGAGTGCCCAGGAATATAGATCAATTGCCCGGATCAAATAATAAAGTACAACATCCATCTCTTCTATTGCCACCCCGTTTTTTCTTGATCCTGCTGCCCAAACTGTGTAATATTTCCTGAAATCTCCACGTTTTCCGGCGCACAGAAAAAGATTTTTTCCCCAATTTGCTGAATTTCGCCGCCGATGGCGTATACCGTTCCGCTTAGAAAATCAACAATTCTGCGCGCCTGATCTGTTTGAATGCGCTGCAGGTTTACAACAACTGCTTTTTTTGCTTTTAGATGATCGGCAATCTCTTGCGCTTCTGCATACACACGTGGTTCTGCCATAACGACTTTTGATGGCTTTTGCGCACTTTTTAAACTCACAACATTTTTTTTGCGAGGCGCTGCCGCTGGAGGCGGCTCTTCTTCATACACTTCTTCTTCCACCATATCGTAATCTTCTTCATCCAGCAGGAAAAATGACTTAAACTTCGACTTCACGCCCATCATTCCACCTCCGCTTTCTTTTTACTCTCCAACAAGCGCCGTGCCAATACGAATCATTGTAGCTCCTTCTTCTACAGCTATTTCAAAATCATTGCTCATGCCCATCGATAGCTCCTGGCACGGGGCATAGGGAAGGTTTAATGCTGCCACTTCTTCTTTGCATAAAGCAAGCTTCCGAAAGCAGGACCGCAGAACATCACGGTCTTCTGTCAGCGGAGCCATTGTCATCAAGCCGCACACGCGAATTTTTTCGTAGATATGAAGCGATTGAATAAATGGAACGACTTCATCCGGTGCCAGCCCGTGCTTTGACTCTTCACCTGATACATTTACCTGCACAAAACATTGGACAGGTTTTTCAGCACGGCTGTTTATTTCTTTAGCGAGCGATGCCCGGTCAAGTGAATGAATAAAATCAGCCTGGTGAATAATTGACTTTACTTTTCTTGTCTGCAGAGACCCGATAAAATGCCATACGGCACGATCTTCAATACTTTCATACTTTTCATTTAGCCCTTCGGCCCGGTTTTCACCAAGATGTGTAATACCCGCTTCTACTGCTTCCTGGGCGCGAGCCGTTGTCACGTATTTTGTGACGGCGATAATCTGCACATCTTCCGCCTGCCGGCCTGACCGGCGGGCCGCTTCTTCAATCCGCTGTTTAATACTTTTTACATTTTCACTAACTTTCATGTTTCCCTTCCTTCCAGCCGATATAACCCATCATTCTGCCGGTACTCCCCCGGTCACGCCGATGAGAAAAAAAGTCCGGAGAGCAGCTTGAACATAAGGATGTTACATAAACATTTTCCGGCGGGAGTCCTGCTTTGATTAAAAGGTCTTTGTTAAAATCCTGCAGGGAGAAAAAATACGCATCTGCTTCATCCGGCACGGGAGAGAGCGGCAGCTTTTCTCCCGGACGATACCATTTCTGTACTTCTTCTGCCACTGCCGCTCCCACTTTGTAGCATGATCCACAAATAGAAGGGCCAATGGCTGCTTCAATATCCTGCAGGCGGCTGCCTTGCTGCTTCCATTTCTCAAGCATCTTCGGCCCTATTCCGCCAACTGCACCCTTCCAGCCGGCGTGGGCCGTACCAATGCGCTTCGCTGCCCGGTCAAGAAAAAAAAGAGGTACACAATCCGCATAACAAAGAGTAAGGAGCACACCGGCATCCTCGCTGTACAGTCCATCAGTGGCCGCCAGGGCCGTTTCGTAATCAAGTGCGCCCCTGCCGGCATCCCTCTTTGACACATGAGCAATGTGCACCTCATGTGTTTGTTCACACCCAACCCAGCCAGCTGTCGGAAAATCAATTAATTTAGCTGTATTTTTTCGGTTTTCCTGAACAAAAGAAGCTTCCTCTTGCACATGAAAAGCCATGTTCAAGCCATTATAGCGGCCGGTTCCGCCAGCTTTCGACGTAAATCCAGCCACAAGACCTGGTTCTTCCAGCTCCCACTTTTCCAGATGAAATAAACCGTCATTCGATTTTTTAAAAGGTTCTGTCATGGCATGCTCCCGCTCATTTTCTTTTAGTGTACCACATGCCCTCTTTTTCGTCACCGTTCTTCCTCTTTCGGTTCGGTGTCACTATGGCGGACTAAAATAACGTCACCGCCGATTTTCACAATATGCATCCAGGGAATCACCAATTCTTCTTCCCTGCCGAATAAACCAAATTTTTTTCCGCTTTGTTCAATGATAAGAGCGGATATAGCACCCGTTGCATTATTTAACTCAATATCAGCCAGTCGGCCAAGCTTTTTTCCGTTTGTAACATTGACGATATCCTTGAGCTGGAATTCTGAAATTCGCATAACAGCCCCTCCTTTGTATCAATGTATGCGCCAAACCAAAGAAAAAACAGAAGATCTTCTCTTCTGTTTTTCTGATTAACCATTTATTTTCTTTTTCATTTGTTTGATGGCCCCTTTTTCGAGCCGGGATACCTGTGCTTGAGAAATACCGATTTCATCTGCTACTTCCATTTGAGTACGTCCGGTAAAAAAGCGTTTTTCAATAATCATTCGTTCCCGGTCTGATAATTTACTCAACTCATCGGTCACCGTCATTGTATCTACCCATTCTTTTTCCCTGTCTTTTCCGTCGCTGATTTGATCCATCATGTAAATAGGGTCGCCTCCGTCCTGGAAAACGGGTTCAAACAATGAAACGGGATCTTGAATCGCATCAAGAGCAAAAACCATTTCTTCTTTTGGCACATTGATTTCACGTGCAATGTCTTCCGCTGCCGGCTCAACAGACCGTTCGGCTGTCAGCCTTTCTCTTGCCTGCAATGCTTTGTACGCAATGTCACGCAAAGAGCGTGATACTCGAATAGGATTATTATCCCGCAGATACCGGCGGATTTCACCGATAATCATGGGAACCGCATAAGTGGAAAAGCGGACATTGTGGCTTAAATCAAAATTATCAATGGATTTCATCAAACCGATGCAGCCTACTTGAAACAAGTCATCGGCTTGTTCATTACGGTGGTTGAATCGTTGAATTACACTTAAAACGAGGCGTAAATTTCCGGTAACCAGTTCTTCGCGGGCTTCTTTATCCCCATTTTGGTATTTTACAAACAGCACTTTCATTTCAGGATTTGTTAACACAGGAAGCGTCGATGTGTCGACGCCGCACAGAACAACTTTATTTCGGGCCATCACTGTTCCTCCTCATGATGTCTGCTTCTCAAAACAGTATTGCCGGCCCGAAAGAAATTATTCAGCGCAGTTTATTGAGTTCCTTTTTTAGTCTTCCGATAATTTTTTTCTCCAACCGTGAAATATAAGACTGTGAGATTCCAAGCAAATCCGCCACATCTTTTTGCGTTCTTTCTTCCTGCCCATTCAGTCCAAACCGCATTTCGATAATTTGTTTTTCACGGCCTTCTAAATCTTCAAGCGCTTCTGCTACAAGGTGTTTGTCCACTTCTTCTTCAATGCCTTTCGTGATAATATCACTTTCGGTCCCCAGCACGTCGGATAAAAGCAGTTCGTTCCCGTCCCAATCGATGTTAAGCGGTTCGTCAAATGAGATTTCCGAACGGATTTTATTATTGCGGCGAAGGTACATTAAGATCTCATTTTCAATACAACGGGACGCATACGTCGCAAGCTTGATTTTCTTTTCGGGATCAAAAGTGTTTACGGCTTTGATAAGCCCGATCGCTCCGATGCTGATGAGATCTTCAATATGAATGCCAGTGTTTTCAAATTTCCGGGCAATATACACAACAAGGCGCAGATTTCGCTCAATCAGCATAGCGCGCACCGCTTTGTCTCCAGAAGGCAGCTTCGTTAAAAGATGTGCCTCTTCATCGCGTGTAAGTGGCGGTGGAAGCGCTTCACTGCCGCCGATATAGTAAATCGCCTTGGATTTAAGCCCGGCTTTTTGAATCATATTATACATTACGTACATCCATTTCGTTTTTACCTGCCGCATATTGTCCACTCACCTTTCGATTCATTCCCGAACCATATTCGGATGCAGAATGCACGCAAATGCTTCGTCATCCGATAACATCTTGTCCGTAAACGTGACAAGCGCCCTGTTCGTTTCTTGTTTTTTTCCATTTATCCATATGGTAAAGCTGTCTGTACGAAAGGAGGCAAGCAGCCTGCTTTCAGCATGAATAGATTTAGATGGTACCCAAACGAGTTTTTCAGTCCAAGTGTCCGGAAGATGGAGCAGATCACTGATGTCTTCTTTAAAAAGCGCTTCGGGCCACTCCTCAGAGGGCTGAATCTGGCAGACTGCCACTTCTTTTTTTGAAATAGGATCACACAGCGCATTGCCCGTATCAATCAATCCGTGCCCTGACCAATTAATTCCGCAAAGTGTAAAAGAAACGGGAACTGTCTGACTGATTACCCGCCTTGAAGCATTTAAACCTAATAAACGGCGTTGAATAAAGTAAAAAGAAATGGCCACTGATACAATAAAAAAGAATATGAGAGACCATTTTCCCGCATCGGCATATTGCCTGTACATGGATTGAAATCCGAATAAAATGCCGCCTGTTAAAAAAACAGTAAAGTAAAAGGTAAGAACCATAGAAACAAGGCTTTTTATGCCGGTTGTTTGAAACGCAATACGAATCATGAATACAGGCATAATGACCGTCAGCGATTTATGCAAAAGTCCGGTCGGGCCTGCTGCTAAATAGATACATACGGGGATAGTTCCAGCTAACGAAGCCGCAAGCAGCCGGGGCACCCTGAATGTACGCCCGCTCAGCTTTCCTGTTACGAAAAGAAGCAGTGCATCCGCAGCAAAATTAAAAAAAATAATCCCTTCTGCGTAACCGGCCAATTGATCCCTCCTTTTTTCCGGCTGCCTGTCCTATGTGCATTAGTGTACCGGATTCAGTAGTGGATGTATGTCGGAATGTAAGTGAATTTTTACAGTAGTTTTTCCGAATCATGTCTAATTCGGGCATGGAAAAAGTCTGTTACGCCCTTTGCATAGTGTGGTGCGCCTTTTGCCTGTAAGAACTAGCATGCACAAAAAAACCCGCCACATAAGTGGCGGGTCTGCTTTTTATCTTCTTCTATTGCGGTTACGTAAAAATGTAGGAATATCCAACGTATCATCCGATGAAGGCTGTTGATGCTGACGCATTGGCTGCTCCGGCGCCGGCGCATCTTCACGCTTCAATTCACGCGATTTTGGCTGCTGTTGTTGTGAAGCTGGCTGCGAAGGCTGTGGCTTTACTTGGCCAAGACCTGGACGAACCTGCTGGCCTGCTTCACCTGGCACCTCTTTAAAACCAGTCGCAATAACCGTAACGACAATTTCTTCTTTTAAGTTTTCGTTAATTACAGAACCGAAGATCATATTTACGTCTTGGTCTGAAGCTGAAGATACAATATCAGCTGCTTCCTGTACTTCATAAAGACTTAAGTTTGTGCCGCCGGTAATGTTCATTAGCACACCTTGCGCACCGTCAATGGCTTTTTCAAGCAATGGACTGGAAATGGCTTTTTTCGCCGCTTCCACTGCGCGGTTTTCACCCGAAGCAACCCCGATTCCCATCAAAGCAGAACCTTTGTTCGACATAATAGTTTTTACATCGGCAAAGTCTAAGTTGATTAAACCCGGTGTTGCGATCAAGTCAGAGATACCCTGTACCCCTTGGCGAAGAACATTGTCTGCTTCACGGAATGCTTCAAGCATTGGTGTGCTTTTGTCGACAATTTCAAGCAGGCGGTCATTTGGAATGACGATTAATGTATCTACTGCCGCTTTCATTGATTCGATTCCACCAGCTGCCTGCGTAGCACGCTTACGGCCTTCGAATGTAAATGGACGTGTCACAACCCCTACTGTCAGGGCGCCAAGATCTTTTGCAATTTGCGCAATAACCGGAGCCGCACCTGTTCCTGTGCCTCCGCCCATACCAGCTGTTACGAACACCATGTCAGCGCCTTTAAGCGCTTCTTCAATTTGCTCTTTGCTTTCTTCGGCTGCTTTTTTTCCAACCTCAGGGTTAGCACCGGCACCTAGTCCGCGCGTCAGCTTGTTGCCGATTTGCATTTTCACTTCTGCTTTTGACAAATTAAGAGCTTGCGCATCCGTATTGACGGCAATAAAGTCTACTCCCTGCACTCCGTGCTCAATCATTCGGTTGACGGCATTGTTACCGCCACCGCCTACGCCGATAACTTTAATCGTTGCCAACGAATCTAAACTTGTATCGAATTCCAGCATGGCAAATCCTCCTATTTAATGCGTTCTTTTTCTATTCTTCAAAGAAGTACCCGAAAAGTCTTTTCATTTTTCCTTTGACGCCTTTTTCTTCTCCGTCATGCGGCTGCTCTTTTTTCACAGGCTTCGGTTCCTGCTTGACTTCCTGGCGCTCTCTTCTAACTTCTTTCGCCGCCGGAGCCGCTTGATTGGATTCACTTAGTTTCCGTCCCGTTAACCGGGCATTTTTATATGCATACTTGATCAGGCCTACAGACGTTGTAAATTGTGGCTCACGTACACCGATATAATCAGGAATCGCAACGCGTACACGATTTTGAAATACATCCTGTGCCAAATCAAGAATGCCATTCATTGCGGATGATCCGCCGGTTAAAACAAATCCACCTGGAATATCATGAATACCCGACTGGCGAAGTTCTTCCACAACCATCATAAACAATTCTTCCAGTCTTGCCTCGATAATTTCTGAAATTTCAAGCTGATTAAATTGATCATGCTGGTCACTGCCAATCACCGGAACACTGAACACTTCTTCTTCAGAAGCTAAATCATAAAAAGCATGTCCATGCTTCATTTTAATTCCTTCGGCTTCCTCTGTTGACGTACGCAGACCAATGGATAAATCTTTCGTAATATGATCGCCGCCAACAGGCAGGACAGAGGTCTGCTGAATATAGCCATCCCTAAAGTAAGAAATTGTCGTGGAGCCGCCACCGATGTCGACTAGTACAGTGCCTAGATTTTTCTCATCCATGGATAAAGCGATTTCTCCACTCGCAAGCGGCTGCAGAACAATTTCATTAATCTCAAGACCCGCACGCTCTACACAGCGCAGCGTGTTATGTAAAAATGTTCTTGAACCTGTTACGATGATCCCTTCCATTTCAAGACGTACACCGAGCATACCGCGGGGATCATTAATTTCATCAAAGCCATCTACAATAAATTGTTTGGCAATTACATTAACAATTTCCCGGTCGGGTGGAATAGACATCACTTGTGCCGCATCTTTGACCCGGATCACGTCTTCACTTGTAATCTCCCGATTTTCGCTTGAAACAGCTACAACGCCATTGCACGGATGCAAAATGGCGTGGTTGGCAGCAATACCAACAATCACGGAGCCAATCTCTAGGCCTACCATACGCTCCGCCTGCTCAATCGCTTTTTTAATCGAATAAACGGTATCGTCAATATCGACGACCGCTCCTTTTCGAATGCCTTTTGATTTTACATTTCCGACACCAATTATATTTAAGGAATCATTAACCATTTCGCCAATAATCACTTTAATCGCGGATGTACCGATGTCGAGACTTACTAAAATTTCATTATTATTCATGCTGCGGCACCTCCTTTACCATAAAAGCGTGAATAACCGAACAACCATTCGCACATTTACTCTACGAATACATGTTTAAGAACGTAATTCGTCATATTCAGCGTGTTTCCCTTTTAAAGTTTAGTATTTTTGATGTTTTTCTTAAACTCTCTCATACAAGTCTACACTAAGATAAGAAGCTCGAAAAGGCTAAGTTATTCAGTTTTAAGAAAACTTTATGGTGTCTCTGCTTCTTGTGTTGTTTCCTCTGTTGTTTCCTCTCTTGTTTCTCCTGCTGCTTCCTCTTCGGCTTCTTCCGCTAGTTCCTGCTGCTGAGCTGGATCATAGGCTTTAAAATACGAACCAACTTCGATGTCGATTACACCTTTTACATCGGGATTAAGCTGCGTAGAAATGGAAGGATAGTAAACCATTTTCTCAGCAAATGTGGAGAGAGTGGCAGACACTTCAAACCCATCTGTCATAAACGCTTTTATATGAAGCGAGTTATTTTTCTTTGGATCATAGTACACCTCAGAAATTGTATTATACACTTCATCCGGAAGTGTTTGGGCTGCTTTTGTAAACAAATCGAGTGCCTTTCCTTCTTTGAAGTCATACAAAATCGGAAGCTGTAATGGTGCACCGCTCAGAGGCTGGCTTAAAATTTTTCCATTTTGAAGAACAGGGTACAGCCCGCCTTTTTGAGCAGCGTAAGCAATTTCATTATGCTCTTCCACTGAAATCATTAAATCATTTGGGAACCCAATTGTAACCTCCGCTTTTTTAATGCGGTCGTCTTTTAAAAGAGCTTCTTCTGCCCTCCCCTTCCCGGCTGCCCAAATGCTGCTTCCTTTTACAAGCCCGCTTTTCTCAATTACTTCCTGCTTTGTCACAAGACTGTTTCCCTGCACGTGAATGTCTGCCACTTTGCTTAAGGGAGACTGCAGATACACAACAAGAAGAATAAGCGCGAAAAACAAAGATAGTAAAAACAGCAGCCGGCGGTTCGCTTTCTTTTTTCTGATTTGTTTCAGCTTTGGAATGCGATCCTCAATTGAAATGATTTTTTCCTTTGTCATGTTCACACCTCTGCCCATGTTGCAAACCAGCCGCGCATGGTTTCTTTTAACGCGGCTGACTGCCATGTGTTCAAGATGAACGGCTGGTTCTTTCTGTTAATTCCACCATTACATTATATAAACGATCTGCCGCATCCGGAATGCCCAAACGTTTTGCTTGTTCTTTCATTTTGCCGAGCCGCGGCTCATTCATCAGGATAGCATCCAACTCTTTCACGAGCAACGCGCCCGTTAAATCTTTTTCAAGCAGCAACACTGCTGCGTCCTGGTCCGTTAGAGAGCGTGCATTTTTCTCTTGATGATTGTTTGTTACGTATGGACTTGGAATTAAAATGGACGGAATACCGAGCGCTGTCAGCTCTGCAAGGGTAGTGGCCCCTGCTCTTGCTACTACCAGATCACAAGCAGCCAGCACATCAGGCATGTTATGAATAAACGGCTCAACCGCAACATTATCAGGCTTCCCTGCAGTCTGTAGCTCCGTCGAAACGCGTTCATAATGAACATCACCTGTGACATACAGCACTTGGTAGCTGCGGTCCGCCAAGTTGTTCAATGCCTCGATTACCGCATCATTAATAGGACGGGCGCCGCGGCTTCCCCCAAAAATAAGAACGGTTTTTCGTTCAGGTGTAAACCCGTACTTTTGCAGCACACCCGCCCCGCTCGCTTCGATCACTTCGGAAGCTCTAGGATTGCCGGTAAGAACGGTTTTTTCTGCCGGAAAGTGTGTTTTTGCTGCATCAAAACAAACCGCCACTTTATCCACATACTTGCTTAGAAATTTATTTGTCAGTCCCGGCACGCTGTTCTGTTCATGGACAATTGATGGGATGCCCATTTTCGCAGCTGCATACACGACTGGTCCGCATACGTAGCCGCCTGTACCAATCACAACATCCGGCTGAAATTCTTTTAGCATTTTTTTACAGTCGTTAACGCCTTTTAAAAAGCGCATAACCGTTTTCACGTTTTCAAATGAAACTGCCCGGCGGAATCCAGTAATGTCGATTGATTGAAAGGGAATCCCTTCCCGTACAACAAGCTTGGATTCTAGTCCTTTTTCTGTTCCGATGTATAGGAACGATGTGTCCGGGTGTTTCTTTTTAATCATCCGAATAAGTGCGAGTGCCGGGTAAATATGTCCGCCCGTTCCTCCGCCGCTGACTACTATTTTCAATTCTGTCACCTCAATAATTCATCTGGCAGCTTTTGTTGTTTAAACAGTTGTTCAAACAGCTGTCCAATGCATTTTCATCTTAAATCAATGTGTCACGAGAATCAAATATTATCTTGAAAAACCCGTAAATTTCCTTCAATACTACCGCATATGACGGCTTGCACTTAAAACAATTCCCGCCAATGCCAGTGTCATAGTTAAAGAAGAGCCTCCGTAGCTTAAAAACGGCAGGGTTACCCCTGTTACTGGAAGGAGTCCTACTACGACCCCAAGGTTAATAAAAGACTGAAGGCTAATCATAGCCGTCAAGCCGAAAACGAGCAGCATGCCAAATGGATCGTCAATCCGCATGGCTATATATACTCCGCGCCAAATAAGCAGGAAAAATAAAAGAATAATCCATACAGCACCAAGAAAACCCGTTTCTTCTGACCATATGGCAAAAATAAAATCAGTCTGCGGTTCAGGAAGATAGTAATATTTCTGCCGGCTTTCTCCGTAGCCATGCCCAAAAAGCCCTCCCGGCCCAACTGCATAAAGAGACTGAATAATTTGAAACCCACTTCCAAGCGGATCCGACCATGGATCCAAATAAGCCGTAATACGCTTCATTCGATAGGGTGCCGATGCAATTAGTCCAACCAATCCAATCACTGCTGTGACACCGATCGTAATAAAAAAGCGAATCGGTGCTCCCGCACTGAACAGCAAAAGAAAAGCAGTTCCCCCCATAACGGCCGCTGTTCCAAGATCCGGTTGCAGCATAATTAAGCCAAAAGCAGCCCCGATAACAGAAAGCGGAAAAAAGAGCCCTTTCCAAAACAAGTGAATGGTTTTCTTTCGTTCAGACAGGATGGATGCCAGAAAAAAAACAAGAGCCATTTTCATCCACTCAGAGGGCTGGAAGGACAAAGAGCCTACGCCAATCCAGCTTTGTGACCCGTTGCGCACCATCCCAATCCCCGGAATTAGTACAGCGATCAGCAGCAAAAATGCGACGATAAGCGCATGCTTTGAATAGGTCTTGAAAATCCTATAATCAAAGCGTGAGAATACCGTCATCACCACGATCCCGGCTGCAGCAAATACGGCTTGTCTTTCTACAAAATAAAAAGAATTCCCATAGTTAAATTGCCCCCATACTTCTCCAGCGCTTGCGACCATCAGAAGGCCGCTTCCTGTTAACAACAAGACAAGCAGCAAAAACAGTTTGTCCGTTCCACGAGTAGAAACAGCAGCCACCCCTCTCATGCCCATTAAAAAACCGGAGCCATCAAGGCCCCGGCTCTTTCTTATAACGTATTCACACAGTCGATAAATATGTCTCCGCGTTCTTCAAAGGTTTTATATTGATCCCAGCTTGCACAAGCTGGAGACAATAAAACAACATCTCCTGCTTTTGACAGTGCAGCTGCTTTTTGTACCGCATCAGTCATATATTCCGCTTTTTCAATACAGGTAATGCCGGCTTTTTCCGCCGTTTCTCTCCATTTTTCTGCTGTTTCTCCAAACGTCACAACTGCTTTGACATCGTGCAGGTATGGAAGCAGGTCATCAAAGCCGTTGCCCCGATCGAGCCCTCCCGCGAGCAGAATGATAGGAGCTTGAAAGGCTGTGAGGGCACTTTTTGTCGCAAGCGTATTGGTTGCTTTAGAGTCATTGTAAAACTTCCGGCCGTTCCATTCGCGTACAAACTGGGTCCGGTGTCTCACACCCGAAAACGTCTTAAGAACATGGATAATCGCTTCATTTGCTACACCTGATAGTTTAACTGCCGCAATGGCCGCCAAAATATTTTCAAGGTTATGGCTGCCCGGCAATGCGATATCTGCTGTCGGCATAATCGCTTCTTCTTGAAAATACACCATTCCATTCTCGATATAAACCCCATTTTCTACTTTCTGGTGCACGGAAAATGGAATTACATTCGCCATACTCGCCCCAGCCAAAGACAGAAGAGCTTCTTGATCCGCGTTAATAATTAAAAAGTCTTCGTCAGTCTGGTTTTGCGTGATTTTCATCTTTGCTCCAACGTACTCTTCCCGTGATCCATGATAGTCTAAGTGGGCATCATAAATATTCGTGATAATCGCAATGTGAGGACGAAATTCCTGAATTCCCATTAACTGAAAAGAGGAAAGCTCAATCACCACATGGTCTTCCGGCTTGGCTTGCTGTACGACCTCAGATGCTACCTTGCCGATATTACCGGCAAGCACAGTACTTTTGCCGCCTTTTTTCATCATTTCATCGATCAGTGTCGTCGTTGTTGTTTTGCCGTTAGTGCCGGTGATGCCAATAAACGGCGCTTCAGAAATCAGTCCGGCAAGCTCTACTTCCGTAATCACCGGCAGTCCGTCTAAGACCGCCTTGGATATGATCGGATTTGAGTAGGGAATACCCGGGTTTTTCACGACCAGCTCGAACCCTTCATCCAGCAGTTCTACCGGATGGCTTCCGCAGATCACTTTAATTCCTTCTGCCGAAAGTGAGCGGGCAGCTTCATTTTCTTCAAGCGGCTTTCCATCATTGACTGTGATATCAGCGCCTAGTTTTTTCAGCAAACGGGCCGCTGCGAGCCCGCTTTTTGCTAAACCTAATACAAGTACTTTTTTTCCGTTAAATTGATTGATCTGCTTCATATGTTCCATACTCCAATCCATAGACCGACCGCTGCTGCAATCACACCGACGGACCAAAAAGTGACCACTACGCGCCACTCAGACCAGCCGCCTAGTTCAAAGTGATGGTGCAGCGGACTCATTCTAAAAATTCGTTTCCCTCTAGTTTTAAATGACCAAACCTGCAAAATAACCGATAGTGTTTCTGCTACAAATACAATCCCAATAAGAAGCAGCAAAAACTCAAACTTCGTTAAAATAGATAGAACCGCGATCGCACCGCCCAGCGCAAGCGATCCTGTGTCTCCCATAAATACATGAGCCGGATAAGCGTTAAACACAAGAAAACCGATGATGGCCCCAACAACTGAAAAAGCGAAAATGGCTGTTTCATCAAGCCCCTGGCTCCAGGCAATGACCGCATATGCTCCAAATGCAACAGCTGCCGTACCCGATACGAGGCCATCAAGTCCGTCGGTTAAGTTCACTGCGTTTGAAAAGCCGACCAGCCAGAAAAGTACAAACAGCGCATATAAAATGCCCAGGTCAACGGAGAAAAAACCAAATGAAAGCTCCGTTGATAATCCTTGCTGCGCATAAATCACATAAAAGATAATAGAAATAATAATTTGGCCGATTAATTTTTGCAAGGATGTCAGACCAAGGTTGCGCTTCATCACGACTTTAATAAAATCATCTAAAAACCCAAGAAGTCCAAATCCAATGGTTACAAGTAAAAGCAAGGTTGTTTCTGTACCGATTGAATCAAATAATTGGGCAAAAAACAACGTCGTCACAATAATAGATAGCAAAAAGACGATTCCGCCCATTGTCGGAGTGCCTGATTTTTGCTGGTGAGACTTCGGTCCTTCTTCACGAATACTCTGCCCGAACTTCAGTCTCCTTAAAAAAGGAATAAATAACGGGGCAATAAGAACCGTAATTAAAAACGAAACCGCAATAATTAACGCTATCTGCCACTCATTCATGCCTGTCCACCGTCCTTCTGAAGAAGTGCTTCTTTCGCAATCTCCCGATCATCAAAATGAAAAATATCTTTTCCAATAAGCTGATACGTTTCATGGCCTTTTCCTGCAATCACAACCGCGTCGCCAGGCTTCGCCGTACGAATCGCTTCAAAAATGGCTTCTTTTCGATCCTCAATCACCGTATAGCGCTCCTGCGGCACACCTGCTTCCATATCTTTTAAAATGGCTTTCGGGTCTTCGCTGCGGGGGTTATCCGATGTGAAGATCGCTTCATCTGCATACTTGCAAGCCGCCTGTGCCATAAGCGGGCGCTTTGTTTTGTCACGGTCACCGCCGCATCCGGCAATGGCAATTACCCGCCCTTTTGTTAATGGCCGAACCGTTTGAAGAACATTAATTAAGCTGTCCGGTGTATGCGCGTAATCAACAATCACCGAAATATCACGGTCATTTGGCACCACTTCAAAACGGCCTGCTACTCCTTCCACCTGCTCAAGCGCTGTTTGAATGGTTTCCGGCTTGATGTTTGAGACGAAGCCGGCCGCAAACGCAGCAAGCATATTGTATACATTGAAGCGGCCTGCTAATTTTGACTGAACTTGCAGCTCTCCGTCCGGATACGTGATGGTAAAAGCTGTTCCTCCTGAGGTGAGCCGAATATCCTTCGCACGAATGTCTGCTGGATGGTCAATGCCATAGGTAACAACATGCGCCGCCGTCATCGAACGGTAAACAGCGGAAGCTGCATCATCGGCATTTAACACCGCAAAAGACGGACGGTCGGAATGCATTACATTTCCAAGGCGGGCAAACAACAGCCCTTTCGCTGTCCGGTATTCATCCATTGTTTTATGAAAATCGAGATGATCCTGCGTTAGGTTGGTGAAAACTGCCACATTAAAAGCAGTGCCGTTTGTCCTCCCTTCTTGGAGTGCATGAGAAGATACTTCCATAACCGCAGCCGTTACACCTGCTTCTTTCATATTTGAAAATGTTTTTTGGAGCGTAAGGCTCTCTGGTGTCGTGTTTTTCGTTTCAATAGTCTGGTCGCCAATCTTCATATACATCGTTCCGATTAAACCAGTCGTCTCTCCGTGAGCCCGCAAAATATGGTCAATTAAATGGCTCGTAGTTGTTTTTCCGTTTGTTCCTGTAATCCCAATTAGATGGAAGGAATCTGTCGGGTAACCGTAAAAATGAGCCGCTAAAAGCGCCATTGCCCGTTTTGTATCCGGCACATAAATAACTGGAACAGATACGTCCACAGGCCGTTCTGCTACAATGGCAGCTGCCCCTTTTCTCACTGCTTCTTCCGCAGCGTTATGGCCATCAAAGGTAAATCCTTTTATACAAATAAATATTGATCCCTCTTGAACGAGGCGGTGATCGTTTTCCATCGACGTAATCGCCGGATTTCCATCCTTATCTTGCTGATAAAATGGAAGTGCTCGGAGCACAGTTGATAAATCCACGTTTTTTCAATCCTTTCTTTTCTGCAAACACTATGTACAATTTCCCGCGATTTCTATTGTAACGAAAAAAAGCCGCCGATGCGAATGCTTTTCAGCCTGTTTCGATCAAATTTGGCGGCATAGGCTCTTTTATTTTAATAAAACGCGTACTTTGCTTCCTCTCTCTACTTTTACTCCTTGTTTCGGAGACTGGTATACGACCTTATCGCCCGCTCCTTCAGCTACAATTTCAACATTGATCAGCTGTTCTTTTAATTTCTCTTTTGACAGGCCAATCAAATTAGGCATTTGAATGAAATCCGGGTCATTCCAGGCTTTTTCTTTTTCGATCTGATTCGTTTGTTTTTCAACGTTTAACAGCGGAAGAACATCCTGCATCATTTTCCCGACAATCGGGGCGGCGACTGTACCACCAAACTGAACCGTGCCTTTTGGGTTGTCAATAGCCGTGTAAATGACCACTTTCGGATCGTTTGCGGGCGCCATTCCGATAAAAGAAACAATATGGTTGTTTTCAAGATAACGGCCGTCTTTCGCTTTCTGGGCGGTACCTGTTTTCCCGCCAACCCGGTATCCGTCTACGAAAGCGTTTCGTCCGGTTCCTTTGGCTACTACGTTTTCAAGGGCGCGCCGCACTTCTTTCGATGTTTCTTCACTAATGACCCGGCGTACCTTTTTCGGCTTACGAACCTCTTCCGTTTTGCCTGTCTCCGGGTTTGTCCAGCTCCTGGCTACATACGGCTCATACAATATGCCGCCGTTTATCGCCGCGGACACTGCTGTCACCTGCTGGATAGGTGTAACGGCTACACCTTGCCCGAAAGCTGCCGTTGCCGCTTCTACCGGACCGGCCGATTCCTCTGTAAAAAGGATTCCAGTTCCTTCTCCATACAAGTCAATGCCTGTTTTTTCGCCAAATCCAAATTTGCGAATGTAAGAAAAAAGCTTTTTTTCACCAAGACGTGAACCGAGCTCTACAAAACCCGGGTTACAAGAATTCTGCACGACTTCAAGGAAAGTCTGATGGCCGTGCCCTTCCCGCTTCCAGCAGCGCAGCCGCGCACCATCCACTTCCACGTAGCCGGGGTCATTAAAGTGATCCTTATCAAGATCTACTTTCTCTTCTTCTAAAGCAGCTGCCAGTGTAATGATCTTAAACGTTGATCCCGGCTCAAATGTGCTCCATACAGGAAGATTTCGATTATATACATCTGGATCATATTCGCTAAAGCGGGCCGGGTCATAAGACGGGCGTGAAGACATCGCCAAAATAGCCCCTGTGTTCGGATCCATCGCGATACTCATAGCTGCATCCGGCTTGTACGTTTTTTCAGCCTGATCCAGCTCTCTTTCCATTACAGCTTGAATATCCGCATCAATCGTTAAACTTAAATCCATTCCATTTACCGGTTCCTCATAATGATTGGTAAGCCCCGGCATTTGGTTTCCTTTCGCATCCGTATACATTTGGATCGAACCTGGTTTGCCAGAAAGCTTTTTATCATAATAGGCTTCGATCCCGGCAAGCCCCTGGTTGTCAGCTCCCGTAAATCCAATAATATGGGCAAGCCTGTCCTTCATTACGTAATCCCGGATCGAGTCTTCCCCAAGCCAGACTCCCTTTAATTGAAGATCCCTTACCGCCTGCGCGGTTTCAGCGGATAAATGCCTGCCTTTGGAAGAAAGACGTTCAATTGAAGAACGTTTTGTCATTCGTTCATACAAAACCGATTCTTTCTCCCCGAGAACGGCGGCCAGCTTCTTGGCCGTTTGTTTCGGGTCGTCAATTTGAGCTGGGATCACATAAACCGTCGGCGCATTTTTATTCCCTACTAATACTTTTCCATTTCGGTCCAGGATCAGACCGCGCTCCGGCTCAGCAGGGATGCTTCTTCCCCACAGTTCTTCTGCTTTATCTGTCAGCTCACCCCCATTAACAAGCTGGATATAGCCGGTGCGGATGACCAATGCCGAAAAAGCCAAAAAAGACAAAAGAAGGATCCAAAACATTCGCACCCGCATTGTCCACACTCCTTTTCTTCATGATCATATGCTTCATTTGAGGAAAATTGACAAAAAAAAAGAGCCGTCCCGGCGATTTAGTGACTGGCACTAAAAAGCGAGACTGCTCCCTTTATCGGGATTGATCCGAGTCTTCATTTGCTTTTTGGTTAGCTTCTTCCGCACTGCCAGGCTCTTCAAGCTTAATAATAAGCTTCTGGCCTTCTTTTACGGCTTTGTTTGGTTCAATATTTTGAGATACTACATAGCCGGACCCTGAATAGCTTACTTTAAGCCCCATACTCTCAGCTACTTTCATCACATCACGCATGGCCCAGCCTTTCATATTTGGCATCGTCCACTTCTCAGATGTCAGCAAGATGGCTTTTTCTCCCTGCAACAGCTTTTCGCCGGCCGCTGGTACTTGCTTTTCAATTTTACTGCCTGTACCGATCACGACCGGATCCATTCCGGCGTCTTCGTACGCCTTACGTGCTTCTGATGTTTTCTTGCCGGTAAAATCTTTTAACGTTACCGTTTGAGAAATAATCGTTTTATCCGGCTTGATATTTAAATATTGAAGACTGTTTCGCATAACAGGATTGAAAATCTTTGAAACAGGGACCGACCCGGACTCTCCATCCAGCTGCGGCTGCGCAACTGCTACATATACAATGAGCTCCGGATCTTCTTTTGGGGCCATGCCCATAAAAGAAAACAAGTAATTGTTTGATCCTGTTAAGTAGCGCCCATCTTCTCCGACAAGCTGCGCGGTTCCTGTTTTCCCGGCCACATCGTATCCTTCAATGTGATACGGCTTGCCAGTGCCATGTTCTGCTGTTACGACTGTTTCCAGAATGTCTAGTGTTTCGGCTGCCGTTTCTTTAGAAATAGGCTCACCAACCACTTTCGGTTTTGTATCGACAATTGTTTTGCCGGTCGTGTCATCCACAATTTTATCAATAATATACGGCTTCATCATTTTTCCGCCGTTAGCAATCGCCGTCGCTGCCTGGAGCATTTGCATCGCATTTACCGTTGATCCTTGGCCAAATGCTGTTGTCACTTGTTCAAGCGGGTAATTATACAAAATACTGCCTGCCGCTTCGTTAGGCAGTTCTATACCTGTTTTACGCCCGAAATGGAAGTCTTCAAGATACTGCCTGAAAACACCCGGCGACATTTGTTCCAGCATATTCGCAATCGCTACATTGGAAGAGCGCTGAATGCCTTCTTTATATGTAATATTGCCCCAGCCGGCCCCGCCGTTATGATCTCCAATACTGCCTCCGCCTTTTACTTTATATCTTCCTGACTTGTAAAGAGCATCGGCTTCAAACGTGCCTTCCTCAATCGCCGCTGCCAGCGTAAAAATCTTCATCGTAGATCCGGGCTCATATGAATATTCAACGAGGTCGTTCATCCAGTTTACATCAAGCCCTTCCCGCGTGCCCGGATGAAAAGTAGGACGCTGGCTCATTGCCAAAATTTTGCCTGTTTTAGCTTCGGCTACGATGGCAAACGCTTTGGATGGATTGTATTGCGCTTCTACTTCACTTAATGCGTCTTCCATAAACGTCTGGATTTTAGAGTCAATGGTTAAATACATATCATCGCCGTTTTGCGGCTCAGTGACCATTTCTTGTTTTTCAGGAAGCAGGTAACCCCATAAGTCGCTCGTATAACGGATTTTCCCATTTTTGCCCTGCAAATATTTTTCATAGGATTTTTCAATGCCCATCTGGCCTTTTGTTTCGAATGTGACATTCCCGTTTTCATCCTCTTGTTCAATTTGCTGTGTAAAGCCAATTAAATGAGAAGCAAATTTTCCATTCGGATAAAACCGTTTCGCCTGCCGGGTAAACGTAATACCGGGCAGCTTTTCGGCTTCAATTTTTCGCTTCACGCTGTTCGTCAGCCCGCGCCCTGCCGTGCCAAACTCCACTTGGAATGCTCCTTCTTTTTTCAAACGTGCCAGTATATCTTCCTCATCCATATCAATATATTTCGCCAGCACCTTTGCTGTTTTCTCTGGATCTACTACATGATTTGGAGATTCTGGATTCGTTGTTACAGAATCATCTAAAATCGCTGCCATTGTAAATGAGGTAGTATCTTCTGCGATTACTTCTCCATTTGTATCATAAATCGTTCCCCGGCTCGCTTCAAGAACATCTGTACGCATGTATTTTTCAAGCGCTTCGTTTTTAAGTTTATGTCCGTCTGCTGTTCCGGTCGCCTGAATGTAAAATACCCGTGAAAATAAGATAAAAAAGAGGAGGGCGAACCCGACGTACAGGATCGCAACTCCTATTTTCCGATTGTTTCTATTTTCCATCATTTCGGCTCAACAACCTTAATATTTTTGCTTAAATCCAGTCCCATCGCTTTGGCACGTTCCCAAATTTTTTCATACGTGCTTTCTTCGCTGATCTGGACCTCAAGATCATGATTTACTTTTTCCTGCTCCTGGATTTTCACTTCGATATCCTGAATTTGTTTGTTTGTTTCATAGATCGCTGCCTGTGTAGAGATAAGCTTTGCACTCATAAAGCAAACTGTTAATACAAAAACAAGAAACAGTACCTTTTCTCCAGGAGTAAAAAATGACCTGCTGATCTTCCGCTGTTTAACAGAAGCCTTCTTAGGCTGTTCCACAATCGGCTTTCTCGCTGTGTTGTTCATTTCGATCCCCCCCTAATTGGTTTGTTTTCTTTTTTCTGCAATACGCAGTTTGGCTGAACGTGCCCGATTGTTTTCTGTCAGCTCTTTTTCAGTCGGGACAATCGGTTTTCTTGTTACCAGCTTTAAAACAGGTTCATATTCTTCCGGGATTACAGGTAAGCCGGGCGGCAGCTCCGGCCCTGCAGACGCTTCCTTGAAAACCGTTTTGCAAATACGGTCTTCAAGCGAGTGGAAGGTGATGACACTAATACGCCCATCGACATTCAATAAATCGATCGCATCGTGAAGTGACCGTTCAAACACACCCAGTTCATCATTTACCGCAATTCGAATGGCCTGGAAAATACGTTTGGCCGGATGGCCGCCTTTTCTTCTTGCCGGAGCCGGAATTCCTTCTTTGATCAGTTCCGTCAGCTGGCCTGTCGTTTCAATCGGCTGAACTTCCCGCGCAGCTTCAATTTTCCGGGCAATCTGCTTGGAAAACTTTTCTTCTCCATATCTGAAGAAAATGCGGACAAGCTCTTCAAAAGACCATTCATTCACAACGTGATAAGCAGTCAGTGCAGCACTTTTGTCCATTCTCATATCAAGAGGTGCATCATGATGATAGCTGAAACCGCGCTCCGGTGTATCAAGCTGAGGTGATGAAACACCCAAGTCGTACAAAATGCCGTCGATTCCTGTAACATTTCGTTTGTGAAGCTCTTCCTTCACATGTTCAAAGTTGCTTTTTATAAATTCAACACGCTCAAGAAACGGAGCAAGCCGTTTTTTCGCATGTTCAATCGCGGTTTCATCTTGATCAAATGCATATAGTTTTCCGTTTGGCCCGAGCTTTGACAGCAAATATTCACTGTGTCCGGCTCCGCCGAGTGTACAATCTACATAAATTCCGTCCGGGCGGATATTCAGCCCGTCGACTGTTTCATGAAGTAGGACAGTCGTATGATTAAATTCCATTTTCTTATCAGTCCAATCAGCATTATAAATCGAAATCAGTTAAATTTTCCGCTATGTCTGCGAACGAATCCGCCGATGTTTCCACATACTCATCCCATGCTGCGGCACACCAGATTTCCATCCGGTTTGACACTCCAACAATCACACATTCTTTTTGAAGTGAGGCATATTGCAGAAGCGGGCCGGGGATATTGATTCTGCCCTGCCGGTCAAGGGTACAGTCGTTTGCTCCCGAAAAGAAAAAACGGGCGAACGCACGTGAATCCTTCCTTGTTAAAGGCAAAGCGGCGAGTTTTTTCTCGAGTACTTTCCACTCGTCCAGGGGATATAAAAACAAGCACTTGTCCAATCCGCGTGTGACCACAAAAGTTTGGCCGGCTTCACCACGGAATTTTGCGGGGATAATCAATCTGCCTTTTTCATCGACCGAATGACGGTATTCACCCATGAACATAATGCTTCCCCACTTTCTACACTAACTTTACCACATCCCCCCACTTTGCACCACCAATTTCATGTTGCAGATCTTTTCATTTCGTTTACACAAAAAAGCCTGCCCTAAGAGCAGACTTTTCATTTATACATATAGAAGATAATGGCCGCCATCGTGTTTATATGGCTGATTCAACAAGTCATCAATAAAAGAAGGACCGTACACATTTAAAAATGGATATACGTTCCATACTCTTTCCTGCAGTCCATCCGGGCGCAGAGCGGCTTGTACACGGTCAAACCGGCGTAAAGCCGCGTCGTGTGTCTGCTTCAAAACAGCGTCGCTTTTTTGAAGCAGCAGCTCAATTTGCCGTTCATGATACTGCTTGTTTTTTTCAACAATCGGTACAAGGCCATTATGAAGCTCGGCCGCACGCGCTTCAATTTTCTCATAGCTCGCCATCAAATCCTGCTTCATATGGGCAACAAGCTCATCAAGGTGGTGATCACGAATAGAGTCCATATAAGCAGATTTTTCATTTTGCACGCCTTGCTGCACCGCCGTTTCAATCGGTGTTCCAATCTCTGAAACAATCTCCGCCACTGTCCGGTCTACAATCGTAATATTTAACCTTGGCATAATAAGCGGCATCGTAAGCCCGATATATTCAAAAGCTCCTTTTAACTCCGCCCAATAAGCAATCTCGCCTGGACCGGCGATAAAAGCAAGTGTAGGAAACAGCCATTCCTGCATGAGCGGCCGCGTCACAACATTGTTACTAAAGGATTCCGGCGACGTTTCCAGAAGCTGCAGTAAATCATCTTCTGTGTACGACCTCCCGCTTTTGCTGATAAACAGCCCGCCTTCCCTTTCAAGCAGGTAGCGCTCTCCTTCTTCAATCAGGAATAGATTCGCCGGCTGGCCGCTCGTTTCAATTGCGGGCGTAAAGCCGGCTTGTTCAAGCTCCTGCTGCGTGGAGTGCACCGCTTCTGCAATCGGGCCGCTTTCCACAATCAGTCTCTTAAAAAATGGCGCTTCAAGCTTTCGAAGCTCCGGGTCTGCCGCATCAATCAGCAGCAGGCCGTGCTTGGCAAAAAAGGATCCGGTTAAAAAAGCAAAAAAATCGGTAAATGTGCGGCTTGCCTTCACCGCTTTTTTCACATCATGAAGAAGCTGATTCGTATAGTGTGTTTCTTTTAAACAAGCAAAAACAGAGGCCACCCAGCCGAGCATTTGCTCTTGATCGTAGACCGTGCTTGATGCGGCCTGTTTTTTCACAAACCGCTCTGGGTATCCTATTTTTTGCATATTCCCGTTTTTTTCTAAAAACACATGGTTGATTTCCAGCAGATCATGATCCTCGCCGGCAATCCAAAAAACGGGGACAACCGGAATATCCAGCTGCTCTTCCTGCTCTCTCGCCAGGTGCAGAATCGAAATGATTTTATGTATAGAATAAAGCGGACCTGTTAAAAGTCCAGCCTGCTGGCCGCCGATCACGACAACCGATTCAGAGTCTTCAAGCTTCTGAAGAGAGTGCTCTGTTTGCGCTGTCACATGATGCGGCGCCATATAATTCCGAATGATGCCAGCCAGCTCTTTTCGCTTAAACATTCGTGTCCGCACCTCTTCTGACCGCTGCTGAAAAGACTGCTGCGAAAATGGATCGTAGTCAAAAAAGCCGCCTGCCTGCTTTGAGCCGCTTATATATTCCCTGGCAAATGGGGTCAAAGCGGGAACAGAAATGCGTTTTTGTTCCATGGATGTACTTCCTTTCTTTCGGACAAATTTTCTTGTTCGAGTATACCACCTGTCGGATTGAAAGGGAAAACAATGTGCCTGCACAGCTCCAATTCTTTTCCCTTATCTGCCCAATTCGGCTTCTTTTCCTTTTATAAGATGGTATAAGAGCGAAAAAGCGGGGGTCTCAACGCCCCTTTGTGCTGCTTCTTCCAAAAGAGCTCCTACGATTGCGTCTAATTCCGTTTTCCGCCTTGCTTTTATGTCTCGAAGCATCGAGGATTCATTAGCGGCTGTCTGGCGGCACACATCGAAAACAGACTGCGTAACGGATTCCTTCGTTTTAAAAGGAAAAACGGCCGCAATTTCTGCACACAATTTTTCTGCCGCTGCAGCATATTCGCTATTTTCAGCCAGCTCTCCGTTTTTCACATATAAAAGGGCAGTTAACGGATTAATCACTGCATTTGCGGCCATTTTATCAACCAGCATTTCGTATGCACTTTCTTCCCATTGAAAAGCAAAAACAGGCGTCTCCAGTTCGCGGACAACCGCTTCCTCTCCCCCTTTTACACAGGCCATTTTTGTTTGGCCGCGCCCGTTCACCTGCACCGTACGCTCGTCTATTTTGGCTGCCCCATGCGTGACAGAGCCGGCATAAATATTTGAAAAAGGAAGCTGCTGAATCAGCTTAAGATGGGTTAAACCATTTTGGATAAACAGCAAAGATGATGCTTTTGGAAGGTGCTGAAGGATCTCCGGCAAATGGTACTGCTTCACCGCTGCAACGATTAAATCCGTTTCCGGAGGCGCAACAGCGGCTGTTTGAACCGGATAAATATGTGACTGCCCCTGCTCAATGACACGAATGCCTTCCTCTTCAAGGCGTTTCCGTTGTACGCTTGTTCTCGTTTGAATAGTTATGCGGTGGCGGCTGCTCCACTCTGCAGCAAAAAACAGCCCAAGGGCCCCCGCTCCAATAATATGAATGTTCATGTATCTCTCCCGGTTTGTAAGCGATAACAGGATCGCTACTTTTTTATTTACTTTATTATATAATAAAGTAGACAAATCAAGAGAGAGTTTGCAAAGGAGATTGAGGAAATGGGCTTAGCAGTTGAGAATCTGAAAATGAATTTCAAAACGATGGAAGAGTTTAAATCCTTCAAAGAATATGGACTTGAAGAACTTTCGATGATTGAGGAACTACAAACTTCCATGGTCGAAGACAATACCGATTCGCCTTTTTACGGCATTTATTACGGGGACCGGCTTGCTGCCCGTATGTGCCTGTACATCCGACGGGATACATCAAATCTTGTACCCGGAAACGATCAGTATGTAGAAATTCGGAAACTTGAAGTACTGCCGGCTTTTCAAAAGAAGGGACTTGGGGCATTGCTTGTCCAGTTTGCCAAGTCGTTTGAACTCCCTATCATGACAAAACCGCGCGTAAAGTCACAGTCTTTTTGGGAGAAAGTAGATTTTAAGCCGGTATCCGAAAACAGCACACGCCTTATTTGGCTTCCTGAAAAGAAAAACGCTCAGAAAACAAGCTGAACTCACGCACAATCTGTTCTCCTTTATCCATACTCTAATGACAAAAAAAGCGAAGAGCCATGGCCTCTTCGCTTTTTTTGAAAGATGTAAAAGATGTTATTTGCTAACAACTTCTTTACCTTTATATGTTCCGCACTCTTTGCATACGCGGTGCGCAAGTTTCATCTCACCGCAGTTCGGGCAAGCTACCATACCTGGCACTTGAAGTTTGAAGTGCGTACGGCGTTTGTTTTTGCGTGTAGTAGAAGTTCTTCTAAAAGGTACTGCCATGTGATATACACCTCCTTAACGGAATAAAAACTATATGAAGCCAGAATAGCTGTACTTCTCAATTACTCATCATCGGACGAAAAGAAGTTTTGAAGTCCTGCTAATCTTGGATCAACAGCCGGCTTCTTTTTTTCGGGAAGCTCTTCTTCTTCTTCAAAAAACGCCCAATCTTTCCCAGACTGAACAACATGCTCATCCGCTTCTTCACTGAAAATCTGCATTGGTACCTCTAAAATGATCGCTTCTTTTAAAATCGGCCGGAGATCTATTACATTTCCCTCCGGAAAGTGAACATCTTCTGTCTCATATGATTCGCCTTCCTCCGGCTTTAATAAAAACCGTTCTGTCAGCGGAATTTCAAACGAGTAAGGCACGTCTACAAGTGTCCGAGAACAAGGGACAATCATTTCACCCGTTGCTTTTACATGAAAAACAATTTGATCATGACGAATATCAGCTCTGCCTGTTACATGGACAGGCGAAATGCGGCGTATGTCATTATCGAGTGTTGTTAAGTCTGTTACGTCAACTGTTTCATCAATTTCAAGACCGCGGTCGCGGTATTTTTGCAGTTGAATTATTGACCATTTCATTTAATCACCTCAAGGCAACAAAAGTAATTATAGCCCTCTCCCGATTGAATGTCAATATATTTTCTTTACAGTGAAATACCGGTTTGACTTTTTATTCACCATCTTTGAAAATGAAAGAACATTCTCCTGAAGAAAGGACGTTTCACATGAACGCAGCCGGCATTGTTGTTGAATACAATCCATTTCATAATGGACATCTCTACCATATAAATGAAACGAGGCGTTTGTCAAATGCAGACACCATTATCGCAGTGATGAGCGGCTCATTTTTACAGCGCGGAGAGCCGGCCATTGTTGATAAGTGGACCCGCACAAAGGTAGCCCTGCAGCACGGTGTGGATATTGTCGTTGAACTTCCATACGCTTTTTCAACGCAGCGGGCTGAAATATTTGCACAGGGCGCCATTGAGATTCTTTCCCATTTAAAGTGCCGCTTTTTTTGCTTCGGCAGTGAAAATGGCGGTATGGATCCTTTCCTCCACACCGCAGAACAACTGAAAAAAAACAGCATAGACCTTGATACCTGCGTCCGCTCCCTTATGAAAGAAGGAATGAGCTACCCCGCCGCCCAGACAAAAGCAAGAAACGAAGTGTTCGGAGAAAATGCACTGCCGCTTGATTTGTCAAAGCCAAATAACATTTTAGGCTTTCATTATGTAAAAGCCAATCTCGGGCTGACCACGCCTATGCAGCCGCTGACGATTCAGCGAAAAGGAGCAGGATTCCATGATACTGAATCAACAGGGCCGATTGCAAGTGCGACAGCGATTCGGCAGCGCCTCTTTACTACAGAAGAACCGATTCATGATGTCATGCCTTCGCTGAGTGCTGAAGCCATGCAAAACCGTCCACTGCATTCATGGGAATCTTACTGGCCTCTGCTTCGCTACCGCTTGCTGTCCATTGAACCTGGCCGTCTTGCTTCCATTTATGAAGTAGAGGAAGGCATCGGGCCAAGACTCACAGAAGCAGCACGGCAAAGCAGCTCCTTTGCCGGCTTTATGGAACAGGTTAAAACGAAGCGTTACACGTGGACCCGCCTTCAGCGAATGATGACCCACATTTTAACTGACACCGATAAAGCAAGCATGCGGAAGGCTCAGCAGACTTCTTTTGTCCGGCTGCTTGGTATGACCGAAAGTGGGCGTGCATATATCCGGTCCGTTAAAAAAGAAATGGAAGTGCCGCTGCTTTCCCGCACAGCTGCTGCCGGCAGCCTGCTTGCGCTGGATATAAAAGCATCCCGTGTGTTCGCTTCCGCCCCCAACGCGAGTGAAAGCTACGTGCGTTCTCTTTTAGAACGAGAATATTCCATGCCGCCAATTTTACTTTGACACAGACAGGTTTCTTAAATAGTCCACTGCGTCCGAAAAAGTTTGAACCGGTACAATAACCATGCTTGTTCCAATATCCTCTGCAGCTTTTTTGGCTTCCTCATAATTGGTTTTGACATCTGTACGGCCCGCCGGCAGCTTATCATCCGGCGCAAAGAAAAACTGCGCCCCTGCCTGGTCGGCCGCTACGACTTTTTGAGCAATGCCTCCAATCCGGCCAACTGTGCCGTCTGGGGCAATTGTTCCCGTTCCAGCTACCTTTAACCCAGCCGCCAAATCCTCTTCTACCAGCTGGTCGTAAATTTCAAGTGAAAACATAAGACCGGCAGAAGGACCGCCAATGTCATCTGCTTTCAGCGTTACCTTTGGATCGCTTTTGAGCGCTCGATCATCGGCCAGGCTGATGCCAAGACCGGACTTGCCGCCCAGCTCTGCGAATGCTCTGAGCTGAACGGTTTTTTCATATTTTTTTTTATCGCGTATAAATGCGACTGTAATTCGGCTGCCTGGCTTTTTCGCCTGCACATAATCCGTCATTTGTTTAGACGATGTAACAGAACGGCCATCAATAGATGTGATGCGGTCGCCTGCTTCAAGCACTCCTTCCGCAGGCATATCAGGAAATACACTTAACACATAAATACCTTTGTATATCCAGCTGTGCGGTTTGCCCGCTTCCTTAAAAGCAACCGCTACAGCATTTTGCTGTGAGGTATCCATTAAATGAACCTGCCTCACGTTAAATTCGTTCTCTGATTCGTGTGAATAGCGAACCGTTTCTTTCGGGAGAATTTCCTCATAATCCCGAAGAAATGCCCACGCGTATGAATAAATGTTAGCAGGCCCCATCTGTATCGTGGTCAGCATCAATGTGCTTGTATCATTGTCGTCTCCTTCATCTACATCAACAATTGGATTAAGCGTGTGCGCTTCTCCCGGTCTTGTAATGTAAAATGGCAGCGGGATAAAGGCTGCCACAATAATCAGCAGCAGAATCGCATATAAGAGCCCTGTTCTTTTATTTTTCACATTTGTTCTTCCTTCCATGCAGAAATCATCCAGCTCTATAACTGGTATGAATTGTTTCATTAGTCTATTCTTTCTGCCTTTACATATCCTTTTGTACAGGCTCTTTTATTGTACAAAATTTTAAGAAGGCGTGCTTTATATTCTAATCAGGGGGCTTTTTATGTGGAAAACTTATGCTGCCGCCTGCTCCATCACGCTGCTGGCTGCCGCTCTTTTATTTTCACCTCAAGCCGGCTTGAAGGCAGCAGTCTACGGTATGGATATATGGTGGAAAACTGTTTTTCCATCCCTTCTTCCTTTTCTCATTTTAACAGAGTTAATGACAGGTCTTGGCGTGATTGCTTTTTTCGGCTCCATCCTAAGCGGTTTGATGCGTTTTTTTTTCCGCATTCCCGGTCCAGCCGGTGTGACTTGGATGCTGTCACTTGCTTCAGGATTTCCGGCCGGCGCAAGAATGGCTGCACAGCTTCGCACGGAGCAGTCGATTACCCGTACAGAAGCAGAACGGCTCGTTGCGATGGCCCATTCCTCTAACCCATTATTTATTTTAAGTGCGGTGGCCAGCGGTTTTTTAAAAAGTCCGGAGACCGGCCTGCTGCTTGCCTCAGCTCATTACAGCGGTGCTTTTTTAGTCGGGCTTACAATGCGTTTTTATGGAAAAGAAGAAAAAATAGAGAGAAAAAAAATAAAAACAGCCGGGCCTCTTCAGGCATTTAAAGAAGCACGCGAAAAAGATGGACGGGTTTTTGGCACCTTGCTCGCGGATGCAGTACTGTCTTCTGTCAAAACACTTGTACTGGTTGGCGGCTTTATTCTCTTTTTTTCTGTCTTAACCACTTTGCTGCATAAGTATGGAGTGGCCGCTTTTTTATTTTCTCTTCTTGGCTCCAATGAAACAAGCATGCCTGTCTTTAAAGCGCTTTTTGCTGGTTTTTTCGAACTCACGTCTGGTGTGCAGCTTTCCTCTTCCGAATCGATTCCTTTACCCGTAAGCCTGCTGATGATCAGTGCTATTCTTGGCTTTAGCGGCTTAAGCGTTCACGCGCAGGTAGCGGCAATTATTAGTGAAACGGATATCCGTTTCGGCCCTTTTTTCGCCGGCCGTATTCTTCATAGTGTATATGCAGCAGTCATTACTTTTTGTTTGTTATCATGGCCTGTTTCTTTTCCGAAGGCGGCTCTATCGTTTGCGCCAGAGCATGGCATGCTGATCACAGTAGTTGTTCTGGGTGTCGCTTCTCTTTTGCTGGGAATCCGCTATTCAAAAAGCCGGACCAAAAGAGTTTAATCTTTCGGCCCGGCTTTTTTATTTTGAAACGGAATCAGCAAGACGTTTTTTTATTAAAGCTTCTTCCACTTCCCTCGGGACAAGCTCTGAAATATCCGCCCCATATTTCGCCACTTCCTTGACAATGCTTGAGCTGAGAAACGAATACTGACTATTGGTCATCATAAAAAACGTTTCAAGCTCATCGTTTAATACGCGGTTCATGGACGTAATCTGCATTTCATATTCAAAGTCAGATACTGCCCGCAGTCCACGCAGTATAGCTTTTGCTTTTACCTGTTTTGCGTAATCAACGAGCAGGCCCTGATAATGATCCACTTCCACATTTGGAATATGTGCCGTAACCTGGCGGATTAACTCTGCCCGCTCCTCCGCCGAAAACAGCGGTTGTTTAGATGAATTACTTAAAATGACGACATACACTTTGTCGAATACTTTCGCCCCGCGCTGAATAATATCCAGGTGCCCGTTGGTAATCGGATCAAAGCTTCCTGGGCAAACTGCAATACTTGTCATGATCTTTCCTCCTCATCTGCCGCTTTGTAAATGGAAACAGAAATCATTCCGTACGTTTCGGCGCGTGTGCAAGAAAACGGGCCGACCTGTTCAGGAAGGCGTACATCTGATCCGTGCTCACACATCACAAATCCATGTGGTGCAAGCAGATTATGCTCCGCAATAAACAGCAGCACGGCTTCAAGCTTTTGCTTTTTATAAGGCGGATCAAGAAAAATACCATCGAATACTAATTCGCGCTTTACAATGGCTTTTAATGCCCGCTCCGCTTCATTTCGATATACTTCTGAGCACTCTGTAAATCCAGCGTTCCGTATATTTTCTTTTACCGTTTGAATCGCTTTCATATCGCGATCAACAAAAATCATTCGATCCATTCCCCGGCTGAGCGCTTCAATTCCGAGCCCTCCTGAGCCTGCAAATAAATCTAATCCAGTGCCGCCTTCAAAATAAGGACCGACCATATTGAAAATGGACTCCTTTACTTTATCTGTCGTAGGGCGCGTGTCTTTTCCCGGCACAGCTTTTAAAGGCAGCCCCTTTTTTTCACCTGAAATGATTCTCATATTTTAACCTGCCATTCGTTTTTCTTCATTCATGGTATCATAAACGTATAAATGAAATCTATAGGGTGAAAAAGAAACCCCGCCTTTGGCGCGAGGTTTCTACAGTCCATAAGATGTCAGCTCAATGGCTTCATTGGATTCTTTTACTTCAAAGAGAAACACTTTTTGAAACCAAATTTTATCTATATACGTTATACCGTCGATTTGGTCAAGAGCATGTTCATACAAAAGATGCGGATGGTTATTTACATATACCTGGTTTCGGGCTGCATCGAACCGGTATACGTCCACTCCTTTTTTCATCCTCCACTGCTGCGGCGATACTTTTTGAACAGAAAATCCGAGAGCTTTAGCTGCGTCTTCAAGCGGAATATACAGCAGGCCATTTTTTGTTTTAACATGAAAAGATACTGGCTGATCCTCTACTGTAACAAGCCGTCCATCAAAAAAAACAAGAGGCAGAGACGGAGGGCGGCTGCTTTTGTTTTCTTTAAAAAAGTTTGTCTGCTCACCTTTTACTGCTGACAGCACCTGGTCAAGCTTAACGGCATTTACTTCTTTGCCTTTAAGCTGCAAAAGTGCTTCTTCCCATTTCTTTTCTTCTTGTTCAGTCAGTACGGCCGTAACTTGCTCCTTCATCTCGGCGGCTTTCATATACATCGGTTTTGCGTTATATAAAGACACAGCAAGGAATGACGTCATCCATTGTTCATCTGCCGGAAAAATAAAGTGTTTTTTAACATACGCATACACCGCATTTGTGTGGATGGTGTTTAAATCACTTTGCTGCCGGATAAACAGCAACCCGTCAAGCTGCTGCGGTTTAATATCAGAAGAGATCACAACGGTCTGCCTTGGAAGGTCTTCTGTAGAAAATGGCATGTCCATTAATCCTGACGGAAGCTGCACGGTGTATCGTGCAAAAATGGTCCCTCCTGAAAATTGGGTTTCTTTTAAACGCTCTTTTTGCCAGAAAAGCGGTGGCCTCTCTGCTTCCCCTTCAAAGGAATAAAAATCAATTTCTGAAAGCTGCTTGGCGGCTTTTTGCTCAATAGAGGATATCCATTGTCCCCCTCTTTTTGTATGATCCGTTATAAGCAGCGTGGTTTTGGCTGATGTCATTTCTTCAAACGCTGCCTGCCAATTGTTCAATAAAAAAGAACGTGGAGAAAGCGAAGCCGGAATCGTGTATTGAATCGAGACATTTTCACCTTTTACCGTAATGGTTCCCGACTGACTGCTCGTTATGCACGTATCTCCTTTTGAACAGGATACTTCTTCTGCATCGGCAGGCAGCCTCATTGTTAAATTCGTGCCTTCCGATACGGAAGCGAGCGTCTGCTTGATCGTAAAGCCGCTTTCTTTAACATCTATTTCAATCGTCTGGTTTGCGATTACTTTCTGGGAAGCGCTTGATCGTTTCTCATAGCCAATCCATTGAACTGTTAACAATACGCCGGCGACCGCTGTTAAAAGCAAAAGAAACACAGGGACTTTATTCATGCATAATCCACACTCCTTAAGAACTATGACCTATCCCTATCATATCAAAAAAATTTTTCGCTGACGATGAAATTTGTCAAAATCAAGTGAACATTGCTTATAATAAGGGAGATGAATGGAGGTATATAGATGATTCAACGATTTATTGAACTTGGTGAAGGATATTCAGATTTATATGAGCTTCTTGATATTGCGGAGCGCGCAGTCGGCCGGATTTCGCAATTTGTTGCCCTGCACTCTGCCGGCGGTACGTCATGTGCTGTTATTCTACATCCAACGGAGACAGGCAGTTTTCAGCCGATTTATGTATGCCGGGAAGGCATTCCCAATCCTTATCAAAAAGAAAATGAACGGTTTCGCTTGTTTCAGCAGGCTGCAGCTTCAGCGGGTAAGCCGCTCATTGAGCTAGAAGTCAAGCCTTCCTCCCAGTTTGCCGAAAAAACGTTGTACTACCAGTATTTAATCGGCATTTTACGCCTTAACCATTATCTTCGTCCGCTTTAAATAAAAGGTTAGGTTAAAGATGAATATTGTTAATGACGACAAAAGGCAGAGGACCCCGTCTCCTTGGATTCCCTGCCTTTTGCTTTTTAGTTTCACCGTGTTTCCTAGCGGCGAGACAATTGCTGTTTCGCCATTTGCACGAGGCGTTTCGTGATTTCACCGTTGACACGCGACGGGGCATCGGCCCCGGGCTGAACACCAAATTCAGAGGCGATTTCGTGCTTCAATTGGTCAATAGCTTGCTGGACTCCAGGGACCAACAGCCGATTGCGATTGCTGCTTAACATGATTCAATCACTCCCTCTTTTTTGTCCGCCTTGCCTTACCAGTATGGGGCGCTTCTATCCTTCCCATCCTGGTAACTTAACCAAATAAAAAAAGCCTGTCTAAAGACAGGCTTCAGGCTGTTGACAAACGCCCGCTTTCAGCGTCACTTGCCGGCAGTGAATGCTCATAACCCGAAAAGGTCACTCCGCTTCCCAGCCAGCGGCGTTCCTAGAAAGCCAGACGTTTTTAACCAGCCTGCTTTCTTACTTTGTCTACAATCTCAAGCCTGTTTAAAAACAAGCTTTTTTTATACACCAATTTTATAATCGTATTCTTTTGCTTTATCGGGACGGGAGTTTTCGTAGTCCACCTTTAAAAACGGCTTTTCGGAAAAATCAACTTTCTTAACAAAAGAAAATCCTGTCAGCTTTTCCGCCAGTTCCCGCGCTTCTGCATGGTTGCAATAAAGAACCGCATACTTCATTTTTTTTGAGACGTAATGAATATTACCGTATTTGCGTAATGATTTGGCTGGCTTCAATGAATGAAGCCACACAATCAATGCCTGCCTTTCTGTCAGCATGTCCATCCCCCGCTTTTTTACTTTTTATGCCGAACAGCCACAAGAACCGCCGCTTCCACAGCTTCCACATCCGCTCGAAAATATAGAGCCGGCTCCTGGCACCTTTACCTGCTCTGATACAGACCGGGCAACAAGCACGCTCACTTCATCGAGCAGCTGCTGCAGTTCCGTTTCCGCCCGTCTAAAGGCTGCAACATGCTCATCCATATCCATTTCTCGTTTGGCTGTACGTGTTTCCATCATAATGCGCTTATAGTCCGGATGATATCGCCCAAAACGCTGTACTTCTTCATATTGCTCTTTCAGACGGCTGAAAGCGAAAATTTTATGTTTAACGGATTCTTCCGTATAAAGTTTCTGGTAACATTCACGGTACTGCACGGCTTGCTCTGATTGAAGAATCATATCTCCAAGTGCGTCTGCTGCATCGGCAATGTTAATAAGTTCTATTGTTGTTGCAATCATATGTGCACCTCCATCGGCTTATTCTACCACATATCGTTACTTTCCGGTTAAAATTTGTGTAAAATGCGTTCGGTAGGCACCGGTACCAAATGAAGTAAACGTATCGCTCAACAACAATTCCCGCTCATCCGGTGAATTGAGCCATGCTTCCATCGCAGCGGGTGCGTCCGGATAATTGGCATTAATCATTTCATCCGCTTGATCAAAAGACAAACCTGCTTTTGTTAAACGCTGCTTTAAATCTCCAAATCGAGGTGATTGATGCCCAAAATAGTCAGCTTCAAACATGTCCTGGCTGTGTGACTTGGCTGCGCTGTTTAATTCAGGCGCCCAAACAAGCGCCGGCACGCCTTCTTTGTCTCTGATGAAATGACTTATATCAGCCAGCTGTGCTTCACTTCCGCGCTCAATATGAACCCATGCCGACCTGCCCGGTGAAGGAACTTCCGGCAATACCCCTTCATACACAAGCTCATAAGGCTTCATTTTTAGCAAAACGTCCGCTGTCATAAATCGGATACCTGATAAAATGCCAGTCTGCTGATCAATATAAAGCTGGGCGTAAAAATCGCCAATTGGAATAAGCGGCCTGATATTCAGCTCTTCTTCCGACAATTCAAAGCGATAATAGCTGTCATTTGCATGGGCTACAATTTCAGCTTCTGGATACCGGGAACGGAAAACTTCGCTGGCAGAGCGGCCGAGTAAGAAAGGAGACGTATTCATCTCTCCCTTTGCAAAAATCGTGACAACCTGGCTGTTTTGGACTCCCGCAAGCATATAGCTTTCAGACGTTTTATATACCCACCATGTATAGCCATAGGCAGATGGCTCTCTCCGAACCGGCTCCCCGTATTTGTTGATGAGCACTTCCTGTGATGCACCGATCAGGGTCCCCACGCCTTCTTTCGGCGCCGGTTCTACATCTGCCGGCAGGCGGGGATCAACCTTTCCGCTGTTTACGGGAGGCAGTGAAGGCGGCCCCTCGCCCTTTTCATCTATTGCTTTGTCAGCATAAATGCCTATCAGCATGATAATTAAAAAAATGACCAAAATCTTAAAAACAGCTCGCAGACGATCATCTCCCTATCCAGTCCTTCTCTTTCTTTCATCAGTATATCATTCCCTTTCTATGTTTCAAAAACTTTCCTTGCCTGCATTGCATTTTGTTCACTTTCACTCCCCAACTCCATTGCGTGAAAGCGCATTTTCGACTATGATAAAAAGAAGAAATAAATGGATGATATAGCGGAAAGGGGTATGTGTATGAAATTTGAGAATACAGGCTTGGAAGGCATGCAAATTGACTTGAACCAGCTGACTCATATCATGGAACAGCACGGGATGGTTCTGGCAGGACAGTGGGATTATGAACGTGTCACCTATGACCGCAAATTTGAATTAAAAGAAGGTATATATTATTTACGTATCTTTGGTTTTGCCGCAAAAGGAGACGTGGGAGCTGAAGATGCCCTGATCGAGTTAATGGCGCCGCTTCTCGGCAAACACTATTATCCACACGGGGTAGAATATGGGGACAATGAATATTTTCCAGAGTCTCTTGTTCAAACCTGTGAAAAGCTGCTGACCGATATAAAAGGAGAAATCCTTTATTATGTATAAAAAAAGCTTTCCTCTGTTCAAAGAGGAAAGCTTTTTTAATGACCGCCTAAAATGGCTTTAAACATAGATGTAGTTGGACCGCCTGTGTAAAAAACATACAAAAGCAAGTATACCGCTACACCCGTAATCGCGGTGAAAAACCAAATAACACTCGTGACAGGCCCTATTTTCCGATGAAGGACCCATTTACTTTTCAAGCCGCTGGCAATAGAGACGATGCCAAAAACAGCTCCTGTTGTGGCCAGAAAAATATGAAAAACCAAAAAAATCGTATAATAAATTTTAATGTTGTCTGGACCGCCAAATGCCGTATTGCCAATAAACAGCGTGCGGCTTACGTAAATGGTGAAAAACGTAAGAGCAAAAAGCCCTGCTAAAAGCATCGTTTTTTTATGTTTCTCTATTTTTCTCTGTTTGATTTGTGCCCAGCCGATCGCTACGAAAACAGCGCTTAAAACGATAAAAAACGTACTGATCGTCGGCAAAATTGGTAATGACATTTTTCTTCCTCACTTCCATTATGTAAAACAAAAGAAATGGCAGACCATTTCTTTTAATAGATTACATTGTTTTATTGTGCCGGGCAAGTGCGGCCTCTGTTAGTTTGTCCGCCTCTTTTTCTTCCTTTCTCACCCATTCAAAAAAGACCTGGGCCAGAACAACACCAAATACAATTTCCTGTACAACTTTCATGACAATGCCGCCGGTTTTTTGGTCTTCAACAACCGCCATGTTAGAAAATAGTTCCGGTCCGCTTAACTGCAAGTTCGATAACGTGGAGGAAGGCACACAAAGCTCCATCGCTTTAAGCCATGCGGTTCCATCAGAGTAAGTGGCATAAAGCGGTGCGGATGCAAAAATAATCAGCGCGCAGGCAGGCGTAAGCAATATGCCATTCGCAAAAATGTAGCCGACTTTTTTTAATCCATCCAGCCCTTTTTCTCCCGGCTGCTCATTCACAAGAGGCCACCACATGCAAACTGCAAAGAAAAACAACATAACCGTATATAAACTGTGAAATACCTCGTTCATCTTAACAAAATCAAAAATGAGCGGAATGTGGTAAAAAGAAAACAAACCGTTAAATAAAATAAGCGCAAGCAGCGGCCGCGACGAAAATGAAAAAAGCGGTTTTACTACAGGAAGAGTCATAACAGGCCGCCATATCCACCAAGGAATCGCTTTAATAAAAAGAGGCGGCACGACAAGATAAAGGACCGCCATTTGCAGCATATGGTAGGTCATCATAATATGCCCAAGCAGATCAAGCGGCGAGCCTTTGATCGTATACAAAATGATCACCGCACTTACAAACAGCAGCGCCTGGCGCTTTGTGAGCGGTTCACTGTTTTGAAAATGACGGCGCCCTTTCGTTGTCACCCAAAAGAACAGCATGGTTATAACCAATAGTACAGCCAGAAAATAGGGGCTCCAAAGAGCGGAAAAACCAAATATACGGATCGGCATTTTTCCCACCTCATTTGTATTTCACTGCTTCTCTTATTATATCGTCCGCCCACATACTTGACAACGACAGCAAATGACAAGTTCTTGACAGAAAAAAGTGCTCCCCGGCAATGTCGGGGAGCACTTTTTTCTCAGAGCCAAATAATCGTTAAAAAAGCAAGAATCGTCACAAATGCTACCACGATGCCTGAGTACATAAATAACTGCGGCGCTTCATGGCCTTTGTGACTCATATGCATAAAATAGTACAGCTGAAAGATGACCTGTACGATCGCTAGAAGCAATACGAATGGAACAACAAACCATTTAGAAAAACCCGCTCCCACTGCAGCAAAAGCAATGACGGTAAAAAAGATCATCATCGTAAACGTAATAACCTGCATTCTCATTTCTTCTGCATTCTTTTTACGGCGATATTCATACGTAACTTTAGGATCTCCTGACTTTGGGTGTAAATTCGCCATTCGCTATCCCACCATTCCCATTAAGTATACAACCGTAAAGATAAACACCCATACTACATCGATAAAATGCCAGTAAAGACTTGCTAAATAAAATTTAGGTGCATTGTACAGATTAAGACCGCGTTTTGCATTTCGAACCATCAACGCAATAATCCAGGAAAGACCGAAGACGACGTGTCCTCCGTGAAAACCAACAAGCGTATAAAAAGCAGATCCAAATGCGCTGCTTGTAAATTTGTGTTCAAACTCATGATAGTAATGATAAAATTCGTAAATTTCACATGCAAGAAAGCCCAAGCCGAGCACAACGGTTATAAACAGCCATTGCTGCATTTTTTTAAAGCTGTAGTTTTTCATATGATAGATCGCAAAAACCGAGGTTAAAGAGCTGGTTAAAAGCAGCATTGTCATTAAAAAAACGAGCGGCAATTCAAACAGGTCACTTGCTTTGGCATGCGTATCGCTTGGTACACTATCTTTCAGGGCTAAATACGTTGCAAATAACGAAGCAAATAAAACGGTCTCGCCTCCCAGGAAAAACCAAAAGCCAAGAAATTTATTTTTCCCTTCAAGCGTTGCCTGCTCAGGCGATTCGGGCCACGTCTGCGGAGTGAATTTTTGTTCAGCTGCCATTACCGTGTTCCTCCTTCTGCCTCATCCAGCAAGTCTTCTTTATGAATATGGTAGCCATGATCATCTTTAACGGAGCGGTACAGCATCGCGCCAAATGTGATCAGCATACCGATAATCAGCACAGGAATGGCCCAGTCCTTACCTTCATCAGCATGATACATAGCGCCAAATGCAGCGATAAACAGCCCAAGGGAAATCACAAACGGCACAAACGAATTGTTTGGCATGTGAATGTCACCAATTGGTTCAGCTGGTGTCATATCTGTTTTTCCTTCCATCTTTTCGATCCAAAAAGCATCCAGTCCGCGAACGAGCGGAAGCTGCTTGAAATTATAGAAAGGAGTCGGAGATGGAATCGCCCATTCAAGTGTACGGCCATCTTTCCATGGGTCTCTGCCTACCTGTATATTGTTTTTCTGCGTAATGACAATATTCACAAGCAGGACAAGAATGCCAAGAGCCATCAAACCAGCACCGATCGAACTGATTAAGTTCCCTGTCTCAAGTCCCTGCCCTTCAAGGAATGTCCATACACGGCGCGGCATTCCCATCAATCCAAGAAAATGCTGAATAAAGAAGGTTAAATGGAAGCCGACTAAAAACAGCACAAACGTAATTTTGCCCAGCTTTTCGCTAAGCATCGTACCAAACATAAGCGGCCAATAAAAGTGGGCGCCTCCAAGCAGTCCGAGAACGATTCCCCCTACAATTACATAGTGGAAATGCGCAACAATAAAGTAGCTGTCATGGAACTGGTAGTCAGCTGGCGCAGCAGCCTGCATCACTCCTGTTACGCCGCCCATCACGAAAGAAGGAATAAACGCAACTGCGTACAGCATCGGCACAGTGAATTTAATGCTTCCTCCCCAAATCGTTAAAATCCAGTTGAAAATCTTAATGCCCGTCGGAACGGCAATAGCCATTGTAGCAACGGCGAAAATCGCATTGGCAACAGGACCAAGCCCGGTTGTAAACATGTGGTGTGCCCACACCATAAATCCAAGGAAACCGATCAGCACCGTAGCAAACACCATAGATGAGTAGCCAAATAAGCGCTTTCTCGCAAAAGTCGGGAATATTTCCGAGAAAAGGCCAAACGCCGGCAGGACAAGAATGTATACTTCCGGGTGGCCGAAAATCCAGAAAAAGTGCTCCCAGATAATGGTGTTCCCGCCCATTGCTACATCAAAAAATCCCGAGCCAAACATCCGGTCAAAAATGAGCATAAACAATCCAACGGTAAGCGGAGGAAATGCAAACAAAATCAGAGCGGACGCTACAAATGTTGTCCATGTAAAAAGCGGCATTCTCATATACGTCATTCCCGGTGCACGCATGTTGATAATCGTTACTAAAAAGTTAATGCCGCCCATCAGTGTGCCGAAACCGGAAATTTGAAGCCCAAGAGCATAAAAGTCAATGCCATGCCCTTCGGAAGCAAGTGAAAGTGAGGCGTAGGACGTCCAGCCTGCATCAGGTGCTCCGCCCAGGAACCAGGAAAGATTTAAAAACAGGCCGCCGAAAAAAAACAGCCAAAAACCAAGTGCATTTACAAAAGGGAAAGCCACATCGCGCGCGCCGATTTGAAGCGGCATCACAGCGTTCATAAAAGCGAATAAAAGCGGCATAGCAGCCAGGAAAATCATGGTAGTACCGTGCATGGTAATAATTTCATTAAACAAACCGGCACTGACAAAGTCATTATTCGGCACAGCCAGCTGAATGCGGATCATCATCGCTTCAATACCGCCGACAATAAAGAAAAAGCCGCCGGCAAGCAAATATAAAATAGCGATTTTCTTGTGGTCCACTGTCGTTAAGTATTCCCAAACTGTGCTGGTAAATCCCCGTTTTTGTGTATGTGCAATGCTACTCAACGGTTTTACCTCCTTTACCCTGATTCTATATTTATTCTACTTTAAGGCTCATCAAGTACGCAGCAAGCTGATCTGCTTCCTGATCAGACAATTCTCCATACGTGCCTGTCATTTTATTGCCTGGTTTGTACTCTTCCGGATTTGAAATCCAATTCTTCAATTCTTCTTCGTTATGCTCAAGAATACCTGCTATTCTTTCACGTTCTCCAAATCCTGCAAGGTTTGGCGCGGTACGGGCTGCCTCGGGACGTGCATCAGCCGTTGTAACAGCATGACAGCTCAAACACTTTTGATTGAATATTTCCTGCCCTGCAGCTGCAGCTGGATCCTCTGGTTTTGCTTCTGCTGCTTTCGCGTCGATTGCCTGCATCGCTGTTACCCACTGGTCAAATTCCTGTTTTGGAAGCGCATGCACTTTAAAGTCCATTAAAGCATGGGAAGGACCGCAAAGCTCTGCACATTTCCCGTAAAATAGATTGTCTGCTTCTTCTGCCTTTTCACCATCAAACTCAAGCCAGATTTGATTGACGTTCTCTACATTTGTGTCTATTTTCCCGCCGGCCGCCGGAATCCAAAAAGAGTGTTTTACATCGGATGCTTTTACGTTAAAGTACACCTTTTGATCCGTCGGAACAACGAGCTCCTGGCTTGTAATAATTTTTTGGTTCGGATATTCAAATTCCCACCAATACAAATTGGCCCGTACGTTTACAACCATGGCATCTGTTGTACCGTCTTCCTTTTTCTTATCCATTGCTTTTGTGTCAGCTAAATCAAATGTAGCCAAAACTGTTGGAATTGCTAAAATAATCAGTAAAATGATCGGAATAATCGTCCATATCATTTCGAGTACATGGCTTCCTTCCACTTGCTTTGGAATAGCCGGGTCATCTTTTTTGCGGCGGAACTTCAAAACCGCAATGGCAAATAAAACAGAGACAACGATGACCACGCCGACCATGATCCATGTGCTGAGCAACATGAGATCATAGGCGGTTTGGCCTGCTTCACCAGCAGGAGTCAACGTTGAAAGAAATGGTTCGCCGCAGCCGGACAGAAAGAGCGCCGTCAGGCTGGTAAACGTAAAAAGACGCCAGTTTGTCAGCTTCTTTTTCATAGCGTATTACAACCCCTCTTTCGTTTGAAATGTTTACTAAAACAGTGCATATATATGGATTTCTTAAAAGAAGAATTCCCCTGTTTAAATAACGGTAACGATAACCATCGCAACGAAAATAATGGTTAAATACTGCAATGAATAAATAAACATATATCTGGCCCATTTCAAATCATCTTTTGCTTTAAAGCCTGTTGCTGCCAGGGCAACCCAGCCCACGTTTAGCAAGGTAGCCAGAACGATAAACGCCATGCCAAGTTCTGTCATGAAAAACGGCAGTGGCAAAAGAAGCAGCGTCCAAACAAACATATGACGCTTTGTAACGGCAAATCCTTTTACAGTAGGAAGCATCGGAATTCCTGCTCTTCCATATTCATCAGCACGCTTCATCGCCAATGCGTAAAAGTGCGGCGGCTGCCAGATAAACATAATTAAAAACAGCATCCAAGCCAGCATATCCAGTGTTGGGTCCACAGCAGCCCAACCGATAAGAGGCGGAACAGCACCTGAGATGCTGCCAACGATTGTATTGCTTACATGACGGCGCTTTGACCACATTGTGTAAATCACTACGTAGCTAATGATCCCAATGACTCCGATCACCCCTGCTGTAAAGGTCGTCATAAATAAAAGCGCTGATCCGACAATGACAAGCGCAAGTCCTATGGTTAGTACTTTTGGATAGCTGATTTTTCCGGTAACTGTCGGCCTTGTTTTTGTGCGCTCCATTAAAGGATCGATGTCCCGGTCAATATAGTTGTTCAAACTTGCTGAGCCCGCGATGATAAGGGCGGAACCAATGAGTGTTAAAGCAATGGTATCAAGGTTGGCTAAAAACCGGATATCGTTTAAAATAAAAGCCAGCCACATACCTGTAAAAACAGTTATTAAATTGGAGTTAACGATGCCGATCTTAATCAAGGCCATAAAATCTTTTACAGCCGTTGTTTCCGGCACACTTGTTTTATCTAATGTTGTACTGCGCAAAACACTATTCCCCCCTTTCTTTAAACACACTATCTTAATCTTACTATAAAGGATATAGCTGCGCTTTTCTACACAATTTAAAAACATTTCAAGCGAATAGACGCTCTCTTCCATATTAAATCATATTCACCGTTTTTATGTGAACAGCTGATGAACGATTTATGTCGAATTTGTGTCTCGTAAAAACGATTTGTTTCCAGTGATTCTTTTTTGTAAGATAATAGAATAAATATGGGAATCGACAAAAATGAAACGGCTTTCTTTCCCGTGTATAAAAGGTTAGATATAGATAGATAGATAGAGAGAAGAAGGTGAGCATGTTGAACGGCTGGCTTAAATGGCTTGGAGTTGTGACCACATTGGTTATGCTTGCAGTTTTAATTGGCGGTGCACTTGTAACAAAAACGGATTCCGGGCTTGGCTGTGGTAACGACTGGCCGCTTTGCCATGGACAGGTTATTCCCGAAAACATTCAGGCAGAAACCATTATTGAGCTTTCCCATCGTGCTGTTTCTGGTGCAGCCGGACTTCTTGTTTTAGCGCTGTCTGTTTTTTCCTGGCGCTGTATCGGCCATAAGCGAGAAACAAAATTCCTCTCTGCTCTGGCTTTTTTGTTTCTGCTTGTCCAGGCATTAATTGGAGCGGCGGCTGTTTTGTGGGGGCAAAACGACTTTGTGCTCGCTCTTCATTTTGGCATCTCTCTTATTTCGTTTTCCGCCGTTTTATTGCTGACCCTGCTTATTTTTGAAGTGGATCAGCGATTTGATGCTTCCTCCATCGTGATTGACAGCCGAATGAAATGGCATACTGTCGGCGTTACCCTGTACAGCTATATCGTTGTATATACGGGGGCGCTCGTCCGTCATACAAAATCCAGCATGGTATGCGGGTCTTGGCCGCTGTGCGGAAATGATGAAATACTGCCTTCAAATTTGTACCAGTGGATTCAAATGAGTCATCGGGCGGCAGCCGGCTTGATTTTCATCTGGATTGCTTATATCGCTTACCTTGCCCTTAAATACTATAAGCACCAGCGTGTTTTGTATTACGGATGGCTGATTGCCTTCATTCTTGTTTCACTGCAGGCAATTGCAGGCGCGTTTATTATTTGGACTCGCTTAAATCTGTATATCGCTCTCGCCCACGCTTTATTTGTATCCTGCTTGTTTGGACTGTTGTGTTACTTTATTCTGCTCGTCTCCCGAAGCAGAATCAATGCTTAACAAAAAAGCACCGCCTCTTTTGAGAGCGGTGCTTTTTGTTTTTCATTTTATTTTTCAAGTTCTACCAGGAGATCGCCCGTAGAAATAGCTTCGCCGTTTTGTACATGGACAGCTTTAACAGTTCCATCAAATGGTGCCTGTACCGTTGTCTCCATTTTCATCGCTTCGGTAATCATGAGATGATCCCCGCGCTTCACTTTATCGCCTTTTTCAAGGATGACCTTAATGACCGTACCCGGCATTGTGGCCGCAATATGACCCTCATTTTTCGGATCAGCTTTCACTTTCGCATTGACCGCTGATTTGATGCTTTCATCTTTAATGACCACATCACGCGGCTGGCCATTGAGCTCAAAGCTTAAAATGCGTGTTCCATCGACCTGCGGGTGGCCAATCGAAACGAGTTTCACAATGAGTGTTTTTCCTGTTTCAATCTCGATTCCTTTTTCTTCACCGAGACGCATGCCGTACAGGAACGTTGGTGTATCGAGAACCGAAATATCGCCATACTGTGCTTTTACTTTTGCATAATCCGTAAACACTTTTGGATACAGAGCATACGCAATCACATCATGATCCGTTGGTTCTTCCCCGATTTCCTGCTCCAGCTCTTTGCGAAGGGCATCGAAATCAACGTCTTCCAGAAGTTCACCCGGACGTACGGTGATCGGTGATTTTCCTTTTAAGATGACTTTCTGCAGCTGCTCTGGGAAGCCGCCAACCGGCTGGCCAAGATAGCCTTCAAACAGTTCAATCACAGAGTCAGGGAAATCAATTTTGTCGCCGCGAAGCAGCACTTCTTCTTCCGTCAGGTCGTTCTGCACCATAAAGAGGGCCATATCCCCGACTACTTTAGAAGACGGCGTTACCTTGACAATATCACCAAACATAAGGTTCACGCGGCGGTACATATCTTTTACTTCATCCCAGCGGTCGCCAAGGCCGACGCCTTTCGCCTGCTGCTGAAGGTTCGAATACTGGCCGCCTGGCATTTCATGCTCGTAAATTTCCGTATGCGGTGCCAGCATGCCGCTTTCAAACGGCGCATAAAACTTGCGGACATCTTCCCAGTAGTAAGAGACTTTTTCAAGCGCATCGATGCTGACAGACGGAGCGCGATCTGTTCCTTCGAGTGCATAGTGAAGCGTGTTGGCGCTTGGCTGTGAGGTAAGCCCCGCCATTGTGCTGAGAGCCGTATCAACGATATCCACACCCGCTTCAATCGCTTTCGTGTACATCAGCACACCGTTGCCGCTCGTGTCGTGCGTATGCAGGTGAACCGGAATATCAACCGCTTCTTTCAATTCAGAAATCAGGCGGTAGGCAGCCTGCGGCTTCAAAAGGCCGGCCATATCTTTAATGCCCAGAATATGTGCACCCTGTGCTTCCAGCTCTTTCGCCATGTTTTTGTAGTATTCTACATTGTATTTCGCACGGGATGGATCATCGATGTCCCCTGTGTAACAAATCGCCGCTTCGGCCATTTTACCGGACTGGCGGACTGCATCGATGGCAACCTCCATGCCTTTCACCCAGTTTAAGCTGTCGAAAATACGGAATACGTCAATGCCGGACTCGGCAGACTGCTGGACAAACTCTTGAATGACGTTGTCCGGATAGTTTTTGTAGCCGACCGCGTTCGATGCGCGAAGCAGCATCTGGAATAGAATATTCGGTACCTGCTTACGAAGCGTTTCAAGACGCTTCCACGGATCTTCTTTCAAGAAGCGGTACGCCACATCAAATGTCGCTCCTCCCCACATTTCCATCGAGAACAACTCTGGAAGAAGGCGGGCCGTTGCCGGTGCGATATGAGTCAGATCCGTTGTGCGGACGCGTGTTGCAAGCAGTGACTGATGGGCATCGCGCATTGTCGTATCCGTTAAGAGTACTTCTTTTTGTTCTTTTACCCAGTTTACAAGGCCGTCTGCTCCCTGCTCGTCCAGGATCTGCTTCGTTCCGTGTGCCGGTTTTTCGGACAGTTTAACTTTCGGAATGCGCGGCGTGTCAAACACAGGCTTTTTCTTCTGCTCCACACCTGGGAATCCATTCACTGTGACGGTGCCGATATAATTGAGCATTTTTGTTCCGCGGTCTTTTCGTTTCGGGAATACAAACAGCTCAGGTGATTTGTCAATAAAAGACGTATCATAGTTGCCTGAAATAAAATCTTCATGGCGCATAACGTTTTCCAAAAACGGAATGTTCGTTTTAATCCCGCGGATCCGGAATTCCTGCAGGTTCCGCAGCATTTTAGATGCAGCTTGTTCAAAAGTCATCGCAAACGTGGATACTTTTACAAGCAGTGAATCATAGTATGGCGTGATCACAGCTCCCTGGAAGCTGTTACCGGCATCCAGGCGGACACCGTAGCCGCCGCCGGAACGGTAAGCCATGATCCGGCCTGTATCCGGCATAAAGCCGTTTTCCGGGTCTTCTGTTGTGACGCGTGACTGGATCGCATATCCCATTGTACGAATGTCTTTCTGCTCAGGAATGCCGACTTTGTCGCTGTGCAGTCCATGGCCTTCTGCCACAAGGATCTGTGTCTGTACAATATCGATTCCTGTAATCAGCTCGGTAATCGTATGTTCAACCTGGACGCGCGGATTCACTTCAATAAAGTAAAAATCTTCGCCTGCGGTTAAGAATTCCACTGTGCCCGCGTTTAAATAGTCCACATTTTTCATCAGCTTCACAGCGGCTTCACAGATACGGTCACGCAGGTCTTCCGAAATCGAAACGGCTGGTGCAACCTCCACTACTTTTTGGTGGCGGCGCTGAACCGAACAGTCACGTTCATACAAGTGAACGACATTTCCTTCGTGGTCGCCGATAATCTGAACTTCAATGTGCTTTGGATTTTGAACAAATTTTTCTACATACACTTCATCGTTGCCAAAGGCTGCTTTGGCTTCAGACTTCGCACGGTCGTATGCATCACGCACTTCTCCGAGGTTTTGAACAATCCGCATGCCGCGGCCGCCGCCGCCAAGAGCCGCTTTGATGATAATAGGGAAGCCGTAATTTTTCCCGAATTCAATGACTTCATCTAAGTTGCCAACCGGTCCATCAGTGCCTGGAATAACCGGGATCTCTGCTTTAATCGCCTGTGTACGTGCTTTTACTTTATCGCCAAACATATCAAGATGAGCGGATTTCGGTCCGATAAAGGTAATACCTTCCTCTTCACAACGTTTCGCAAATTCAATATTTTCAGATAAAAATCCGTAGCCGGGATGAATGGCATCAACCTCTGCCTGCTTGGCAATTTCAATAATCCCCTCGATATCAAGGTAAGCATCAATTGGTTTTTTTCCTTCTCCTACCAAGTACGCTTCGTCGGCTTTATAGCGATGATATGAACCTGAATCTTCCTTCGAGTAAACAGCTACTGTCCGGATATGTAGTTCTGTGCATGCGCGGAATACGCGGATGGCAATTTCTCCCCTGTTTGCCACCAGCACTTTGCTGATTTTTTTCATCTTCATCTCTCCCCTGATCTGTTGATAAAATTATATATAAAAAGGTTCAAATCTTTGAACCTTTTTATTTTTAAGATTTATAGTTTTTTTCGTATTTTGACTGCATTGATATGTTAGCCAAAATACCAAGTGAAATTGAGAGCAGCAGTAAAGAAGATCCGCCATAACTGATAAATGGCAACGGAACCCCCGTAATAGGGATGACCCCTGACATGCCGCCGAGATTGATAAATGCCTGTATCCCAATCATCGAAGAAACGCCGACTGCAAGCATTGAACCAAACGAATCGGGACTCTTCACGGCAATACGAAGGCCGTGTAACACAATAAATAAAATGCCGCCTATTGCAAAAATGACTCCCAAGATTCCAAGTTCTTCAGCGATAATCGCCATGATAAAATCTGTATGCGGCTCCGGTAAATAGCCAAGCTTTTGTACACTTTGGCCAAGTCCCCGACCGGTCAGTCCGCCCGAGCCAATCGCAAGATAGGAATTTACTAGATGATAGCCGTCGCCCTGCTCGTATTTAAAAGGATCTAAATAACTTGTTAGACGCCCCATTCGCTCTTCAGACAAAATTTCATCTTTTTGCCAAAAAAACAGCGGCGACAAAAACAGGGCAAAAATACCAATCAATAGCATAAACTTAACAAGCTTTTTCATTTTTATACCGGATGTTAAGACGATTGTCAACCCGATCGCAAAAATGATCGCAGCCGTTCCGAAGTCAGGCTGAAGCGCTACAAGGAAACAAATGCTAAAAAGCATAATAACTGGCGGCGCAATACTGTTGTTAAGCGAGTTAATATTTTTTTGTTTTTTTGAAAATATGGCAGCCATATAAAGGATGACAACCAATTTAGCAAACTCTGACGGCTGAATCGAACGCGCCCCTATTTGAAACCAGCTTTGGGCATTGTTTGATACATGTCCAAATGCAAACAGTAAAAGCAGCATTCCAAACATGCCTGCCAGCATCCATTGCTGAAACCGCTTCGCTCTTAAACGCTGGTATGGAAAAAAGGATACAACGCCAAAAGCGATAAAAGCCATAAGAATATGTATCTTCTGCTTATCATAAAAATAACCACTTTCAAGTCCCCACCGCTGAACGGCCATTACTGAACTTGCACTAAAAATCATCATCAGCCCAAATAAACATAAAATACAAAACACGGCCGCCAACGGATAATCATATGATTTTAAATTTCTTTTCCACATACAAACCTTCCATTCATGCGCTTACCGATAAGCGATACTCGTTAAGTTAAAAAAACTCAAACAGCTGTTTGAGTTTTCTGTCTGTTTACCGGTCAACGGATGCTTCATGCAATGCTGAAAGTTCTTGCTCAAGTGAGTCAATCAGCTGTTTGCCGTCTGCTTCATCCACCAGTCCGAGACGTATAGCGAAGTCTATTTCACGGGATAAGCCGAACATTTGAGTGTCAAGCACTTCCTCGTATAAAGGACATTGCGGCATCGTTAAATTGTCCATTTGCACTTTGATGAGACGCAAAATTTTTTCCGCATCCGCCTGCAACAGAGAGTAGGCCTTTTCCCGATGGTCTATTTTCATTTCAGATGCCATAATTTCTCCCCCTGTTCCAAGAATGGAATCACTGTATATTAAAAGATTTTATCGTTAATACAGGGAATTTGCAAGGAATTTTAACAGGCAGACTGACAACACAAAATTTTCACGCTATACTTATGAGGAAACATAGTTCACTTACATAAAGGAGATATGATTCGATGGAGCAAATCATTCCCATCAAAGGAAACGTCTCGTTTCCGCTCACCCTTGACCCTGGTGTGTGGATTTTCGACGACCGCCGCATTGATTTAGACGACTTTTTTTCCTCATCACCTCAGCCTGAACGGGACACAGAGCAAGAATACATAAAAAGCACATCGAAATTTTGGGAAAAAGAAATTCGGGAAGGTGCGGTTTTTCCGCCGACGATTAAATCCGAAAAAAAATATGAAAAAGAAAAGGTGCTCACCAGCACATTCGGCGTGCCGCTTTCACCCTTTTTAAAAAATGCGGTGCCGTCAGACAGCGCCTCCCAAATTGTAATTGAAACAAAGGACGGTTCTTTTTCATTTCCCCTTCCAGAAGCGGACTCGCTCATTATGCAGTTTTCCTTTAAAGGAAAACCACTGCGGGAAGACGGCCCCGTTTATGTCTTACTGAAAGATGGATCAAACCGTGACTGTCCGATCAAAAATGTAACGGCTATTTCTGTTCAGTAAAAATCCATCTGCCTTCGGGCAGATGGATTTTTTATGTACCAGACAATGTTGTATCCGTTTCTTTTATAAAAACGGTTGTTTCAACTGCTAGATTCACTTTATAAGGTACTTTTAAATTGTGTCCGTCTTCTTCTAAAATAAGCAAAACAGGCCGGTCGCTGACATGCTCATTCTGCTCGCACACAATACCCTTCCGGCCGTCTGTAAGCCATACGGTTAAACCTGTTGGATACATCACAATCGCTTTACGGAATTTTTCAATATACTCCGTTTCAAACTCGGTTCCCGACCCTGCATATAAAATTTCCATTCCTTCATGCGGCAGCATCGCTTTGCGATAAATTCGATTTGAGGTTACCGCGTCGTATACATCGGCAATCCCAATCATTTTCCCAAAAATATGAATTTCATTTCCCTTTAAGCCGCGCGGATAGCCAGAACCGTTTAAGCGCTCATGGTGCTGAAGCGCACAATGGGCTGCAGTCAGCGGCAGCCCGTGTTCTTTCCGAAGCAGCTCAAAGCCTAATTCTGTATGAGATTTCATAATAGTAAATTCGTCACTTGTCAGCTTTGAAGGCTTTTTTAAAATGGCTAACGGAATCAGCATTTTTCCTACATCGTGCAGCATTGCCCCTAAGCCGATTTCTTCTGTTTGTTTTGGTGTTAAATTTTTCAGTTTCATACTGAGCGCCAGTGTGTAAATGGTCACGTTTAGTGAATGAGTAAAAATATAATCATCATGGGCATATAAGTGGGTCAATAAATCAATCGCTTCTTTTCGGCTTCTGATCTGCCTGATAATATCGCGGACAACAGAAACAAACCTTTTTTCCATTTTGTGAAAGCCAAATTTCGGTGAGTCTGCCGATAGATCTTTTTTCACTTGATTAAACGCTTCCGACATAACACAGAAAGCTTCTCTTCTTGTCCCTTCTGTTAAAACCGGGCGAATATAGATGTCATCCGTACGTGCATCTTCAATGTATACGTATGAAATACCAAGCGAGTACAGCCGCTTCACGATAGGCGGTGTGAGCTCAGCACCTGCCTTCAGCAGTATTTGTCCTTTGCTGTTTAAAACATTTTCAGCAAGAAAGACATTTTCTTGGATGGATGACACAGCGACTAATCTCAAAATGTTCGAACTCCTTATATAGCCAAAATAACGTTATTGAATCGTTTCCTGTTTTAAAGCTGCCATAATTTGCCCGTCCAGCTTTTCGGCTGCCTGTAAATCGTATGTTTTTTCGGAAACAGGTTCTACTGTAATTCTCGATCCATAAAACATAACATCCCGCACTTCTTTAATAGACACTTCGATAACGGATGTTTTTAACGGTACTCCCTCTAAATAAGAAGATAGGATTTTTGCACTACCACTGATTGTATAAGCCGATTCGGAGGCAAAAACAGCCAGGGAAACCAGTGGATTTTTATGAATATTATGGATGATTTTTGAACGGCTGTCTACCGCTATACGCAGCGTTGTATCATTTAAAGCATACACCCAGGAAATCGCATTCATAAAAGGGGCCCCTGTTTCCGCATCTACTGTCGAAAAAAATGAAAGGCGTTCCGATTGAAGTGCTTCGAACAATTCCGGTATTAAATATGGTTCGTTTCGATTTGCCAACGCCACCGCTCCTTCTGACTTTTCTCCTATTATACCGATATTCTATCTGCATTTCTATATGCTGCCCTCTCCCATGTTATACTACTTGTAAAACGGAGGTGCCTCTATGAGAGTAAAATGCATAATGTGTGACAAAATTGAATCAATTGACGATCAATTACCTTCTGCTAAAAAGCTGCGCAACCGGCCCATTCATACCTATATGTGTGAAGCATGCCGGGCACGTATTGCGGAAAAAACCGAGCAGCGAATTCGTACAGGGCAGTTTTTTGTTTATCGTTCTGGGAAAGAAAAAGAGTGGCTTTCATAAGAAGCCTTCTGCTGGCTGGCACTGCAGGAGGAATAGTGCTCGGCTTTTTTTAAAAGCAGCCGAATGGCTTACAGGAAAGAAAGTGTATACCTTACTGCTGAACGTTGATTTCATTCCTCTTCTTAACCGAGTCGTGCGGCCGGAATGGATGGAATTTTTCTTTCACTTACTCCTTTCTTTTTCGATTACAGCTGTTTTTTTGGGGGACTGCTTTCAAAAACGAAGCGGCCTTTTACAACTGCTTTTGTTCTTGTGCTGCCGACTGTTTTTCTGTACTACCCTTTATCTATGCTTTCTCACAAGCCCGTTGCTGCTCCGTACGATGGACAGGCTTTTTGGCTGGTGGGCAGCAGGACATGCTTTATATGCCCTTGTCCTTGGTCTATACGGGCAAAAAATAAAGCGGGAGGCATAAGGCCTCCCGCTTTATTCAGCGTGCGGTTCTTTCTTGTTTTTGATGCTTTCTCAGCCTGAATTTATACGTCCCTAATACAAGGGCAGCTACAATCAGGCTTTCAACAACCGGCAGCTGGTAAGACAGGATTAAAAGCAGCAGGGATCCGGCCGCAAGGGAAACATAAACGATGGCGTTTTGCCACATTTTTAGTTTTTTTGCAAATCCGAGATTATAAACGAGAATGGAGAGAGCAATTAAAACAGCCCAGTAAATATAGATCGCTGTTTGAACACCAAATGATTCAATAAGAGCCCGGAGAAGCGGGCCGACATGTTCCAATCCTTCCACACTCATTCCTCCCTATCCCTATGCTTAATGCTTAGTCCTGCTTATTCTTTTTCGCTGCGCGCTCACGTTCGTTTTTATCTAGGATTTTTTTGCGAAGACGGATCGATTCCGGCGTTAATTCGCAGTATTCATCATCATTCAAGTACTCAAGCGCTTCTTCAAGAGACATAATGCGTGGCTTTTTCATTGTAGCGGTTTGATCTTTGTTTGCAGAACGGACATTGGTTGCCTGTTTTGTTTTTGCGATATTTACCGTTAAATCATTGTCACGTGTATGTTCGCCCACGATCATACCGGCATAAATTTCTGTACCCGCTTCGACAAAAATCGTTCCGCGGTCTTCCACACCCATGATGCCGTATGTTGATGCTTTTCCAGTTTCCTGCGATACAAGAACGCCCTGACGGCGGCCGCCGATGCGTCCTTTTTGCATTGGCTGATAGCTGTCAAACGTGTGGTTGATAATGCCGTAACCGCGTGTCATGGTTAAAAACTCTGTTGTGTATCCGATCAATCCACGTGCAGGCACCATGAAAATCAAGCGGACCTGGCCGTTTCCGTTGTTGATCATGTCGAGCATTTCACCTTTACGCTCACCCATTGATTCGATGATAGAGCCGGTGTATTCTTCCGGCACATCAATTTGAACGCGTTCAACCGGTTCACATTGAACTCCATCAATTTCGCGAACGATAACCTGCGGCTTCGATACTTGAAGCTCGAATCCTTCACGGCGAAGGTTTTCAATTAAAATAGATAAGTGAAGCTCGCCACGCCCTGATACGATCCACTCATCTGGAGAAGCGGTATTTTCAACACGAAGGCTGACATCTGTTTCAAGCTGTGCATGAAGACGTTCTTCGATCTTTCTTGATGTAACAAATTTTCCTTCGCGGCCAGCGAATGGGCTGTTGTTTACAAGGAAGTTCATTTGCAATGTTGGCTCATCAATGCGAAGTACCGGAAGTGCTTCCTGATGCTCCATCGGTGTAACTGTTTCACCAACGTTAATATCTTCCATGCCGGAAACGGCTACAAGATCACCGGCTTTTGCCGTTTCAATTTCAACCCGTTTTAATCCAAGGAAGCCAAACATTTTTGTTACACGGAACTGTTTTACTTTACCGTCAAGCTTCATTAACGCTACAGACTGCCCAACAGACATTTCGCCGCGGAAAACACGGCCGATTCCGATACGGCCTAAATAGTCATTGTAATCAAGAAGAGCTACTTGGAATTGAAGCGGCTCGTCACTGTTATCAACCGGTGCCGGGATATGTTCGATAATCGCTTCGTATAGTGCTTCCATGTTTTCATCTTGTTTTTCTGGATCTGTACTTGCAGTTCCGTTAATACCAGACGCATAAATAACCGGGAATTCAAGCTGCTCATCGTTTGCATCAAGCTCAATGAAAAGCTCAAGTACTTCATCTACTACTTCTGCCGGACGAGCAAAATCACGGTCAATTTTGTTAACAACAACAATCGGACGCAAATTTTGCTCTAGTGCTTTTTTCAATACGAAGCGTGTCTGAGGCATGCAGCCTTCATACGCATCGACAACAAGTAAAACACCGTCAACCATTTTCATAATCCGCTCTACTTCGCCGCCGAAGTCAGCGTGTCCTGGTGTATCCAAAATGTTGATTTTTGTATCTTTATATTGAATCGCAGTATTTTTAGCGAGAATTGTAATACCGCGTTCGCGTTCAAGGTCGTTTGAATCCATCGCGCGCTCTTCTACATGCTCATTTGAACGAAAAATACCTGACTGCTTCAATAACTGATCGACCAGCGTTGTTTTTCCGTGGTCAACGTGGGCGATAATCGCGATGTTCCGTAAATCGTTTCTTGTTTTCAACCTATTTCCTCCTGCCTTTTCTAGAAACTTCGTTTTGTTCGGTTTCCATTAACTGAACTATTATACCACATCATAACCACGATGCCTATTTGGAAAAAGCGGCATTGCAAAAAAAGATCTCGTTGTACTACAATAGACAAAAAGGAGGTCTGCACTTTGCCTACTATTCAATGGCCGTTTTTAGGATTTGCTGTTTTAGCTGCTGCATGCATGATTGGCATCGGTATTGCCATCGGTGAAGGAAGTATTTTAGGCGGCGCGCTCTCTATTATCCTGCTTCTCGCTGTTATGGGATTTGGATTTTCGTACAAAGCGAAAATGCGCCGGGCAGGCAAATTATAAAAAGGTACAAGGTAACAATGCCTGGTGCCGGGACGAGTAAAGCCCTACATATAACGGACTGCTTACAATAAAAAGGAACAGCCGCACAAAGCGCTGTTCCTTTTTTCTTAGCTCAAATATTTCTTTAAAATGTCTTCATAAAGACCTGGCGCTGCCGCAAAAACCGGATTGATGGAAAGCATATCAATTTCTTCTCCGCTAATCGTGCTCACAATGCCGCCTGCTTCTTCGACAATCATTTTACCGCCGGCAAAATCCCACGGCGCATTCCGCATTGTAATATAGGCGCTTAAACGCCCTGAAGCTACATAAGCAAGTTCCAGCGCTGCTGATCCGTATGATCTTACTCCGCGCACATCTTTCGCCAGCTGGATGAGTTTGTTTTGATCAAAATGCCGATTGTTAATCAGCCATGTGGCACTAATCCCTAATATAGCCGTTTCAACCGGTACTTGTTCGAGTTTTTGAAGCGGTGTATCGTTCATCCAGGCCCCATGTCCTTTTCTGGCATGATAAAGCTCGTCATGAACAATGTCATATATGTATCCAAGCCGGCCGATACCGTCCTCATAAATACCGATAGAGATGGCGAAATTACGCTGCTGGTGAACAAAATTCATCGTACCGTCAATTGGGTCGATCATCCATATCACACCATCAAGCGATTTGATTTGATCTCCCTGGCCTTCTTCCCCTAAAATACGATGATCTGGAAAGTGGGAGCGGATATTCTCTATAAAAAATCGCTCTGTTTCCTGGTCTACATTTGTCACTAAATCATTCGGATTTGACTTTGCCTGAATGGTGAGCGAATCAGTAAAGGATGCTCGTATATTTGTGCCGGCTTCCTGAATCCACCGCTTTACCATTTGGTCTATTTTTGTCCAATTCGCCATGATACAGCCCCCGTCTCACTTCTATTCCGTTTTTTATCACCTTACACGAAATAAAAAGGCTTATCAAGTTTTTCCAACTTCTCACGATATGGTAACATAAGAATGAAAAATGATTTGCAGGAAAGGATTACACTCCATGAATTTTACCGGTTTTACAGAAGAAGATTTTCAGACCTTCCAAATAAATGGTCTTACAGAAAGAATGACTGCCATACAGGAACGGATCCAGCCGAAATTCAATCAGCTCGGCAGCACCCTGGCCGATGATTTGGCAGCACTGCTCGGACAGGAAATGTTTTTGCACATTGCACGCCACGCGCGACGTAAAGTGAATCCGCCAAACGATACATGGCTTGCTGTCGCAGACAACAAGCGTGGATATAAGCAGCACCCCCATTTTCAAGTCGGCTTGTTTGACGATCATGTTTTTATTTGGCTTGCTTTTATTTACGAGCTGCCGCGTAAAAAAGAAATTGCCCAAGCCTTCTTAACTCATCAGCAGATGCTCCATAATACGATACCGGCTGACTATGTGGTGTCTCTCGATCATTTGAAAAAAGACGCTCAAACATGGGAAGAGCTGGACGTTGAACATGCTCTCGAGCGGTTCCGGGATGTAAAAAAAGCGGAGCTTTTAATTGGCCGCCACATTCAAGCGGATGACCCTGTGCTGCAGGATGGAAAAGCACTTTATACCCTTATTAAAGAAACGTTTGAAACACTTCTTCCTATTTATCAGCTTGCTTATAAATAAACAGCAGCCCATTTCCTCTGCCGAAATGGGCTGCTGTATTTACATGCGTATTTTTGTTTGTTCAGGAGCCTGCTTCATTTTTTGAACAGCCCGGTAGGAAGAATAGCCGCTTACTTCTTCAAACTCATTGCAAATGCGCTTTTCTTCTGCTTTTCCTGGCACAATTTCTTTAAAGCGGCGATACCGCTCCATTAACGTTTCTTTGGCAATTCCTTTTTCATAAGCCTGCTCAATGGCTTCGAAAAAGGAAACGACATCAATCACTTCTTCCGTTGACCAGTCCGTTGAAAACGGGTACGAATATTCCATTTTTCTCACCTCCCTTTATTTATTCGCTTTTGTACAAGTCATCTCCTTGCTTGGGAAGAAAAATTTCTTTGCAAGGACCATGCAAAGTGCTATAATTCTTTTGCTTTAGCGAATGATTAGAAAAGAGGTGGAAATGGCGTTGTCACAACATGAAACACCATTATTTGACGGGCTTCTTCGCCACGCCGAACGGAACCCAGTTCAATTTCATATTCCAGGTCATAAAAAAGGAAGCGGAATGGACCCCGTCTTCAAAGAATTTATCGGAGAAAATGCGCTTTCCATTGATTTAATTAATATTGCACCCCTTGATGACCTCCATCAGCCGCACGGTATCATTAAAGAAGCCCAGCAGCTGGCTGCCAAGGCATTTGGTGCTGACCATACGTTTTTCTCTGTTCAAGGAACAAGTGGAGCTATTATGACGATGATTATGGCGGTTTGCGGACCTGGTGAAAAAATCATTGTACCGCGTAATGTCCATAAATCCATTATGACCGCGATTGTATTTTCTGGTGCAGTTCCGATCTTTATTCATCCTGAAATTGATAAAGATTTAGGAATTTCGCATGGTATTACAACCGAGTCTGTTACTCGGGCATTAACAGAGCATCCGGATGCAAAAGGCCTGCTCGTGATTAACCCGACGTACTTCGGCATTGCGGGCGATTTAAAACAAATCGTTGATATTGCCCATTCATTCAACGTTCCCGTTCTTGTCGACGAAGCACACGGCGTTCATATCCATTTTCATGAAGACCTTCCGATTTCGGCTATGCAGGCAGGAGCCGATATGGCGGCCACGAGTGTGCATAAGCTGGGCGGTTCTATGACCCAGAGCTCTATCTTAAATGTACGCGAAGGACTTGTATCCGTAAATCGTGTACAGACGATTTTGAGCATGCTGACAACGACATCTACGTCTTATATCCTGCTTGCTTCCCTTGACACCGCACGGAGACACCTTGCGATCAACGGGCATCAAATTATTGAGCAGACCCTGAAACACGCGCAGGAAACACGAAAAAAAATAAATGAAATTGATCACCTGTATTGTGTAGGTGAAGAAATTCTAGGCTCAAAAGCCACGTATGATTATGACCCGACCAAACTGATTGTTTCTGTTAAGAACCTTGGTATAAGCGGCCATGATGCAGAAAAATGGCTCCGGGACCGTTATAACATCGAGGTAGAGCTCAGTGATTTATACAACATTCTCTGCATTATTACACCAGGGGATACGAAAGAAGATTGTGAACTGCTTGTGAAAGCTTTAACTGAAATGGCAGCTTCCTTTAAAGGCACTGTTCAGTCTAGATATGCGCATGTAATGCTGCCGGATATCCCCCTGTTAGCACTGTCTCCTCGCGAAGCTTTTTATGCCGAGACAGAAACCGTCCCACTTGATGAATCAGCAGGCCGGATTATGGCAGAATTTATGATGGTTTACCCGCCGGGTATCCCAATTTTTATTCCGGGTGAAATCATTACAGAAGAAAACCTGCGTTATGTAAAAGAAAACGTAGCAGCCGGACTTCCTGTTCAAGGCCCTGAAGATGAAGAATTAAAAACATTACGTGTGATCCGCGAACGCAAGCCGATTTATTAAAAAAAGAGCCGCTCCAGTTGGAGCGGCTCTTTATATATCCGTTCAGTCATCACTCTCTGTTTCATGATCACAGCCACAATGAGAGTATAAAACTGTCACCTTTTCTTCTTCAAAGTGCTCAATTGTTGCATTGCATGACTTGCAGATGATTGTTCCCATGTTTTATAACCCCCTGTTTTTGTTTTTGAAAGCGATTTATGTTTATTAAATTTATATCCACTTGGCGCGGCTCATTTTAGCTATCCGTTCAGTCGTCACTTTCAGTTTCATGATCACAGCCACAATGAGAGTATAAAACTGTCACCTTTTCTTCTTCGAAATGCTCAATTGTTGCTTGGCAAGACTTGCAGATGATTGTTCCCATGTTTTATAACCTCCTGTTTTTGTTTTTGAAAGCGATTTATGTTTCTTGAGTTAATAATAATATAACACATTTTAAATTTCAAGCTCTAATTGTATAACATATTTAAAAACGGGACAAAAAACCCCCGGTTTCCTAAAATAAGGAAACCAGGGGTTTCAATGTAATCATTCGATTATTTTACGATGTGAATTGGTGTTCCAAGTGCTACTTCTGCTGCTTCCATTGTCATTTCGGCAAGCGTAGGGTGAGCATGGATTGTCATCGCTACATCTTCAAGTGTCATACCTGCTTCAATCGCAAGACCAAGCTCCGCTACCATGTCAGAAGCGCCTGAACCAGCGATTTGCGCGCCGATGATCAGTCCGTCTTCTTTGCGTGATACCACTTTTACGAAGCCGTCTGTGCTGTTAAGCGCAAGCGCACGGCCATTCGCTGCAAATGGGAATTTCGCAGATACGATTTCAATGTTTTCTTCTTTTGCTTGTGCTTCACTGTATCCAACTGTTGCAAGTTCTGGCTCTGTAAAGCAAACCGCTGGAATCGCAAGGTAATCCACTTCAGATTTTTCTCCTGCAATCGCCTCAGCAGCAATCTTACCTTCGTAAGATGCTTTGTGGGCTAAAGGAGGTCCCGAAATGATATCACCAATTGCGTAAATGTTTTCTACACTTGTACGGCACTGTTTGTCAACTTCTACCAAGCCGCGCTCTGCTACTTTCACGCCAACGCCTTCAAGACCCATTTCATCCGTGTTCGGACGACGGCCTACTGTAACAAGTACGTAATCCGCTTCAATTGTTTCTTCTTTTCCGCCTGCTTCGTATGTTACTTTTACGCCGTTTTCTGTTTCTACAGCTGATTTAGCCATCGCACTCGTTACGATTTCGATGCCTTTTTTCTTCATGTTGCGTTTAACGATAGCAGACATTTGTTTTTCAAAGCCGCCAAGAATTTCAGGAGCGCCTTCAAGGATTGTTACTTCTGTTCCAAAATCCGCATATGCTGTTGAAAGCTCAGAGCCGATGTAGCCGCCGCCGACAACAACCATTTTTTTAGGGATTTCTTTTAGTGATAATGCGCCTGTTGAATCAATAACGCGGTTTGAAAATTTAAAGTTTGGAATTTCAATTGGGCGTGATCCAGTAGCAATGATCGCATTTTTAAATGTATACGTTTGTGCAGAATCTTCACCCATAACACGAAGCGTGTTCGCATCGTTGAAATAAGCTTCACCGCGAACGATTTCCACTTTGTTCCCTTTTAGAAGGCCTTCAACGCCGCCTGTAAGCTTGTTCACGACGCCAGCTTTCCACTCTTGTACTTTGTCGAAGTTTACAGAAACAGCTTCAGCAATGATACCGATATCGTCAGAGTGTTTCGCCTGCTCGAAACGGTGAGCTGCTGTTAAAAGAGCTTTAGAAGGAATACAGCCTACGTTTAAGCAGACGCCTCCAAGATTTTCTTTTTCAACGATCGTTACTTTTTGTCCAAGCTGTGCTGCGCGGATTGCCGCTACATAACCGCCAGGGCCTGAACCAATTACTATAGTGTCTGTTTCAATTGGGAAATCTCCTACTACCATCTCTTACGCCTCCATTAGTAAAAGTTCTGGGTTGTTTAACAACCGTTTAATGTGATTCAACGCATTTTGTGCAGTCGCTCCGTCAATCATACGATGATCAAAGCTCAATGATAATGCTAACACAGGTGCCGCTACAATTTCACCATTTTTTACAATTGGTTTTTCAGCAATGCGTCCAATACCCAAAATTGCTACTTCTGGATGGTTGATAACTGGTGTAAACCATTGTCCGCCGGCAGAACCGATATTGGTGATTGTGCAAGATGCGCCTTTCATTTCTGCAGGAGCCAATTTGCCGTCACGTGCTTTTACAGCAAGTTCATTGATTTCGTTAGAGATCGCAAACATTGATTTACGGTCTGCATTTTTCACAACTGGTACCATCAAGCCTTTTTCAGTATCAGCTGCGATACCGATGTTGTAATAGTGCTTATGAACAATTTCGCTTGTTGTATCATCGATGGATGTGTTAAGCGCAGGGAATTCACGAAGCGCACTTGTCAAAGCTTTTACAACGTATGGAAGGAACGTTAATTTCACGCCTTTTTCCGCCGCAATATCTTTGAACTTTTTGCGGTGTGCCCACAACTCGGTTACTTCTATTTCGTCCATTAGAGTAACGTGTGGTGCTGTATGTTTTGAGTTGACCATCGCTTTGGCAATTGCTTTGCGGATGCCGCTCATTTTTTCGCGTGTTTCTGGGAACTCGCCTTCTGGAATCGCTGCTGCCGCTGCTGGTTTTGACTCTTCTTTCGCTGCTGGAGCTTCTTGTTGTACAGCTGCTTCAGCTTGTGCAGAAGTGTTCGCACCGCCGTTCACAAATGCATCAATATCTTCTTTCACAATACGGCCGTTTTTACCGCTGCCTGCTACTTGAGCGATGTTTACATTTTTCTCACGTGCGTATTTACGTACAGATGGCATTGCAATGATGCGGCGGTTCGGGTCTACTTCTTCCTGTGTTTGAGCCGGGCCTGTGTGAATAGGACCTGTAGACTCTTTCGGCGCTTCTTCAACAGGTGCTTTATCAATGTTTTGACCGCCTTCTAAAGAAGACTGAACTTGCGCTTCTGTTTTTGCTTCGCCTTCGTCGCCGTGATCGTCGCCTTTGAATTTCAAATCTTCGTATCCGGGAGCGTCAAATTTGATTAATGTATCGCCAACGATTGCTGTAGTGCCCTCTTCAACTAGTACTTCTTCTACTGTACCTGCAACTGGTGATGGGATTTCAACAACTGCTTTATCGTTTTGTACTTCGCAAAGTACGTCATCTTCCGCTACTTTGTCACCTGGCTTTACAAACCACTTGACGATTTCACCTTCGTGAATACCTTCACCGATGTCTGGTAATTTAAATTCAAATGCCAATGCATTCAGCCTCCTAATAATTGAATTTTGAAAAGGAGGCACTGCCTCCTTTTCATGAATTAAGTATGATTAAAATTGAAGAACTTTTTTCGCTGTTTCGATAACATCTTTATGGTTTGGAAGCCATACACCCTCGGCTTGTGAGAATGGGAATACAGTATCCGGTGCTGCTACGCGCAGAACAGGAGCTTCCAGGCTTAAAATTGCACGATCGTTGATTTCTGCTACAACGTTCGCTGCAATACCGCCTTGTTTTTGCGCTTCTTGAACAACGATAGCGCGTCCTGTTTTCTCAACTGAAGCGATGATTGTTTCGATATCAAGCGGCTGGATCGTACGAAGATCGATTACTTCAACAGAATGTCCTTCTTTTTCAAGCGCTTCTGCTGCTTTAAGAGATTCATGAACCATTGCGCCGTACGTAATGATTGAAAGGTCTGTACCTTCACGTTTTACTGCTGCTTTTCCAAGAGGAATTGTGTATTCTTCTTCTGGCACCTCTTCACGGAATGAACGGTACAATTTCATGTGCTCTAAGAAAATAACCGGATCGTTGTCACGGATAGCAGAGATCAAAAGTCCTTTTGCTTCGTAAGGAGTAGAAGGAATAACTACTTTTAAACCAGGCTGCTGTGCTACCAATCCTTCTAAGCTGTCCGCATGAAGTTCTGGTGTGTGAACGCCGCCGCCAAATGGAGAACGGAACGTTACAGGAGCAGAATAAGTTCCGCCTGAACGGTAACGCATACGTGCAAGTTGTCCGTTGATAGAATCCATTACTTCGTAAACAAATCCGAAAAACTGAAGCTCTGGTACTGGGCGGAACCCTTCTAAAGCAAGACCGACAGCTAAACCACCGATTCCAGATTCTGCAAGCGGCGTATCGAAAACGCGATCTTCCCCGAATTCTTTTTGAAGGCCTTCTGTTGCACGGAATACGCCGCCGTTAACGCCGACGTCTTCGCCGAAAACAAGGACGTTTTCGTCATTTTTAAGCTCTACGCGCAAGGCATCCGTAATCGCTTGAATCATTGTCATTTGTGCCATGGCTTACTTCGACTCCTTTTCAGTGTAGATTGCATATTGTTCTTTTAAGTTTGCTGGCATTTCTTCATACATATTTTTCATAAGGTCTGTTACTTTTTGTTTTGGCGTTTCATCCGCTTTTTTGATCGCGTCTTTGATTTCTTCTTTCGCGCGTTCAATTACTTCTGTTTCTTTTTCTTCGTTCCATAGACCTTTTGCTTCTAAGTATTTGCGGAAGCGAACAAGTGGATCTTTTTTCTCCCACTCTGTATCAAGGTCAGATGTACGGTAGCGAGTCGGGTCATCACCGGCCATTGTATGTGGACCGTAACGGTAGCAAAGTGTTTCGATCAATGTTGGACCTTCGCCGTTGATTGCACGCTCACGCGCATCTTTAACAGCTGCATACACCGCAAGTGGATCCATACCATCAACAAGAACAGATGGAATACCTGCTGCAATCCCTTTTTGAGCGATTGTTTTCGCTGCTGTTTGTTTTTCACGCGGAGTTGAAATCGCGAATTGGTTATTTTGAACGATAAAGATCGCTGGAGCATTGAATGCACCGGCAAAGTTGATTCCTTCGTAGAAATCACCTTGTGATGATCCGCCGTCGCCTGTATATGTAACAGCTACTGCTTTTTTACCGCGTTTTTTAAGTCCTAGAGCCACGCCGGCGTTTTGCACGTATTGTGCACCGATAATGATTTGTGGAGACAAAACATTTACGCCTTCAGGTGCCTGGTTGCCTACGTAGTGACCGCGCGAGAACAAGAATGCTTTCCATAATGGAAGGCCATGCCATACGATTTGCGGAACATCACGGTATCCTGGCAAAATCCAATCTTCTTTTTCAAGAGCATACTGGGAAGCAATTTGCGATGCTTCTTGTCCAGCTGTTGGTGCGTAGAAGCCAAGACGTCCTTGACGGTTTAATGAAATAGAACGCTGGTCAAGTACGCGTGTGTATACCATACGTGTCATCAATTCTTGAAGTTCTTCATCTGAAAGCTTTGGTGCTGCACTTTCGTTTACAATTTTTCCTTCTTCATTCAAAACTTGAACCATTTCAAATTGCGTTTCAATCGACTCAAGCGTTTTTTGCGGATCGAACTGAGTTTTCTTTGGACTCATGGTTGTCACCTTTCCTTTCTTTATTTGTCATGCGGCTGTTTTCATTTATAATGACCTGTACCAGTTATTTTTTATAAATCACTAATACAATTAAAAGCTTCGGTTAATAGTGTATAATAACCGTGTTCATACGTCAATTCAAAAAGAATTTTTATAATTATCCTTTAAACCACTGCTTTCACGCGCTCTGTACTAGTGTTTCTGTTTAATCTGTACTATAAAAAGAAAGCGCTTTTTTAAGCTGTTATACATTACATTTTTTACCCCTTTCCCCTATTCCCGGTTTCCAAAGCGTAAAACAAAAAATCGCTTCATTAACATTTTGCACAGTTTTTGATAAGATAAATACACTAAAAGCGAAAAAGGAATGAAACCATATGATTAAAATGAATGACATCGTGCGGGAAGGCGATCCGGTTCTTCGGGAAAAAGCGAAAGAAGTGTCGCTTCCTGCTTCTGAAGAAGACAAAGCTATTCTCGCTTCACTGATTGAATACGTAAAAAACAGCCAGGATCCCGAAATAGCCGAAAAATACGGGCTGCGCCCCGGTATTGGTTTGGCTGCACCGCAAATTGGTGTTTCAAAACGGATGATTGCTGTCCATGTAAATGATGAGAATGGAAACCAGCTCAGCTATGCGCTGTTTAACCCGAAAATTGTCAGCCATTCTGTTGAAAAAGCTTATTTAACAAGCGGTGAAGGGTGCTTATCCGTTGATCGTAACGTTCCGGGTTATGTACACCGCTATGCAAGAGTGACAGTAAAAGCGGTTACATTGGAAGGGGAAGAAGTAAAGCTGCGTTTAAAGGGACTTCCTGCTATTTGTATGCAGCATGAAATAGATCACTTAAACGGCGTTATGTTTTATGATTATATCAATGAAAAAGCGCCTTTTCAGATTGAAGAGAACGCACAGGCAATCGAACGCTGAGCAGTCTAATAGAATATGTCGATCTCTTTTCATTCCGACAGCCATATGATAAAATGGCAGTGAGGAGTGATCCACAATGTTGAAGAAGCTGAAAAAAAAGCTCGCAAAACAGTGGAAAGATCTGCTTAGAAGAAAATCAATCGCATAATTTAGAATGGTTAAGCCCTTCCGTTACGAAGGGCTGTCTTTATGTATGAAACAAAAAGATGTTCTTTCGTGTCAAAACATCGTTCTTTCTATATAATAAAAACCAAGACCACTTAATAAGACGCAGCATTAAAAACGAGAAGAACCGCTTTTATGGCGGTTTGTATATATTAAACCGGAATAAAGGAGAGAAAATCATGATTTTCAAAGTGTATTACCAGGAAGACCGTTCTGAAGTGCCCGTTCGGGAAAAAACAAAAACCTTATATGCGGAAGCGCAAACAGAACGTGAAGTACGCCACGCATTAAAAAGCCGCCCATATAATATTGAGTTTGTTCAAAAGGTAACTGACAACCACCTTGAGTATGAGAAAAAGTCTCTCGACTTTAAAGTGGAGCAGCTGTAAAGCATGAAATTTGTAAAAAATGATCAAACTGCAGTTTTCGCCCTCGGCGGTTTGGGCGAAATCGGCAAAAACACTTATGCCGTCCAATTTCAGGACGAAATTATTTTAATTGATGCAGGGATTAAGTTCCCTGAAGATGAGCTTCTTGGAATCGATTATGTGATTCCAGATTATTCCTATCTTCAAAAAAATGCCGATAAAATTAAAGGCTTGTTTGTTACACACGGCCACGAAGACCACATCGGCGGTATCCCTTACCTGCTCCGGGTCGTAAATGTACCGGTGTACGGCGGGAAGCTTGCACTTGGTCTTCTGCGCAATAAACTAGATGAACACGGCCTTTTGCGCCGCGCCCGTCTTCATGAAATCGGCGAGGATGACATTATCAAGTTCCGGAAAACATCCGTATCCTTTTTCCGGACAACCCATAGTATTCCAGACTCTTATGGTGTTGTAGTCAAAACACCGCAAGGCAATATCGTGCACACAGGTGACTTTAAATTTGACTTCACTCCTGTAGGAGAGCCGGCCAACTTAACGAAGATGGCGGAAATCGGCAAGGAAGGCGTTCTTTGCCTCCTGTCTGATAGTACAAACAGTGAAGTGCCTAATTTCACGATGTCTGAACGGAAAGTTGGGGAAAGCATTCATAATGTGTTTCGAAAAGTACAGGGACGCATTATTTTCGCTACTTTTGCTTCGAACATCCACCGCCTCCAGCAGGTCGTTGATGCAGCTGTTGAAGACGGCCGAAAAGTCGGTGTGTTTGGGCGCAGCATGGAAAATGCGATTAATATCGGACAACAGCTCGGCTATATCCGCTGTCCGAAAGACACGTTTGTCGACACTCACCAGTTAAATAAATTACCGGCGAACAAAGTAACAATTTTGTGCACAGGCAGTCAGGGTGAACCTATGGCGGCACTGTCACGCATCGCCAACGGATCTCACCGTCAAATTCAAATTCAGCCGAATGATACGGTCGTTTTTTCTTCCTCGCCGATTCCCGGCAACAATGTAAGTGTCAATCGAATTATTGATGCTTTGTCCCGGGCAGGAGCAGACGTTATTCACGGCCCATTAAATGAGATCCATACATCCGGGCACGGAAGCCAGGAAGAGCAGAAATTGATGCTTCGCTTGATTAAGCCTAAATTTTTCATGCCGATTCACGGTGAATACCGGATGCAGAAAATGCACTGCCAGCACGCGATCGACTGCGGTGTTCCGCCGGAAAACTGCTTTATTATGGATAACGGCGACGTATTGGCCCTGTCAAAGGACGAAGCGCACGTGGCTGGACGCATTCAATCCGGCTCCGTTTATATTGACGGAAGCGGCATTGGCGACATCGGCAACATCGTGCTTCGTGACCGCCGCATTCTTTCAGAAGAAGGCCTTGTGATTGTAGTCGTAAGCATCAACAAAGAAAAAAATAAAATCGAAGCAGGCCCTGATATTATTTCGCGCGGATTTGTGTATATGCGTGAGTCGGGCGATCTTATTTACGAAGCACAATCGATGCTGAATCGCCATGTAAAGCAGCTTCTCAATAACAGCACCACTCAATGGTCTGATATTAAAAATGAAATTACCGATACTCTTTCACCTTTCCTTTACGAGCGGACAAAACGCCGCCCGATGATCCTGCCGATCATTATGGAAGTGTAACAAAAGAAAACGCGCTCCTGCTTTTAGGAGCGCGTTTTTTCGGAGGTGTCTGCTATCATTCAGGTAAAGAGCCAGTCCCAGTATGCAGAAAATATTAAAAAGAACTATCGTTCATCCGCCTGCGGACCCGTCACAGTTTCGGTTATTTTAGATTATTGGGGATATTCGTGTACAGCAAACGATTTATATAAAAAGCTTGGTGCTACAAAAATAGGTTTATCCCGCTTTTTAATGGTTCGGAGATTAAAAAAACTACTCGGCAACGACTGGCGTGTTAGTTCCTCAAACCGGATTGATGAAGTGATTCACGAGCTCGATCACGGCCGGCCCGTTGCCGCAAAATTTGACAAGTATTTCACCCTCCGCTTTTTTGCCAAGCCTTTGTTTGCGTATCATTGGGTCGTGCTGACAGGATATGAAATCCAGCAGGGGCGTGTTTATTTGTTTCTGCATGATCACGGTGCTCCTGGACGAAAAAGCAGGATCCGCCGCATCTCATTTGAAGATCAGGCACACATCCTCCGTTTTGTGCTTGTTTCGCCAAAAAACCCTCCACTTTGAGTGGAGGGTTTTTTTCAGTGATTCATTTTTCTCTGGAATCGGTCAATGTCTCTATCCGCACCGATAATAATTAAAATGTCGCCTAAATGAATAGGCTCATTCGCCTGTGGCGACACGATAATTTCTTTTCCCCGTTTAATTGCTACGATATTAATCCCGTAAAGAGCCCGAATATCAAGGTCAATCAATGTATTGCCGGCAAGCGATTCATTGGCAATAATTTCGGCGATGGAATGCTCATCGGAAAGCTCTAAATAATCTAATACGTTGTTTGAGACGATATTATTGGCAATCCGCCGTCCCATATCACGTTCCGGGTGGACAACCTGGTCTGCGCCGATCTTAATCAGCACTTTTTCATGATAATCATTTTGTGCCTTGGCCGTAACTTTTTTAACGCCCACTTCTTTTAACATCAGCGTCGTTAAAATACTGGACTGAATATCATCTCCAATAGCGACAATCACATGATCAAAATTTCGAATGCCTAGGCTTTTTAAAACCGATTCATCTGTCGTATCTGCGACAACAGCATGAGAAGCAATCGAAGTAAACTCATTTACACGATCCTCGTCTTTATCGATCGCCATTACTTCCATTCCTTGTTCACTCAGCTCCCGGCAAATGCTGCTTCCGAATCGACCGAGTCCAATAACAACAAATTCCTTTTTCATGATTCTTCCCCCGCTGTCAACGTTAAATAAAAGGTTTTGCTCTGACAGTTTACCACGAAAGGCCTTTAATTGCTTCCTTTCTTATTTTCCTGCCCTCGCCATACACTCACTCTTTCTTACGAAAAGAAACAAAGAAAAACCGGCTGGCGCCGGTCACCTGCTTTATTTTGTTTTGGACGTTTCACCGAGAACACGATTTAAACGCTTCTCAAGCATTTTCAGCCCGCTTCCTCCTGCTTGAAAGTGACGCAGCCGGCCTTCTTTATCGAAAACATAATAAGCAGGAACATATTGATTGTTAAATGCTTCTGTAAGTGTATGTTCACTGTCAACAAAAATCGGCTGTGTGATTCCATGTTCTGCTGCTGCCGCTTTAATCTCTTCCAAGTCCAGATCATCCTCCGAAAGAGGCATGTGTACAGCCAGAACATTTAATGTATCCTTGTAACCATCACGGAATTTGTTGATGTTTGGCATGGCTTCTTTGCATAAGTGACAGCTTACCGACCAAAAATGAATGAGGGTTGGCTTTTCGCCAATTAACTCACTTGTAGACACTTTCCCGTTCAGCCACTTTGTTGCACCATTAAGCTCTGGCATTTGCTCTTTTAATTTCATCCGTCCACACCCCTTTTCTAATAGTATAGACACATCAGGGCCTAACGGTGTATCAAGCCCTGGTGAGCATTACAGATTAAAGGGGTTTTTGTGGTTTCGTTTTCAGTTTGGAGGGCAAAGCCGGCTCACTTAAATGGAGCGCTTTGTAAGATGGTTGGTCCTTTAAAAATGCTCAGCGGCTGCCCAGCTGCTCAAAGTAACCGCTGATAAATGAGATTGCCGTTTGGATCGCCGTCTCATCCGGGTTTAATTTTGCGTGATGAAGGCCATACTCCGATCCGACACCAAGCCAAAACATAAGACCTGGAATTTCTTTCAGCATAAAGCCAAAGTCTTCTCCTGTCATGGCTTCTCGTGCCTGCACGAATTGGATATCTGGCTGCTGCATTGCAAATTGAATAAAGCGGCCCGTCACTTCCGGATCATTATACACTTGATAATAGCCGCTGCCGCAGTCGATTTCTGTTTCGCAGTCAAACGCCGTTTCTATCCCTTTTAAAAGAGACTGAACCCGTGCCTTTGCTTTTACCATTGCTTCTGGTGAAAGCGTGCGGATGGTGCCTTCCAGCCTTGCATGGTCGGCGATCACGTTTTGCACAGTGCCGGCCGTCATTTTCCCTACCGTCACCACAGCACTATCAAGCGGGTCAACGTTTCGGGAAACGATAGACTGGAGCTGTGTAACAAAGTAAGAGGCCGCTACAACCATATCCTTTGTTTCGTGCGGGTAAGCAGCATGGCCGCCTTTGCCGCGAATATCAATAAACAGCTCTGACGTATTCGCAAATAAAAGGCCTGGCTTCGTGGAAATTGTGCCCGCCGGATGCTCCGGCGCAATATGAAGTGCATAAATTTCATCCGGCAGCCATGCGCGGAACTCTTTCGATTCCATCATCGGCTCGGCTCCTCCTGGTCCTTCTTCTGCCGGCTGAAAAATGAAAACTAAATCGTCATCAATCGGATGAGAAGCAAAATGAGTAACCACGCCAAGTGCAATGCTCATATGCAGATCATGGCCGCATGCGTGCATACGCCCTTCGTGTGTTGAAGCAAATGAAAGGCCGGTCTGCTCGGTAATAGGCAGGCCATCGATATCTGACCGCCATCCGATTGTTTTAGATGGGTTAGACCCGTTTATTTTTACAAGAATGCCTGTCCGCCATGTTTGAATTTCCATCCGCTCCTGCGGAAGTGATTTTAAATACTCCAGCAAATAAGCCTGCGTTTTGAATTCTTGAAATCCGAGCTCTGGAATTTGGTGCAAATCACGTCGAATAGCTGTAAATTGGCTCATTTCTTTTCCCCCTTTTTAGAAAAAGAACGCGCGAGCAGCTGCCCACGCGTCCTTATGATTACCGCTTTTATAGTTTGCGGAGTTCCTGCATGATTTCTGTTTTTGATTTTGTTTTATCATCGATCTGTTTAATCACGCGTGCTGGTGCTCCAACTGCAACAGAGTAAGGCGGGATATCTTCTGTAACGATCGCGCCTGCAGCCACGACAGAACCTTCGCCAATACGGCAGCCTTCAAGCACAACCGCATTTGCCCCGATTAAAACGTTGTCTTCTAAAATAACCGGTGAAGCAGAAGGCGGCTCAATCACACCCGCTAACACAGCGCCTGCACCAACATGGCAGTTTTTACCCGTTGTCGCACGCCCGCCAAGAACCGCATTCATGTCGATCATCGTTCCTTCGCCAACTACTGCTCCAATATTAATAGAAGCACCCATCATAATAACGGCATTGTCGCCGATTTCAACTTGATCGCGGATCACAACACCCGGCTCAATACGTGCTTTAATGTTTTTCATATCTAAAAGCGGAATCGCAGAGTTGCGGCGGTCATTTTCCACTACGTAATCAGTGATTTTATCCTTATTTTGCTCAAGTGCCTCAGACACTTCTGCCCATTCACCGAACACAACAACAGATTTGCCTTCGCCAAATACTTTTGCTGATTCGCCAAAGTTAATGCCTTCTACGTCTCCGTTTACGTACACTTTTACCGGTGTTGATTTTTTGCTGTTTCCGATAAAAGCAATAATTTCGTGTGCATCCATCATTTTCATAAGTATGTATTCCTCCTGGTCAATCTGTTTTTTCTGCTATTACTGTATCAAAGCAGCGCCACTTTCACAAGCGATTTTCTTCTGATTGTGCCATAAAAAGCTCCACTGTTTCGACAAATGCCTGCACTTGACGAAGTTCGAAAGCGGCATCATAGCCAAGAAGCCACGTATCGCGCTGAATCGGTGCCCCTTCACGGTCAAGAAGCGGAATTTGAAAAAGATCGTGTTCATGATTCGCTAATGTAATAGCTGGCAAAATCGCGTACCCAAGTCCATTAAACGCCATCTGCCGGCATGTTTCGATTTGGTCTACCACAATTGAGCGCTTTGGCGCCATTTGAAAACGACTGTGCCACCATTCTTGTATTTCCTGATAGTAGCTTGAGTCACTTTTGAATTGAATAAACGGTTTGTCGGTGGAAAGCACATCTTCCACATTCTGAATATCTTTATCGACTAAATAAAGCGGATCTTCAAACAAGTGAATTTTTCGCCCTTTCCATTCCGGCGTTCCACGTATAATGCCAACATGTACATCCCCTTCATAAAGCGCTTTGACAATTTCGCTGCTCCAGCCGGTAATCAGCTGAATTTTGGCGTTGGGATAGCGTTCTACGTACAGCTTTAGTACTTTTGGCAGCCAGTTTTGACCGACGATGGTAGCGCAGGCGATTTTCAATGTTCCATGTACCTGCGGCTCAAGCAGCTGCAGCTCTTCCAGGAGACGCTCTCTTTTCTCCAGGGTTTCTTTTGCGTATTCCACAATCCTCTCACCTGCCGGCGTTAAAGAAAGCCCTTTTGTAGAACGGTTAAAAATTTTAACCCCCCACTCTTTTTCGACTGTCTGCAGGCGCTGGGAAAGAGCCGGCTGAGAAACAAAAAGCCGCTCTGCTGCTTTTCTCATATTCATTTCCTCTGCAAGAACGGTCAGCAGGCGAAATTCTGAAACAGACATCCCGTCACTCTCCTTTCTTTAAAAACAAAAGCAGAATAAATGAAAGGACCGCAAATAGGAAAACGACAAAATAAACCGCGTGCAGGGAAGAAGTCAGCCCTTCTCCTAAAATAGCGCGGGCGGAAGCCGGTATATCTCCTTCTCCGCCGAGGAGCTCATTCACGGAGTTAACGCTCAGATTATCTGCTCCGCTTTTGCCTGCCAAATAAGCGGACAACTGGCTGTTTAGTACACCGCCAAGCAGCGCTGCCCCTATAGCATTGCCGATATTTCTCATAAACATATTGGCTGCCGTCGCAGCTCCTCTTTCATGCCAATCGACCGCGTTTTGTATCGAAATAATAAAAGCAGTCGAGGTCAAACCCATTCCCACTCCTGTGACGAAAGAAGAAGCGGCTGCCCACCAGGGGCCTAAATCCGGTGTCATGAACATAAACATTAAGCCGCCGGCTAACAGTGCTGCCCCGCCAATTAGAGTTGTAGCACGGTAGCCAATGGAATGAAGAAGGCGGCCGGATAAAGAGGAGGCAATCGGCCAGCCGATTGACATAGCGGTCAGCGTGAACCCGGCGATCGTAGCACTTTTCCCCATCACACCCTGTACATAAGTCGGCAAAAAAGATGAAATGCCGATGAGCATAATACCGGTCGTTAACGATACAAGGTTGGCAATTAAGATTGGACGCACCTTCCATAAATGAAAAGGCACAATAGGAGACGGCGTACGCCGTTCGTGCAAAGCAAAAAGACAAAATGAAACGGCTCCAAGCACCAGCAGCGGACCTGTATGAGCTGTGTTGCCTGCTTCAACCAACCAGTACATAAACGTTGAAATTCCTACTAAAAAAAGCACCGTTCCGATATAGTCGATATCCGGCTTTTTCTTTTCTACTTTCTCATGCAGGAAAAGGCCAAGCATGATCATCGAAACAACACCAAGAGGTATGTTAATCCAAAATACCCAGCGCCACGATACATATTCTACAAGCAGGCCGCCAAGGGCCGGCCCGGAAACGGCCGAAATGCCCCACACACTCGACAGATAGCCTTGAATATGTGCCCGCTCTTCCTTGGAATAAATATCGCCGACAATGGTCGTGGCAATGGGCATTACTGCACCGGCCCCCACTCCTTGAATAAAGCGAAAAAGAATCATCTGCTCCATTGAGCCGGCCAGTCCGCAAAGAATAGAACCGGCCAAAAAAATCGTCATACCCGCAAATAAAACCGGCCGCCGGCCAAAGATATCCGATAGCTTTCCATAAATTAAAACAGTCGCTGCGTTCATAAGCAAATAAGCAGAGAACACCCAGCTATACAGCGAAAAACCACCAAGCTCCGCTACAATATCCGGCATAGCCGTTGAAACAATTGTTGCTTCGATCGCTCCCATAAACATGGCCAGCATCACCGCCGCCAAAACGAGAGGACGCTTTGTTTGTTTTGGTTTCAACCCTTTCACCCCAAATTCAATAAAAAAGATCCGCCGCCTGGCGGATCTTTAATTTAATCCATCAACATAATAATTCAGCTGCTTTAAAATGACCCGTCTCGTTAATATACCCTCAAAATGACCTTCTTCATCAGTTACACATAAAAAAGGATGATTAATAAGCTGTCCAAGCGCTTTTCGGAAGTGATCATGAACCGTTAATCTCGGTTTATCAACGGCCATCACATCCTCCACTTTCAGCTCATCAAGTCGCTCAAACTCAATACGTTCAAGACCGAGAAGCGCTTCCGTAATCATAGGAATGCTAATCAGCCCTTCAAGACGGTATTTGGTATCCAAAACCGGAATAGCCGTGTAACCACTTTTCGTCAGAATCAGCAATGCATGCTCCAGACTGTTTCCCCGCTGGACAAATGCCACTTTCTCTCCCGGAATAATGTAATCCATAATATTTGTCTGCAGAACGTCTTTGTTTCTGAAGGAGATCATCGGTGTTCTTCCTTTCTGTTTTGTAAGCGCTTTACTTACCTTCCATTATAGCAAAATGCCTGTAGCCTCTACTAGAGAAACGAGCCGTTCTTCTTCAAAAAGATCCGGCCCTGGCCGCCTGCTGTTACCCTTGTGCTTCCTGCTTCGCTTCTTGAAGAAGTTCAAAAATTTCGATTGCTGTCATATCAATATCATCAAAAGGATACTTACTTCCTTTTCCGTCCTTATCATACACTTCAAGTTCGAACGTGTCTTTATTTGGGAAATATTTTACCTGGCAGAGTGTTTTACCGTTTAATTCAAACAAGCGCTGCTGTACTTCTCCCTGCTCTCCGCCTTCCTGCAGTGATTTAAGGCGCTGTACGATTCCAACTAATTGTGACATATATTGTCGACCCCTTTCTTTCGTTAACCATTTAGTAAGCACAAGAAATATACCATACATCCCTGCTTTAATCCAATATTTTTGCCCTCTTTTTTCACAATCTACAAATAAAAAAGACGCCAAAATCAGCGCCCCTGCAGCCATACAATTGCAATAATTCCAAGAAATATGACAAACATCGCGATAAATAGCCAAATGACCGGATTCAACCCATATGGATGCTGGCGAACCGGCTTAGAATTGGCTGTATCCCGAATGCCAAAAGCGCCGGACCGTTTCATCAATCTGGCAGTCCAAAGCAGGCCGCCAAGCAGAACAGCAGCTGATAATAGAATCCAAGCTTCCATAAGCATCCCCTTTTATGCCAGGATACTTCCATTGTGCCCGGATTCCTCCAGCTTCATACGTTAATAGAGCAATCCATCCTGGTCGTATAAATAAGCATATGGAATATCAAAAAATAAATATTCGTGCTCATTCACCGGGTAGGAAAATGTTCGGATGGTTTCTCCTGTTTCAAGATCATTATACAAATCAGAGATTAAACCGCCGCCGTTTTTATTCATCCGGACAATGTTTTCAAGAAAATAAGGGCGCCAGCTCCAATTCTTGTTTAAATATTCCGGCTGAAAAATCCATTGGCCATCCCTTTTAAAGTAGTTTGGTGTTAATTCAAAACCGTTCTCATCACATATATATAACCGGAAACACATTTCATTAAACTCCCTGGCGATATCTTCGAGGAGCTTTTCTTTCGGGGCTGATTTCGATCTGGAAATGATAGCACTCAGTCCGCTTTCCAGCTGGTCCGCCAGCGCATATACGCTGCTGAGCGCCTGTTTTTCATACGTAATAAACCGGCTGCATTTTTCCCTTAGCATTTCTTTTTGCCCGTCAGGCTGGGCAAAATCGGGCGTAGGCTCCGATAAGTAAAAGCCTTGATAATAACGCCCGCCGTTTTTCCAGGCATACTGAAGCTGATACTCTGCTTCCACGGTTTCAAACAGGAGCGAGGCACCAATTTTACGGGCAAACATTGAAAGGGAATAAACGATATTTTTATAGGTCTGGTCACTGGCGTCTTTTCGAAGGGCCTGCAGGCTTATTTTTAAAATATCAGGTGATGAGCCGGCAAAACGGCGAATATCTCCGTCCACGTCCACTTCCCCTATATGATCAACGGCAAGCCGAATCCCGAGTGTTTTATAGTAGCGAAGAACATTATCAAGCGATTTGCTGTAATCCGCTTCCGAGATCTCCAGCACAATCTGCTCATACCTTAATCCTTTTTCGGTATATTCGTCTAAAATAGCCAGAAAAGATTCGCCGTAATCCTCAAGCAGTCCGGCTGCCCGCCGGTTTACAAACAGCATTTCGGTTCTGCCGGCTTTCAAAAAAGCATCGAGTGCTTTTCGTATAATGACATCTTCTACTTCACAACGGTAGTCATCCGGTGTATCTTCATCATGGAAAAAGTGTCCGAGACTATGGACCGTCTCTCCTTCTATGTAACGGCCTAACACTTCATACCCAATAATTTTATGTTCATCAGCGCTGAAGATCGGCTGGTAATATGGTACAACACGATCCAGATGACTCATAATTTCCAATGCATCCATGAAAACCCCCCATTCCGTCCAATCGTTTATTATTATACATGACTTTTGTTTATTATGCTGTTAATTCAAAGAAGCCCGGCACAGAAACGCGCCAGGCTACATCATATGCCGGCGGGCAAAATCGACGAATCGAAATTTATCCGGCCGGTGTCTTGACTCCGTATACTGAAAAAGGCTCGCATTATCTAAATAAACGTAGTTGCGCACCACAGCAATATGTGAACAACCATTCATGTCAAGAAGGGCAGTGTCTTCTTCTGTGCAGGGCTCAACGGTTATTTCCTTTTTAGCAAAACTGATCGTTAAACCGAGTTCTTCTTCAATGTAAGCATAAATCGATTGTCCGCATATCTCTTCTGTCAGAGAGGGAACATGCTTTTTCAATAAAAAATCCTTGTCCAAAATAACACGTTCCCCATCAAAAACACGCGTCCGGGTCACTTTCCATATCTCTTCCTTTGGACTGCATTGAAGCTGATGCTGCAAATATGGCTCAGGACGAATTAATGCAAGCTCTTCTACATCTGTATGAATGGCTGCGTTAAGCCCTTCTGCCAGCTCTTTAAAGCTGACAAGCCCCGAAAACGGAAAGCTTGCACGGCTCGTGTCAAGAACGACGGAGCCTTTGCCGCGCAGCTTTTGAATAAAACCATTTTGCGAAAGAAGTGTCAGCGCTTTTCGAATCGTTTCCCTGGATGTTTCATAGCTGGCGGCCAGGTCATTCTCTGACGGAATAAGCTCACCCGGCTGAAAAACACCCGTTTTTATTTTCTCAACCAGCTCTTCATAAATATACTTGTATTTATTGATTTTCATCTTGGTTCACCTGCATACTGTCATTCCCTCCACTATAACATAAAATGGATTAGTTAAACAGACGGTACACGGTGCTTTCATAAGGCGTTAATGTCCGGTTTGAGAGATGCGCAGGAGCTTCTTTCTCATTTGACAGAACAAGCGATGAACGCTTGCCTTTCAATTCTTCAGGTACAACGAATGGCACGGGGCGGCCATAAAAATTATTGATGACGATCCATGCTTCTCCCTTGTATTCTCTCATATATACAAACAGCTCAGGGTGGTCGCTCATAAGCAGCCGGTAGCTTCCTTCACGCATCACCTTTTCCTTTTTCCGGAGCTCAATCAGTGTTTTGTAATGATAAAAAATAGAGTCTTGGTCTTGTTGTGCGGCTTCCACATTAATTTCTTTATAGTTTTCAGCCGTTTCAATCCATGGAGTGCCGCTTGTGAAGCCGGCATTTTTTCCGCTGTTCCACTGAACAGGCGTCCGGCTGTTATCACGTGATTTTTGCTTTATAATCGTCATGATGTCTTCTTCTGCCATTCCCTGGGCGTGCATTTCATTGTACATATTCAAAGACTCCACATCACGATACTGCTCAATCCGTTCAAAATGAGGATTTGTCATTCCAATTTCTTCGCCTTGGTAAATATAAGGGGTTCCTTTCATAAAATGAATGGCGTTTGCCAGCATCTTCGCTGACTTCACCCGGTATTCTCCGTCATTTCCATACCGGCTTACAATACGCGGCTGGTCATGGTTACACCAGAACAAGGCATTCCAGCCTCCGCCTTTATCCATTTCCTGCTGCCAGTCTGACATAATCCCTTTCAGCCACAAAAAATCAAACGGAGCGGCTGTCCATTTTTCTCCTCCAGGATAATCCGCTTTTAAATGATGGAAATTAAAGGTCATCGCCAATTCATGCGAATCCGGATGAGAATAACGAATGCAGTGTTCAATGGTTGTAGAAGACATTTCACCTACCGTTAACAGATCATATTGAGAAAACACGTTATCATTCATCTCACGTAAAAACTCGTGAACCCGCGGGCCATCTGTGTAAAAGCGCCGCCCGTCTCCTTCGAAATCATCTGGGAAAGATTGATCTTTGGAAATAAGATTAATGACATCAAGACGGAAGCCGTCGATCCCTTTTTGAAGCCAAAAATGCATCATTTCATATAGATCACGGCGAACTTGTTCGTTTTCCCAATTTAAATCGGCCTGCGTACGATCAAATAAATGCAGATAATACTGGCCGCGCTTTTCATCATAAGCCCATGCTGATCCGCCAAATTTTGACTTCCAGTTGTTTGGCGGACCTCCGTTTACTCCGTCTTTCCAAATATAATAGTCCCGGAAGCGGCCGTCAGCTTCTCTCGACTGCTGAAACCAGTTATGCTCGGTAGAAGTGTGGTTAACAACGAGGTCCATGACAATTTTGATCTCCCGATTATGGGCTTGCTCGAGCAGCTCTTCCACGTCAGCCATTGTTCCGTATTCCGGGTTTACCGCATAATAATCGCTAATGTCATAGCCGTTGTCTTTTTGTGGAGACGCATAAATGGGTGTCAGCCACAGCACATCCACCCCGAGGTCTTTTAAATAATCCAGCTTTTCAATAATGCCCCGCAAGTCGCCGACTCCGCTGCCGTTCGTATCATTAAAGCTTTTCGGATAAATTTGATATACAACACTTTGTTTCCACCATTGTTCATTCATAACGTAAGCCTCCTAATAGAAAAAAGGGCAAAAGCGCCCTTTATTTTTGTTTCGCAAATCGTGAAAAAATAAATGTGAGAATGATTGGCAGAACGATTACAATGACCATGCCGATCAAAAAGGATGTCATTCCTTTACTGATAACGAGAAAGCCTGGAATGCCTCCGACGCCAATCGTACTAGCGAGAACACCATTTACCGAGATAAACATACCGGCAATGGCGGAGCTGATCATAGCAGCGATAAAAGCATACCGGAAGCGGAGATTTACCCCGAATATAGCCGGCTCTGTTACACCGAGAAACGCAGACAGTGCTGATGTGTAAGAAAGACCTTTTAAACGGTCTTCCTTTGCTGAAAGCCCAATCGCTAAAGCAGCAGCACCCTGTGCAATGTTAGAAAGAGCAAGCATCGGCCATAAAAACGTGCCGCCAAGCTGAGAGCCGACCAGCTGCAAATCAACAGCTAAGAAGGTGTGGTGCATTCCTGTGATAACAAGCACGCTGTACAGGCCGCCGTAAATTAAACCGCCTAAAAGCGGTACGGTGTCAAAAATATAAATAACCGCATCTGTGATGGCATTTCCAACGATAAACATAACCGGACCGATTAAAATAAAAGCGGCAAATCCGGTAATAAGAAGAGCAACCGGTGCTACAACGAGCAGCTGAATGCCTTCAGGAACTCTTTTTGTTAAGAAAACTTCAATTTTTGCCAGTAAATAGGAGGCAAATAAAACAGGCAGGACCTGTCCCTGGTAGCCGATTTTTTCAACCGTCAGCCCCAAAATATTCCAGGTTGGAATTTCTCCTGCTTTTTCTGCTTCACCGTATGCCCAGGCGTTCAATAAATCGGGATGAACGAGAATTAATCCCAGCACAATCCCTAAAAGTGGACTGCCGCCAAACCGCTTCACGGCTGACCATCCGATCAAGGCAGGCAGGAAGGTAAACGCTGTATTCGCAATCAAGTTGATAACGTTTGCAATGTCCGCCCACTGAGGATAACGCTCGATTAACGATTCCTCAAAGAAAATGCCGGGACCGGTTAAAATATTATTCAGTCCAAGCAGCAAGCCGGCTGTTACAATGGCCGGTAAAATGGGTATAAAAATATCAGCCAATGTTTTAATCGCCCGCTGCAGCGGATTTAAATTGGATTCTGATGCTCTTTTTACATCATCTTTAGAAGATTCTCCAATACCGGTTTGGTCAACTAAATCCTGATACACTTTGTTGACGGTACCCTGGCCAATAACAACCTGATACTGTCCGTTGGCTGCGAAAGATCCTTTGACTACATCAATTTGTTCGAGTTTTGCTGTATCGACTTTGCTGTCATCTTTTAACGCAAAACGCAGCCGTGTTACACAATGTGTAACTGCACTAATATTATCACGTCCGCCGACTGCCTCTACAATCTGCTCCGCTTGTTTTGAATATGCACCCATTGTTACAGCCCTCCTAATCTTGTATATACATCTTAATAAGACTTTACCACCTGTATATACATGTTGTCAACAAACAAGGAAGCGATTCCAAAAAAAAGCAGCCCTATCGCCGCTTTTAAAAAGGAAAGCGATTTAACCACTGTCCGCCATCTATTGTAATACATTCGCCATTTATATAAGCAGCGTCTTTCGAACACAAAAAAAGGGCAAGAGAAGCGACTTCCTCGGGCGTCCCAAGCCGGCCCAGCGGTACGCTGTTCAGCGTCCGCCGGGCTGCTTCTGATGACTCCCATAGTTTTTCAGCCCCTCCTGTCCGCTCAATTGGACCGGGAGCGATCGCATTAACACGTATTCCATACTGATAGCCCCATTCAACTGCAAGAGTACGTGTGAGAGACAGTACACCTGCCTTGGCAGCAGCCGAATGTGCAACTTTGGCTCCTGCATTCCATGCATAAGCAGCAGCCATGTTAATGATTAAACCGTTGCTTTTTCGTGTAATCCAATAGTTTCCTGCAGCGTGTGAACAATAAAAGGTTCCGTTTAACACAATGTCTATAACAGCCTGCCATCCATTTGGCGTCAGCTTTTCTGTGGGACAAATAAAATTACCGGCAGCATTATTAATGAGCACATGGATCGAGCCAAACGCCTGATCCGCCTTTTCCATCAGCTGCACAGCTTCTTCAGGACAGCGTACATCCATAGCCACTGTTAAAAGCCGGTCGTTTTCTCCGCTTATTTCATTTTTAGCCGCCCTTAATTTTGCTTCGTTTCGTCCGCAAATGACTACATTGGCTCCTTCCTCAAAAAAACGCCGGGCCATATATTTTCCCATACCGCTTGATCCGCCCGTTATGACGACCGTCTGGTTTTTCATGTGTTTTCCTCCCTTGTGAATGAATAGTCATTCATAAATATATAATAAAAAGGAAATCCGCAATACAAGTGGATTTCCTTTTTTGTTTTATTCTTCGTCTTCCCTTAGCTGATAAACAGCCTGTAAACATTCAAGCTGGCTGTCAACATATATCTCATCTTTGTCACTGGCTACATAATGGTAGTTTCCTTCATTGTCCTGATAACGTGCTTTTGCTGTATCCGACAGCTGCAAATGCAAAAAGTCCGTCAGCCTGTTTTTTAATGTATGGTCTAAGATCGGGAATAAAATTTCCACTCGCTTAATCATATTGCGTGTCATCATATCTGCTGAAGAAAGGTAAATATTCCGTTCACCGTTATGATGGAAATAGTAAATCCGGCTGTGCTCTAAAAAGCGGCCCACAATGCTGATTACCCGTATGTTTTCACTTACGCCGGGAATCCCCGGGCGCATACAGCAAATTCCACGGATGATGCAGTCAATTTGCACCCCTGCGTTGGATGCTTCGTACAGCTTCATAATTAACCGTTTATCTGTTAAAGAATTCATCTTGGCAATAATCCGGCCGTTTCCATACTTTTTGTGATTGTCAATTTCCTCATCAATGAGTTTTATAAATGCGTCTTGAATATCAAATGGAGCGATCACTAAGTGATTATATTTTGGTTTGTTCATGTACCCGCTTAAATAATTGAAGAAATTCGTCGCATCTACGCCAAACTCTTTTTTAGATGTAATTAAGCCATGGTCCGTGTAAAGCTTTGCTGTTGCATCATTGTAATTGCCTGTGCCGAGATGAACGAACCGTTCAATTTGGCCTGCTCGTTTCCGAACAACAAGCGTAATTTTACTATGCGTTTTCAAATTGTGCATGCCATAGATCACATGACAGCCCGCTTTTTCCAGCTCTTTGGCCCATTGAACATTGTTTTCTTCGTCGAATCGCGCTTTTAATTCAACGAGAACGGTAACTTGTTTTCCTTTTTCCGCTGCCCGTTTAAGCGACTCAATAATCGGTGAATCGCCGCTGACCCGGTAAAGCGTCATTTTAATCGCTAAAACGGTAGGATCATCTGCCGCCTGCGAGATAAAATCCACTACCGGTTCGAATGATTCGTACGGGTGATAAAAAAGAATATCCTGCTGCAATACTTTTTCAAAAATATTTTCTCGGGAAGACAAATCGATCGGCAGCTGCGGAATAAACGTTTCATATGTCAGCCCTTCACGAAGCGTGCTCAGCTTTTTCGTAAAAGGAAACAAGAAAGTTAAATCAATCGGGCCGTCTATTTCATAAACATCTTTAAAATGAATTTCGAGCTCTTCAAGCAGGTAGTCTAGTACATCCTGATCTAAATCCTGAGATTTAATTTCAAGCCGGACAGCAGCTCCCCATTTTCGCTTTTTTAATTCTTTTTCAATTTCAAGAAGCAAATCGCGGGCGCCTTCTTCGTGAATTTCCATATCTGCATTGCGTGTAATCCGGAAGGTATTCACATTCTTCACAACATACCCTTGAAAGACACGATCAATAAAATATTCTAATACGTCTTCAAGCAAAACGAATGTGCCGCCTTCCTCCGATGGCACTTCGATTGTACGTTCCAGCACTCCCGGCACCTGCACAATGGCTACGCGGTCCATTTCCGCTTCCGGTTCATCATTTTGCAGCATCACAACTAAATTAAGTGATTTATTTAACAGCATTGGAAACGGGCGGTAAGCGTCAATGGCCATCGGTGTTAAAACAGGAAACACTTCGTTGTCGAAGTAATCAAGTAAAAAACGCTGTTGTTCATCCACCAGCTCAGCCGGCTTTTTCAACAAAAATCCTTCTTCTTTAAGAGCGGGAAGAATTTCCTCTCTTAGTATCCTGTTTTGTGTTTCCACGAGCTCATGCGCTTTAATGCTGATCCGGTTCAGCTGCTGCTTGGGGGTCAGGCCCGCTTTGTTCTCAGGCTTATTAAAGCCTGCTTTTACTTGATCTTTTAAGCCAGCTACCCGAACCATAAAAAATTCATCTAAGTTTGAACTGAAGATCGCCAAAAATTTCATGCGTTCCAGCAAAGGATTGTTTAAATCCGATGATTCTTCCAACACACGTTTGTTAAAGTTAAGCCAGCTTAATTCTCGATTGTTGTAGTATCTTGGATTTGCTAAATCAATGGCTGTCTGCCTGCTCATCGGACTCCCCCATTTCAGTTTTCTTTAATTTGTTTAAATTCTATCTGAATGTCTGTCTGCAAGGCTTTTTCTAAATGGCGTTTTTGTTTATCGCTTTGGTAGCGTTCAGCGAGCTCGCTTCCTTCGCAATAAACCGTAATAACAATATGCTCATGTTTTCTTTTCACACCTAGATCGCTGACAATGCTTCGCTTTGAGCTGTTTAAGCTAAAACAAAGCTTAAGCAGGGCACCGTACTCCCGCATTTTTTGGATGTCCTCTTTGGTGAACCAGCCGTCGAACTGCTCTAAATATTGCTTGAGTGTCGAATTATTTGTAAAGGAAGCGACCAAAGAAATATATGCTTTCTCTCGATGGGTAAAGCCGTCAAACATGGAGTTAAGCAGAAGATAAAAGGTATGCCGGCTTTTTGCATTGGATGATATGTATTCACCGAGATAAAACAAAGCCGCCGCTTGTTCAATCATAAAACGCTCTTTGTTCGTGACCTTTAAAATCTGTTCCTGTTCAAAACCGCGAAGCATATTTTGAGTCAGCTTCATCATTTGGTAGTGATGATTTTCATCATGGCCATAAACAGTTAACAGCCTTTTCACGCCGTTTCGTTTTACATCTTCTGCTGTGCCCCAATTGCTGTTTTTCGCCCGCTCCAGCATGATTCCATCACGAAGCCCCCGGGAGCTGACCAGCATTCTTTTCGCTTTTGTATGTATAGTCAGCTGATAAAAGACTTCAATAGCCGGCAAAATTAAATCAGCGCGCTCATTTGAAAGACCATCCACTTTCTCAAGCTCTGTGTATGAAAGCGGAGAAAGCTCGGTGCGCAGCTGTTCAAGAGCTTCTGCGGACAGCTCATAGCCGTGTACGCCAAGAGGCGGATAATTTTCTTTTAGCTGCTGGACATTCGCCAAGTTGCGCGCGCTGCCGCCCACAGCCGTAATCATGCCGTCCGGTGCTTCACCAAGCCAATCGAATTTTTCAAGCTCTCCTTGAATAAACTCAGCCATTCGTTTCTGCTCTTTCGGCTTCATTCGGCCTTCTGGGATAAACTGTTCTTTAAGGGAGACCACGCCAAAAGGAAAGCTGAAAAAATGTTTCAATTTTCTGTTTCTATAAAGTGTAATTTCTGTACTGCCTCCGCCGATATCAATCGTCAGTCCATTATCAGCCGGCATTGTTTTCAAAACGGCTGACAGCCCGTAAGAAGCTTCTTCCTCTCCCGACAGCAGCCGGATATGAAATCCCGTTTCTTCCTTGACTCTTTCAATAATGGCATCCCGGTTTGATGCCTGTCTTATAGCAGCTGTTGCGGTACATTCTACCTCTGTTACCTCGTAGTAACGGAGAACTTCTTTGAAATTGAGCAGCGCTTCAAGCAGCAGCCGGACACCTTCATCGCTCATTTCACTTTTTTCATTTAAAAAGTGCCGCAGCCTGAGAGGTGCTTTTACATTTCGAAATTCCTCAATCGCTGACCCTTGCTCTTTATATAAAACCAGACGGACTGTATTGGATCCAATGTCAATAATGCCTGTTTTGGTTTGCATCACAGTGATTCCCGCTTTCTTTTTTTATTCATTTTCCCCTTTAAATATACCACGCAAACCACCATGAATGCTTCCAAATCACGGTTAAACAGTATATAATGAGAGAAAATGAAGACGAAAGGAGTCACTACATTGAGCAAAAAATCTGAACCCTTCACCGAACCTTCATCCGAAGAGACCCTCGCCAAAGCCATTTTCACGGTTAACCGCCATGCAAAAACGGCTACAAACCCAAAATACCTATATGCGCTGAAAAAATGCGCCCTCCTGAAGATGATCAAGGAAGGTAAAGCAGAAAAAAAAGGCCTTCACTTTTCCCGAAATCCTAAAAACAGCCGGCAGCAGTCGGATGTGCTTGTTTCATGCGGTGAATACACCTTTCATATGCCGCCTTGTAAAGAAGACTTTACTTTATTGCCGCACCTAGGGCGGTTAAGCGAACAAATACGCAACCCCCGCTGTTCCATGGGGCTATCTAAAGCAAAAAGTATTCTTGAGGCGTATACGGGTATGAAAGAAAAAGAAACAAAGCCGAAGACTCCCGGTCAGAAAAAGTACACGAAGCCGGTGTTTAAACCGCTTGGCCAGTCATATTAAGAACGAAAAGGACGCCGCTGACAAGCAAGCGTCCTTTCTTTTATAGGGCAAGTTCATCAATATACTTAACAAGACGGGCAATTTCCGGCTTGCTCACCTGCGCATCGGCACCTACTCCTGTACCCTTGTGGCGAAGCTCGTCGGTAATCAATGAAGAAAAAATAATGACTGGTAGTTTTTTCAAAACAGGATGATCTTTGATCCGTCTTGTTAAATGGTGTCCGTCCATTTTTGGCATTTCAATATCTGTAACAATCAGCTGCACTTTTTCGAATGTATTTTCCGGTTCAAGTGTCGATTCCAAATAATCGAGGGCAATCTGACCGTTTTCAAAAAACTCAACCCGGTCATATCCCGCTTCCGCCAGCGTATCGTGAAGCAGCTTGCGGAGCAGCGGTGAGTCCTCTGCCACAATAATTTGTTTTTCGGACCGCTCACGCTTGCCCAGGCTTCTAATTTGGTCCACGTGAATGCCGGAATGCGGATTAATATCTACGACAATTTTTTCAAAGTCGATCAACAAAATCATCGTTTCATTGATTTTGATCACGCCGATAATTTGATTGTTGCCTCCCTGATACATTTCAGACGGCTTTTCAATATCATTCCAGGAAATACGGTGAATGCGCGTCACGTTTTGAACGTGAAAAACCACTTTTTGCTGGTTAAACTCTGTTACAATGTATTTATCCATCTGGCCATTTTGAGATGGCTGCAGGCCCAGCACTTTTGCCATATCAATCACTGGCAGCACCTCACCACGAAGCTGAATAATGCCTTCAATGTGGGAGTGGGCATGCGGGATAAAAGTAATAGGCATAGGCTGAATGATTTCTTTTACTTTCATCACATTAATCCCATATTTATTGCCCTGAACTTCAAATTCCACAATTTCAAGTTCATTTGTTCCAGATTCAAGTAAAATTCCATAATCATTTGTCATAAGTCATAAGTCCCCTTGCTTTTTTTATTTTACTATATCACGAATGAAAAAATTGTCGATGTTTGAAAAGTTTATAATTCTTTAATATTTAATTCAAAAATTTACATTATAATAATATTAGATAAGAAAAAAGGTGGTTTATAAATGGAACATCGATTGAACACACGTGTGAAAAGCATTGAAATTTCGGGTATCCGCAAGTTTTATAACCTGGTCGGTACTCAGGAAGGAATGATTTCTCTTACGATCGGCCAGCCGGATTTTAACACTCCTGATCATGTAAAAGAAGCCGGTATCCGTGCTATCGAGCAAAACGCGACCGTGTATACGCCAAACAGCGGGCTGCCTGAGCTAAAAGAAGCTGCTGTCCGTTTTTATAAGGAAAAGTATGGAGTCTCTTACAGTGCGGACACTGAAGTGATTGTGACCGTTGGCGCAAGCCAGGCGATCGACATTGCACTGCGGGCTGCTCTGGAGCCGGGTGATGAAGTGATTCTTCCAGGTCCTGTTTACCCTGGTTATGAGCCCATTATTCACTTATGCGGTGCCAAGCCGGTGATGGTAAATGTAACCGATAATGATTTTCGCATGACTGCCGACAAAATCGAGCCATACATATCCAAAAAAACAAAAGTGATCGTTCTTCCTTATCCTTCAAATCCGACTGGCGTCAGCTTAACGGAACAGGAGCTTCAAGATATTGCGGCGCTGGCAAAAAGATATGAGCTTTTCGTTTTAGCAGACGAAATTTACAGCGAAATTGTGTATGAACGTCCTCACGTTTCCATTGCGTCCTTTTTGCCGGAACAAACGATTGTCGTAAACGGCTTGTCCAAGTCACATGCGATGACCGGCTGGCGGATTGGGCTTTTATTTGCGCCGCATTCTATTACACAGCACATTTTAAAAGTCCATCAGTACAACGTCTCCTGCGCTTCCTCTGTTTCACAAAAAGCAGCGGTTGCCGCCCTGACCGACGGCATGGATGATGCGCTGCCTATGCGCAGCGAATACCAAAAGCGGCGTGATTTCACCTTTGAGAAACTGCAGGAGCTCGGACTAGAAACGGTCAAACCTGATGGTGCCTTTTACTTTTTTGTAAAAGTACCTACAGCTTATATCGGCTCTTCTTTTGATTTTTGTTTAACTTTGGCTCAAAAATATAAAGTAGCGGTTGTGCCCGGCAGTGCTTTTTCTGATGCGGGGGAAGGCTGGTTCCGTTTGTCTTATGCATGCAGTGTTCAGGAAATTGAAGAAGGGCTGCGGCGGATCGAGCAATTTTTAAGAACACTTTAATGAATAAAGCAGAAGCTGTGATGCAGCCTCTGCTTTTTTTCATAAAAAAAGGCCCGGACAGCGATCGCCCGGGCAAAAAGTGAGAGAAATGGAGAATGAAAAACTGGTTACGTTTATATCATTCCCGTTTTTTCTACTTTTACACCTTTTTTATGAATTTTTTTTGATGGATTGAACAAGTTCTACAACTTCTTCAGCTGTTGACATTTCAATTGCTTTTGCTGCCAGCTCTTCCATGTCTGCTTTTGACAAATGTTTCATTTGCGCACGTGCTTTTAGGATGGATGTGGCACTCATTGAGAATTCATCAAGGCCTAGACCTAAAAGTAATGGAATCGCTGTTTCATCTCCGGCCATTTCACCGCACATGCCAGCCCATTTGCCTTCTTTGTGCGCTGCTTCAATAACCATTTTAACAAGACGCAGGATAGACGGATTGTACGGCTGGTACAAGTAAGATACACGCTCGTTCATACGGTCTGCCGCCATTGTGTATTGAATTAAGTCGTTTGTGCCGATTGAGAAAAAGTCTACTTCTTTTGCAAACAAATCAGCAATAACAGCTGTTGATGGAATTTCCACCATGATGCCAAGCTCGATGTGTTCTGCAACGCTTACGCCTTCTGCTTCAAGTTTTGTACGCTCTTCTAAAAGAACGGCTTTTGCCTGGCGGAATTCGTTTACGGTCGCAATCATCGGGAACATGATTTTCAAGTTTCCGTAAATGCTCGCACGAAGCAGGGCACGAAGCTGCGTACGGAAAATATCCTGCTCTTCTAAGCAAAGACGAATCGCACGGAAACCAAGGAATGGGTTCATTTCATGCGGCAGGTTCAAGTATGGAAGCTCTTTATCACCGCCGATATCCAATGTGCGAACAACGACCGGTTTGCCTTCCATGCCTTCTAAAACAGCTTTGTAAGATTCAAATTGCTCTTCTTCTGTAGGCAGGTTATCGCGGCCCATGTATAAAAATTCTGTACGGTACAAGCCAACGCCTTCTCCGCCGTTTGCTTTTACCCCTTCAAGGTCTGCAGGCGTCCCAATGTTAGCCGCAAGCTCAACGTGGCGGCCGTCCGCTGTAACCGTTTGTTCGTTTACAAGCTTCGCCCATTCCGCTTTTTGCTGCGCGTATGCTTCTGCACGTTTTTTGTATTCTGCTGCTACTTCTTCTGTCGGGTTAATGTGTACTTCCCCTTGAAGACCGTCAATGATAATCATATCACCGTTTTGAATATCTGTTGTTGCATTTTTCGTTCCAACAACTGCTGGAATTTCCAATGAACGTGCCATGATCGCAGAGTGCGACGTACGGCCGCCGATATCTGTTGTAAATCCTTTAACGAATTCACGGTTCAGCTGAGCGGTCATAGAAGGCGTTAAATCTTCTGCAACGACAACGACTTCCTCTGCAATCAAAGCAGGTGCTGGAAGATCTACACCAAGAAGCGCTGCTAATACACGTTTTGTTACGTCTTTAATATCTGCTGCGCGCTCTTTCATGTATTCATTATCCATCGCTTCAAACATGCCGATAAACATGTTTGCTGTTTCTTGAAGCGCGTATTCTGCATTCACAGACTCTGATTTAATTTTGTCTTCAATCGGTCCAGTAAGTTCTGGATCGTTTAACACAAGCAGGTGAGCTTCGAAAATAGCCGCTTTATCGTCTCCTAGATCCTTGCGTGCTTTTTCTTTGATTACTTCAAGTTCTGCTTCTGATTTTTTCAACGCTGCGCGGAAACGTTCCGCTTCAGCTGCAGCATCTGCTACATCCCTTTTCTCAACTGTTAAGTCTGGTTCCATTAAGCGGTAAGCTTTTGCAAATGAAATTCCGTCTGATGCGCCAATTCCTTTTAATATCGCTGCCATTATTAGTTTGCCAGCCCTTCGTTTTGGAGTAGTGTTTCAATCGCTTGGAGTGCAGCTTCTTCATCACTGCCTTCTGCTGAAATCGTAATTTCAGCACCTTTGCCGATTCCAAGTGACATTACACCCATGATGGATTTTAAGTTCACTTTTTTACCGTTAAATTCAAGATTTATATCGCTTGAGTACTTGCTTGCTGTTTGAACAAGCAGCGTTGCAGGACGTGCATGAATGCCTGTGTCTGCTGTTACTGTAAAAGTTTTTTTCGACATGGATCGTCTCTCCTTCATACATTTTTCTTCATAGAGAATAGCATTAAATTTCATTTCTCTCAACGATCGAGTTTTTTCAAGTTGCTGCTTTTCCCTTTATCTTTTAAAATAGACAAATATAGACAAGCATAAGGAGTTTTTGGCATGTATTATAAAAGACAAGAAGCGTTTCGCTATGCTTTTTCCGAATCAATTCCAGCGGTTTGTGAAGTATTTGAGTCCACCGGTCCAGATGAAAGAAAAAAAGTTCAATCGTTTGATTCTTTTATCCTTGATATCAGCCCCAGTGGATTAAAAGCGGCTTCAAAAGAGGCTCTTGACCCAGCAGTCGATCCGATTCTCGTTTTTACTTTTGAGCTGGCTGGTACGCTTATTTCTTTTCCAGGAAAAATGATTCGGCAGCGACAAGCCGGCAGCGTATATCACTACGGTGTTCAAAGCGACGGAAACGAAGCATTGAAAAACCAGATTATTGACTCGCTTAAAAGGTACACGAAAGAGCAATTGAAAAAGTCGAAACGTTAATGAACATAAATCATTTTGCGCGTCATTCCACCGTCAATAACCAAATTTTCTCCGGTTATAAAAGTATTTTCTGGGTCGGTAAGATATAAACAGGCTTTGGCTACATCCTCCGGCCTGCCGACCCGGCCTGCTGGATGCTGGGCATGATCTTCCGGCCGCAGCTTCGTGTAGTCACCTGTTTCAATCCAGCCGGGACTGATACTGTTTACTCGTATTCCCTTCTCACCTAATGTTACAGAAAGCGCATGAGTCAACGAATAAATGGCTCCTTTTGACGCTGCATACAATTCTGTATGTGGCTCTGACATACTTTGCCGAGTTGAGCACATATTTACGATGGCGCTGCCGCTTTTCATATAGCGGGCGGCTTCGCGGGAACAAAACAGGACGCTTGCTGCATTAGTGGTCATTATTTTGTCCCAGTCTGTTTTCTTTATGTCCCAGATAGAGCCAAAAGAAGAAACTCCTGCATTGTTAATTAAGATGTCGATGCCGCCGTATTCCTGGTTAATCTGCGCAAACAACTCTGCCATTTTGTCTGTATTTCCTACATCCGCACAACAAAACGCCGCGTTATAACCGGATTGCTTCCATTCCTGAACAACTGTCCGGCCTTCCTCTTTCATATCTACAATAATTGTGTTGGCACCTTTTGCGGCAAAAGCATAGGCTGTTGCTCTGCCAATCCCATTCGCCCCGCCTGTTACGATGACGGTTTTGTTCTTGAACATGCTTCCACTCCTTTAGCTTCGAGGTGCTTCCATGTATTCATATTCAGTGTGGCCACCGTGTTTGGCAATGCCTCGGAAATGTTTAAAGTCAGCCTGTTGAATAAGCACCTGCCGAAACGAAAGAAAATCATTTCGTCCAATGTGTACACGTGCAACAGTTCCATTGCGAAGGCTTTCAAGATATCCCGCAGCTTCTTCTGCAGTCACGCTCCTCACCTCCTATTAAAATAGTCGAAAAATTAACACAACACCGTGTAAAATCCTTTACTATTTTCAAAAAATAAGGCAAAATTTATTTTAATACCTTTCGCTAACGTTTTCATTATAAAAGAAAACGAGAGAAAATGGTATCGTCAATTGTCGAAAAGGAGCGAAACAGATGACTAAAGCAGAAGTCGGCAACATTATTGAATTTAAAGACGGCCTACGCGGGATCGTCGAAAAAGTAAATGAAAACTCCGTCATTGTTGATTTGACAATAATGGAAGATTTCGATGAGCGCGAATTAGAAGAAAAAACAGTCGTTAACCATAAAAATTATATCATCGTCCATGCATGAAAAAAAGAGCGGATTCTAGAATCCGCTCTTTTGTTTATTTACACTGATTGAATCGTAATTTGATCGTTTTCAACTATTGCTTTTAAATGCGAAGCATCTGGATGATCGATCATAAAATCAGCGATTGCATCTTCAATATGCTCTTGAATTGCCCGGCGAAGCGGCCGTGCCCCAAATTGAGGGTTGAAGCCAATCTCAGCCAGCTTTTCTTTTACTGCTGCATCCACATCAATTTTCATTTGCTGCTCCGCAAGCATATCATTCAAGTCGCCGAGCATCAAATCAACAATCTGGATAAGCTCCTCTTTGCCAAGCGCTTCAAGCTCGATAATCGCGTCGAAACGGTTTAGAAATTCCGGCTTGAAGAAATCAGACAATGAGTCAAGAACAGAATCATCGGATTTTTGAGCCTGCTTGTCAAAGCCGACTGTTATATTTTTTCTGCCGACACCAGCGTTGCTTGTCATAATAATAACGCACTCTTTGAAACTTACCGTCCGTCCCTGACTGTCTGTTAATCTGCCATCTTCCATTATTTGCAGGAACATATGCTGAACATCAGGGTGTGCTTTTTCAATTTCATCAAGCAAAATAATGCTGTATGGATTACGGCGCACTTTTTCTGTTAACTGACCTGCTTCTTCAAATCCTACATATCCCGGAGGAGAACCAATCAGTTTAGACACACTGTGTTTCTCCATAAACTCACTCATGTCCAGGCGAATAAGAGATTCTTTAGAGCCGAATAACTCTTCTGCCAATGTTTTTGTTAATTCTGTTTTACCAACCCCTGTCGGTCCGACAAACAGGAATGAACCAATTGGGCGGTTTTTCGCTTTTAAGCCCGCACGGCTGCGACGGATCGCTTTCGCCACTTTTTGAACGGCTCTTTTTTGCCCAATTACCTTACCGGCAAGATTTTCTTCAAGATGTTTGATTTGAAGCTGTTCATCTTGATGAAGCTTTCCAACCGGAATGCCTGTTTTGCTTGCAATTAATGATTGAATCACTTCTGCTGTGACGGTTGGTGCCTCAGCCGCTGTACCGCCTTGAGCCAGTTTTTGTTCCAGCGCAGTTTCTTCGTCACGCCATTTTGCTGCTTCTTCATATGCTTCCTTCTGGAGTGCTTCTTCTTTACGCTTTGCTGCCTCGGAAAGCTGTTCTTGTATAGAAGCTGTATCAGACGGGTCAATGGTCAAGTTTAACTTAGAACCCGCTTCGTCAAGAAGGTCAATTGCTTTGTCCGGCAGGAAGCGGTCCTGAATATAACGGTGTGACAGAGCGGCACACGCTTGAATCGCTTCTTCAGTGTAAGTAACCTGGTGGAAGTCTTCATAATGCTTCTGCAGACCTTTTAAAATATGAATCGTTTCCTCTACGCTTGGTTCCGCAACTTGCACCGGCTGAAAGCGTCGTTCAAGCGCTGCATCTTTTTCGATTTGACGGTATTCTTTTAATGTTGTTGCACCAATCAATTGCATTTCACCGCGGGCAAGAGCCGGTTTTAAAATATTGCCGGCATCCATAGAGCCTTCTGCTGACCCCGCTCCAACCAGCTGATGAATTTCGTCAATAAAAAGAAGAATATTTTTCCGCGTTTTTACTTCTTCAATGATTTGTTTCATACGCTCTTCAAATTGCCCGCGCACACCTGTACCGGCAACAAGGGAAGCAACATCCAGCACATATACTTCTTTCCCTGTCAGTTTCGCCGGCACTCGTCCTTCTGCAATGTAAAGAGCAAGTCCTTCTGCAATCGCCGTTTTACCAACACCAGGCTCCCCAATCAGAACAGGGTTGTTTTTATTTCTTCTGTTTAAAATTTCAATCACGCGCGCAACTTCTTTGTCGCGGCCGATCACCGGGTCAATTAATCCGGCTTTGGCAAGTGAGGACAGATTGCGTCCGAATTGATCGAGAATCCCTCCGCCTCCGCGTCCCTCTCCAGCTGGCGGTACTTGCTGCTTCATTGCCTGCTGCGGATTTTGTGATTGCATTCCTTTCATAAACTCATCAAATGGAAAACCGAATGATCCAAAATTCATGTTCATTCCTCCCATAGTTTGTTTTTCTTTTTGAAAGCATGCATCGCATAAATGATACTGTGCTGATTGACCATTGACACGGACATTCATTTGCACATTCGCGCGATGCTGCTGGCATTTTTGACATTTCATCCACGTCATCCCCTTCGTTTTGACTTTGACTATATTTGACTATATCTTTATTATAATTTGACCTTTTTTGACTTTCAACTTTTCTGCTCACCCTAAATGGCTACAACAAAAGAAAAGTTCAACTTACATAGAAGAAATGGATTCTTGTATTGCTTTTGCCCTTCATTGCAAGTTCGTTTAAAAGGCTTGAAAGTTTCGTTGTTCTTAATTTTGACCATCTTTGACTATAACTCTATTACAAACTGACCTTTTTTGACCTTCAACTTTTCTGCTCAATATGATATGCCTAAGGAAAACAGCATGAGCAAGCATAAGGAGAACAAAAGCAAGTTCAGCTTCCCCAAGAGAAAACTGCTTCCTTTGGCTTTTGACTGTCCTGCAAATTGATCTAAAAGGTTTCGCGAGTATTTATTATGTTTAACTTTGACCATCTCTGACCATGCATTTATTATACTTTGACCTTTTTTGACTTTCAAGTACTTTTTCAAAAAAAATAAAGTGCCAAAAAGGCACTTTATGCAAGCGGCAAAAAAACAACAAAAAGCAAATCAAAGATTAAGTGAGAAATAATCAGCATTGGTATGCTTTTACGCCATATATATAAGCTTCCCCAAAACAAGCCGCCGCAAAGAGCTGCCATCATCCAAAGCCATTCACCGGAAAAAACAAAAACAGAAGCGTAAAACAGTGCCGCTGTCACCATAGCTGCCCACTTGTTCATATAGCGGCCGAGGCGTTTTTGGATAAATCCCCGGAAAAACAATTCTTCTCCAGGAATGATAATCAGCACAAGAACGATATAATGCCAAATAAATACGGGGCTGAATAAAGCATAGATAGAAGAAACATGCTCCTCTGCCGATACAGGCATCAGCTTCAGCAGTGCATATCCAGCCACAAAGAGTGCGTATAAAACAATCCCAGACAAGATACCGTATAGCATAAACCGGTTTGTATTCTGCTGATCATCAATCGGCTCGCTTATAATTGAAATACTAATAAAAAACAAAGTAGCTGCTGTGTAAATATACCAAAAAATATCTTTATCCAAGAAAGTTACATATAAAAGAACGTATGCCGCTGCCACTCCAAGAATAAAGCGCCAGTCTTTCCATAGTGCCATTCATAAAGCTCCTTTCCTTAATCCGAGTTATTTTACCATATAAAACTCAGATTCGGCAAAAGCGTTACGACAAGTTTTTAATAGACAGCCCCAGTTTTCTTAAAATAGCCGTTGCCTGTTCGACTTCTTCTTCGGACAGCACACTCACAAGATCATGAATGTTTTGCTCATGCACTGGAAAAATGCGCTCAATTAGTTCTGTTCCTGCTTCCGTAATAGCGGCATGGGTAATGCGCCGGTCGTGTGGGCAGGCTACCCGTTTTAGCAGCTGCTTTTTCTCAAGCTTATCCACAACATAGGTAATACTGCCGCTTGCAAGCAGGATTTTCCCGCCGATCTGCTGAAGCGGCTGAGGCCCTTTATGATACAACAGCTCCAGTACCGCAAATTCTGTCGGATTAAGGCCGGACTTTTGAATAAACCCATTGACCTGCTCGTTTACCACTTTATATGCGCGCGATAGCACAATAAATAATTTTAACGATTTTTCACTTTCTTTCATTATTATTCCCCTGCCTGTCTATTCATTTCTTCATTTATACGTTACACATTTTTGCTTCCTTTTGGAAGCAGGAACCTTCCATTTTCCATAATTTCCACAGCGGTTTTTGTCGATTTCTTTTCTCGGTCGTGTATAATAACGTCATGTGTTTACTCTATTAAACAGGTGATCTTATTGAAAAAACGTGATAATTATTTTGACAACGTTCGGTTTTTTCTTATTTTTTTAGTGGTATTTGGTCATCTTCTTCGTCCATATATTCACACCAGTCCGTTCCTTTATGCTCTTTATATGGTAATCTATTCTTTTCATATGCCAGCTTTTATTTTGATTTCTGGCTTTTTCGCCAAAAACATAAAGCGGCCGGGCTATATTAAAAAAGCGGCCGAAAAGCTGCTGATTCCATTTCTTATTTTTCAATGTGTGTATTCGGTTTTTTATTTTTGGATCGACCATGAAGAAGCTCTTTCCGTAAGATTGCTGATTCCTGAATGGTCGCTTTGGTTTTTAATGAGCTTGTTCCTTTGGCATGTATTGCTTTTAGGCACCGTTAAATGGCTGAAAAACCCGTTTATTGCGCTTATCCTTTCGGTAGCAGCCGGTGTTGGAATCGGCTTGGTCAATGAATCACTGACTGTTTTAAGCATCGGCCGGACATTTGTGTTTTTCCCGTTCTTTTTAGCGGGCTATTACGCGAAAAAAGAATGGTTCCAGCCGTTGTTCCGTATGCGGTCCCGCATTCCGCTGTTTCTTTTTGCGGCCGGGCTGTTTGCATACTGCTATACGCATACAACGATGCAGATTGAGTGGCTGTTTGGCTCCCAATCGTACGCGGCGCTTGGTGCTGACGGAACAGATGGTTTGCTTTTACGATTGTTTGTTTATGCTGTTAATATCGTCATGATTGCTTTTTTTCTTTCCGTTGTGCCGCATAAAGTCTTTTTCTTTACCGCATGGGGACGAAATACATTATACGTGTACTTGCTGCATGGTTTTTTTGTTCAGTCGTCACGGCGTGTAGAAACACTGGAACTGCCGCCGTCTCTGCTTGTTTTGTTTGGAACGGCTACCGTTTTAACATTTGCCCTGGCGTCTCCATGGGCAGCCGCCCTGTTCCGCCCGTTTTTGGAGCTTAAACGCCCCAGCTTTTTCATTAAAAAGGAGAATAAATCGTGAATATTACTGTTTGCACATTAAATGCAAAATATATCCATACTAATTTAGCGATCCGTTACTTGAAATCTTACTGTGAGGATGCTTATGATATCCGGCTGGCCGAGTATACGATCAAAGATCCTGCCATGAATATTGTATCCGACTTGTACAGCCACAAACCAGATGTGATCGGCTTTAGCTGCTACATCTGGAATATTGAAGAAACGATCCGCGTAGCCGGCATGATTAAAAAAGTACTGCCTGAGTGCACGATTGTCTTTGGCGGTCCGGAAGTGACTTATGATGTTCCATACTGGCTGGACCGACTTACGGATGTGGACTTTATTGCGATCGGCGAAGGAGAAAAAACGTTCCGTATGCTGCTCGACCAGTTATCGGGAGAGCGCGACTTTTCCAAAGTGCCCGGCCTTGCCTATAAAGAAAACGGCAAACAGCATATTCAGCCTCAGACGAATAAAATCGACCTGCGCGAGCTGCCTTCCCCGTTTCGCTTTGAAGAAGACCTAGATTCGCTGTCTAAGCGGATTACCTACATCGAAACGAGCCGCGGCTGTCCATTCCGCTGCCAATTCTGCTTATCGTCTATTGAGACGGGAGTGCGCTATTTTGACCGCGAGAAAATAAAAGACGATATTCGTTTTCTGATGAAAAACGGGGCTAAAACCATTAAATTTGTTGACCGGACATTTAATATCAGCCGTAGCTATGCAATGGAAATGTTTCAGTTTCTCATTGATGAGCATGTGCCCGGCACTGTATTTCAATTCGAGATTACAGGTGATATTATGCGCCCCGAAGTGATTCAATTTTTAAATGAGAATGCCCCGGCCGGTTTGTTTCGTTTTGAAATCGGGGTGCAGTCGACCAATGACGGCGTAAATGAGCTCGTTCAGCGAAAACAAAATTGGGAAAAACTAGTACGTACCGTGACGATGGTAAAGGAAGGCGGTAAAATTGAGCAGCACCTTGATTTGATCGCCGGCCTGCCGGAAGAAAATTACGATTCATTCCGCAACACGTTTAACGACGTATTTGCCCTTCGGCCGGAAGAGCTACAGCTTGGCTTCCTAAAGCTGCTTCGCGGAACAGGTCTGCGTCTAAGCGCTCCTCAATACGGCTATCAGTACATGGATCAAGCGCCGTATGAAATGCTGTCAAACCGGGTGCTTCCATTTGATGAAGTGATTCGTATTAAACAAACGGAAGACGTGCTTGAAAAGTACTGGAACGATCACCGGACCGATGAGACGATTGATTATATTACACGCCATCTCGCCGAAACACCGTTTGACTTTTTTCAGGATTTTGGCACATTTTGGGAAGCGAACGGCTGGAGCCGTATCGGCCACCAGCTGGAGGATTTGTTTAAACGGCTGGATTCGTTTGTGCGGACGGCTTATCCGAATGACGCGGCTCATGTGGAGAGTATTATGAAGTATGATTATTTAGCCAATCAGCGCTTTAAGCCGCGTAAGCCTTGGTGGAATACAGACGAGTCTGCCCAGCGGAAAGCAATCTATCAGCAGCTTGCCGTCCATCCTCTTCTTGCCGGTGAGTCGTTCGCATCTCTCGGGCTTCGCGAAAAAGAACTGCATAAGCATACGATCCTAGAGCCCGTTACAATGCAAAAACGAAACGGTGCCTGGGTTCAAGAAGACGGCTGGCTGCTTGTTTACTTTCAGCCAAACGGTGCCGGTTCTTCCTCCTACTTTTTTCCGTCCCGTTTAACAGCAGCCATTTAAACCAAAAGCGGCAGGCCTTCCCGGCCTGCCGCTTTTTACTTTGGTTCATAAAACCGCTCTTTTGAATAAAATGAAAAAGCCGCATCCCTTTCTCCCATTAAAAACCGGGCGATCAGACGGGACAGAAACAAGCTGTACACCACTCCGTTGCCGCCATAGCCAAGCAGGAACAAGCTGTTGGGCATATGGCTGTACCGGCCGATGATGGGCTGCCCGTCCTGCGTATGGGCAAACGATCCGCTCCAGCTGTACTCCGCGCGTATTTTTCCTTTTAAAGACGGGAACCATGCCTCAGCTTCTTGAACAAGCTTCTCCGTCTTTGCCGGCATTTTTCGGTCACGCGCACTTCCCTCCGAAGCCGGTTCATCAAGTCCGCCGATTACAATGCGCCGGTCTGCTGTTGTCCGGGCGTAGTAGTAAGGACGGTTGGATTCCCAGATCATGACGCCATCCTTCCAAAACGATAAATCCTCTACGGGATTGGTTATAATTGCATAGCTGCTTTCGACGACTGCATTTGGGTCCTTTACCGTTTCTTGCGTTTCATACCCTTGAGCAAAAACGGCTTTTTTTGCCCTGAGTAAATGGCCGTCCTTTGTTCGCAGAACGACACCGGCTTCATCCGCTTTTTTTAAACTCACTTCTGTTTGCTCAAAAACACGGACCCCTTCTTTGGCAGCCGCTCTTACAAGTCCATGGGTAAGCTTTAACGGATTAACCTCTGCGTCGCCTTTTGCAATAATAGCTGCCGGCCGGCTGAAAGGAACCCATTTTTTCATTCCCTCTCCTTCCACATAGTCAACATCAAACCCGGCTTCTTTTAAAGCTGCGTATTCTGTTTGTATTTTGCCAATATCTTCTTCACAGCTCGCGAAAAATAAACTGCTGCGCATGGTCAGGTCCGGATCAATCGGCAGCGACGGGGCGATATCATTCTCAAGATAACGGATCGCATTAAAACAGCGCCAATAATGATCAACTGCTGCCCTTTTGCCAAATGAACGAATCGCCTCATGCAGAAGCTGATCATTGGCAAACTGCAGTAAGCCTGTATTTGCGCTTGAGCTTCCCGCGGCCACTGTCCGTTTTTCAACGAGCACGACATCAAAGCCGGTGTTTCTTAATTCATAAGCGGTACAGGCGCCGGATACACCTGCACCGATAATCACGACATCACACTCTATATCCTCTTTTACAGATGGATAAGCGGGCGCTTCTTCGAATGTCTCCGGCCAGTACACACTTCCTGATTTTAAATCCATAGCTGTATCTCCTTTTTCTTATCCGTCTCTATCTATACGCCTAAAACATTGTTTTCAAACAAAAAAACACATCGAACTGTGACATTCGATGTGTTTTAAGGTTTTTTGCTTTAAGCGCTAGCATTTTCACTGCTTTGTTCAGGCCCTTTCGCCCGGGCAATTAAATAACCGCCGGCAGCAATTGCCAGGAGAACACTCCAGAAAACGAGCTTCCACGGTTTTGATTCGGGAAAATGCTCATCCAGTACTGCCAGAGACGGATGAGACAATGTAAAGACTGCCAGCTTCACGCCGACCCAGCCGACAATTAAAAATGCGGCTGTTTCGAGCGTGGGATATTTTTGCAGAAGACGGACAAACCAGGTAGCCGCAAAGCGCATAATAACAACGCCAATAAAACCGCCAAGGAACATTACCAAAAACTGTCCGGAATCGATACCGCCAATCTGGCCCCAGCCTGTTTCCGGAAGTGTAACCGCCAATGCTACAGCCGCGAGCATCGAATCAATGGCAAACGCAATATCCGCTATTTCTACTTTTAAAACAGTCATCCAAAAAGAAGATCCACGCAAATCCTTTTCGAGTCCGTGTCCTTCAATCCTTCTGTCTTCCTTCCATTTTTTATACAAATGACTGACGCAGATAAAGAACAAGTAAAGAGCGCCAATCGCCTGTACCTGCCATACTTTGACGAGGAACGAAATAAGGAACAGTGCCGCAATGCGAAAAACAAGAGCCCCCATCAATCCGTAAAACAGCGCTTTTTTCTGTTGCTCCTTCGGCAGGTGCTTAACCATAACGGCCATGACGACTGCATTATCCGCTGCCAAGATCCCTTCCAAAATAATGAGGACACCGAGCACCCATGCGTATTCTAGTAACAAAGCTGTATCCATCTTACCCATCTCCTTCCAATAATGGTTTAAAACGGGCATGAAGAAAACAAAAAAAAGCGAGACCTTTGCCTGTAATAGATTACAGACAAAGGTCTCGCTAAGCATGTGTGGTCTTCCTTCATGCCAGCAGCGCCGATGGATATAGATCAAATCCATGAAGTGACGACACTGCTTTAGGTTTGTACCTAACGCTACTCCCCTTCGACTATTCGTCAAAGAAATTTATTTTTCACAATATTAGTATATTCAATTTTTTTTAGTTTGTAAACTTTTTTTCTTTTTTTGTTCCCCGGTCAAAAAAACTAAACACAACCGGGATAACGAAAAGCGTTAAAAACGTACTGGAAACCAAACCGCCGATTACAACAACACTCATAGGCTGGTTGATCTCCGTTCCGCTTCCGATTCCAGATGCAAGGGGAATTAACCCGAGAATAGCGGTTAAAGCGGTCATTAAGATCGGTCGCACCCTGTCTTTAACAGATTGAACAACGGCTTCATGACCGGATAATCCATCTTTTTTCCGCTGCAAAATGTAATCCACCATCAAAATCGCATTGGTGACCACAATACCGACAAGGATCAAAATACCGATAATAGCCGGCACACTGATTGGAAGGTTTGTTAAAAGAAGAGACAAAGCCACACCAATCACCGCAAGCGGAACGGTAAACATAATCACAAATGGATACTTAAAGGATTCATACTGGGCAGCCATCACGATATAAACAAGGATAATGGCCAGTACCATGGCCATCACAATATCATCTTTTGAATTATCCAGCAGTTCCTGATCACCGCTGTAGGATACGATCGTGCTGTCCGCCAGGTTTAAGCCGGCGATTTTTTCATCTACTGCTGAGGAAATGTCACCTAAATTTTGCGAAGCCGAATAAGTGACTGTAAACTGCACCGCATCCTGACTTTTAATGCGCCGAATGGACACAGGCCCGTTTTTCAACTGAATATCAGCAATGGTTTCCAATGAAACAAAGGTTCCTGATGGTGTCTTCACCTGCATATTTCTTAAAGCGTCTATGTTTTTCGTTACGTTCTCGTCATAACGCACGTAAACCGTTTTTACTTCTGATGACCCTTCTTCAATCAATTGAGTTGCAAACACACCACGGGTTGCATTGTTTACAATCTGGGCCACTTGCGCCGGTGCGAGCCCCGCTCGAAGTGCCTGTTCCCGCTTTACCGTCATCTGCACCTCTTGAATGGTTTCGTCACGGTCCGTCCGTACATCAGTTACACCATCAATACGTTCAATTTCCGATTGAATAGGTTCAATCGCTTTGTTCAGCCGGTCGGGATGAATGTCCCGCACGTTAAAGGTTAATGTCTGTGGGGCAGTTCCGGACGCTGACTGCAGGTTGAAAGTGACCTCTGCCGTTTTGTTGATACGCTTGGCAGCTTGTTCTGCCTCGGGCTTTATTTCATCTACAAAATCAAAAACAGAGCGGCCGCGGTCTTCTTTCATTTTCACATACATTTCTGCTTCGTTTGACGAATTGGTTCCGCCAAATGAGCTTTCCTGTGTAGAACCAATCAAGCTGACATAAACTTGAATATCTTCTTTTTCTGCCATTACATCTTCAACGGCCTGTACCACTTTTTCTGTTTCTTTGAATGAAGTGCCGTTTTCTGTTTCTACCTCAACCGTGACAAACCCTTCGTCTGTCGGAGGCAAAAACTGTGTACCAGCTTTTGTTAAACCGAATACTCCAGCTGCAAAAAGAATAAAAGCAATCGTTAAAACAGTCGCGCGGTGTGCAAGTGACCACCTGACCCCCCTTTCAAGCAATAAAAGCGGGCGGGACTGCTGGCGCTTTTCTTCTACACCTGGCGGAAGTGCAGTCAAAAATCGGCTGGCCATCATAGGAATGACAGTAACCGCTACAACAAGCGAAGCAAACAAGCTGAATGAAATGGTCCACGCAAACTCTTTTAAAATTTGTCCTAAAATACCCGAGATAAAAATAATGGGCAAAAACACTGCGACCGTTGTCAGCGTAGAAGCAGTAATCGCTACACCTACTTCTTTTGTGCCATCATAAGCAGCCGTTTTCGGATCCTTTCCCATCGACAGGTGACGATAGATATTTTCGATGACAACGATCGCATTATCAACAAGCATCCCGATTCCAAGAGCGAGTGCTCCGAGCGTCATAATGTTTAAATCAAAACCCGCCAGAAACATAAGAACAAACGTCACGATCACAGAATAAGGAATGGCCACACCAATAATGAGCGGGCTTCTTACATTTCTCAGGAAAAAGAATAATGCCGCCATCGCAAGAGCGCCGCCTACAAAGAGAGAATTTGCGATATTACCGATAGCCAGGCGAATATAATCTCCTTGATCTGATAAAATGTCTGCTTTAATTCCTTTGTACTCATCCCTTGCCAGCAGCTCATCCAGTTTTTCCTGGAACCCTTCAGACACCTCAGCGGTATTTGCGTTTGACTCCTGCAAAACATTTAACAGCACAGCCGGTTTTTCATTAGCCCGTGTGATTGTATTCTCATTAAGCGGTTTTTTTTCAACGGAGGCTACGTCGGCAATGGTTACTTTTTCTCCAGTGAGCGGGTTGACTGATACAGTCAAGTTTTTGATATCGTCTAAAGAGGTGATCTGGCTGATAACACGTGTCGTCAATGTTTTATTATCCGCCTCCACAGTACTTCCGGGCAGTGAAACGTTATTTGCTCCAATCAGCTGAACGACTGTTGACTGATCAATGCCGTATTGTTTCATTCTTTCTTCGTCTAAATCGACTATTACCTCATCCGCTGTAAGCCCTGTTACAGACACATTCGCGACCCCTTCTACAGCAGACAAATCCGTCTGCAGTGTTTCCGTCAATCCCTTCAAATCAGCTTTTCCGTCTGACTGAAGAGATAGTTGAATAATCGGAAACTGCGATGGATCAAACTTTAAAAACTGAGGTTCCCCCGCTCCTTCCGGCATCGGCGTTTGACCGATCCGCTGCAGCACATCGTTTTGGACATCATCAATATTCGTGCTCCAGGAAAATTCAAGTAATATAAAATTGGAACCTTCCCGAGAAGTGGAAGAGATATTTTCAATTCCTGGAAGCGTTGACAGGCTTCGTTCAAGCGGCCTTGTCACCTTTTCGGAGACTTCCGTCGGACCTGCTCCTTCATAGGTTGTCACAACAACCGCGATGGGCGGATTTAAATCCGGAATCAGCTTAAGCGGAATGCGCAAAAGTGAGACGATCCCAAGAATAATGACTAAAAACATGATAACCATCGTGAATACCGGCCGTTCAATCGAAAACTTGCTTATCTTCAATCTATTTCCTCCTTTTTACGGAATTGCTATTCTTTCACTATACCGAATGAATGGCTTTCTGACCAAGTGGAACACGTTAAAATAAAAAAAGCCTCGATAGACGAGGCTTCTTTTTATCCAATTAAGTTATACAAACGGATATTTGGGTGCTTATCCTGGAACCAGCGGAGCGCAAAGTCGTTTTCAAACAGGAATACAAGCTTGCCATGACGGTCGCGCACAAGCGTGCTGCGCGAAGACGACATGGCATCGGTAATATCCTCTTCGTTTTCAATCCAGCGGGCAATTTTTTGGCCGATTGGCTCCATGCGCACTTCTGAATTGTATTCGCCGATCATCCGGTGCTCAAATACTTCAAATTGGAGCTGCCCGACAGCCCCGAGAATATACTCTTCTGTACGGACCGTTTTATACATTTGAATAGCGCCTTCCTGTACAAGCTGCTCGATTCCTTTGTGGAAGCTTTTTTGCTTCATCACGTTTTTCGCCGCCACTTTCACAAAAAGCTCCGGAGTAAACTGAGGCAGCTTTTCAAATTGGAAAATCGGCTTGCCGCCTGTAAGGGTATCGCCAATTTGGTACGTTCCAGTATCGTATAGTCCGATGATGTCCCCACTAACCGCTTCATTGACCGTACTGCGGTCGTCCGCTAAAAATTGTGTGGACTGGGACACCTTTGTTGTTTTTCCTGTCCGGGCGAGTGTAACCGCCATACCGCGCTCAAATTTGCCGGAGCAAATACGCAGAAAAGCAATCCGGTCACGGTGAGCGGGGTTCATATTTGCCTGGATTTTAAAAATAAAGCCGGAAAACTGTTCGTTCAGCGGATCAATTTCTCCTGCGTCAGCATTGCGCGGCTGTGGCGGCGGCGCAAACTGCAGGTACGTTTCTAAAAATGTCTGTACGCCGAAGTTTGTCAGTGCGCTGCCGAAGAAGACAGGTGATAATTCACCTGAATTAATTTTTTCCCGAGAAAACTCATTGCCTGCTTCTTCGAGCAGTAAAATATCATCCATCGCTTCTGTGTAAAGAGAAGATTCTTTAATAGGGTGGTCAACCGCAATATGCCCCTCTTTATCAAGCGGCAAAAAACGGTCCGCTTCTTCTGTGCGGAATTGTTCAACCCGCTTGTTATAACGGTCGTAAATGCCAAAAAACTCTTTCCCCATGCCAATCGGCCAGTTCATCGGATATGACTGAATGCCGAGCACCTCTTCAAGCTCTTCCAGCAGTTCAAGCGGCATTTTCCCCTGGCGGTCCAATTTATTAATGAACGTAAAAATCGGAATGCCGCGCATGCGGCATACTTTAAATAATTTGAGTGTCTGGGCTTCAATCCCTTTTGCCGCATCGACAATCATCACGGCACTGTCAACCGCCATCAGCGTCCGGTACGTGTCTTCCGAGAAATCCTGGTGACCCGGTGTATCCAAAATGTTTACATTGTACCCTTCATAAGCAAACTGCATAACAGAAGAGGTTACGGAAATCCCCCGCTGCTTTTCGATTTCCATCCAGTCAGATGTAGCAAATTTTCCTGTTTTCTTTCCTTTTACCGTTCCGGCGTCACGGATTGCACCGCCGAATAGAAGCAATTTCTCTGTCATCGTCGTTTTCCCGGCATCCGGGTGGGAGATAATTGCAAAGGTTCGTCTCGATAATACATCTTCTTTAAATGATGCCATTTCTGTTCTTCCTTTCTTTCCTTACACGTTTATATTCTGTTAAATCAGATAAGCTATATAAGTAAGTATTATTTTAATGTTGCGTCTTTTTCTAAACAGTTGAATAGCCAACGCTGTTAATTATAAACTAGTCAGATGTGGATGTGTAAAGAAAATTAAAGGAGTGTTTAAAATGTCGTTCCTCTGGGGACTATTTGGGGTTGTAATCGTATTAGGGATTGGATTTCTTTTCTCGACCAATCGAAAGCGCATCAACTGGCGGACTGTACTTGGCGGCCTTGCTTTCCAGCTTGTTTTTGCATTTGTTGTTTTAAAATGGAGCTTCGGGCAAAAAATGATGCTGAAGCTAACAGAAGTCGTCAACGCAATTACTGGCTATGCTAATGAAGGGATTAATTTCTTATTTGGCGGCTTATATACAGAACAATCTGGGATTACATATGTATTCGCCTTAAATGTTCTTCCTGTTGTTATCTTTTTCTCGGCCTTGATTTCTGTTTTGTACTATTTAAACATTATGCAGTTTTTTATTAAAATAATTGGCGGTACCTTGTCCGCTATACTCGGTACACGAAAAGCAGAGTCGATGTCGGCTGCTGCCAACATTTTTGTCGGGCAGACGGAAGCCCCGCTTGTGATTAAGCCTTATATTAACAAATTGACAGAATCAGAATTATTTGCCGTTATGACAGGCGGACTTGCATCCGTTGCGGGCTCTGTTTTGATTGGCTACTCCCTTCTTGGCGTGCCTCTTGAGTATCTACTTGCTGCAAGTTTTATGGCTGCACCGGCTGGGCTTGTCATGGCTAAATTATTTGTTCCAGAAACATCTGCGGAACCTGAGCCAAAAGAATTTAAAATGGAATCAGATGAAGATGCTGTCAACGTAATTGATGCAGCTGCTAAAGGAGCGAGCGTCGGTCTTCAGCTTGCCCTGAATATTGGCGCCATGTTACTAGCTTTTACGGCTATTATCGCTCTTGTCAACGGCCTGCTTGGCTTAATCGGCGGATGGTTCGGATTAGACAGCCTCTCTCTTGAGATGATTCTTGGCTACCTTTTCGCGCCAATTGCCTTTGCCATCGGTGTTCCTTGGCATGAAGCTGTTACAGCCGGCAGCTTTATCGGACAAAAGCTCGTTGTAAATGAATTTGTTGCTTATTCTAATTTTGCCCCGCAAATCGACAGCCTGACTCCGAAAACAGTCGCTGTTATCAGCTTTGCGCTTTGTGGGTTTGCGAATATTTCTTCATTAGCAATTCTAATTGGCGGACTTGGAAACCTAGCTCCCTCCCGCCGTGCTGACATTGCCCGCCTCGGCTTGAAGTCAGTTATAGCAGGTGCTCTTGCTTCCCTGCTCAGCGCTGCGATTGCCGGTATGCTTCTTTAATTGTTTGGCCGCTTCTTTTCACAGGGAAATGATAGAAGAAACTCAATCTGACCCGAAAAGGAGCGATTCTTAATGGAACCGGTCTATAGTGTGACCGTTAATGCAAAGGGCGGACGGGAAGGAAGCGTCTGGACAGAAGAGGGACCGCTGAACCTTGAGCTGACCACTCCATCCATATTAGGCGGCCAAGGACAACTGCGGACAAACTATCTTGAGTTATTTGGTGCTTCAATTGCTGCCTGCTAACAAAACGCCGTGCAGCAGGCTGCCGGCATTGATGATCATGCAGATGAAACGTTTGTTGATGTTGCTGCACAGGTTGATGTATTGAAAGACCCTGAGAGGGGCGGCCACCGTCTCAGCATTATGCTTTATGTGAAATTTTACGGAGGCCGATTTAATGAACTGCTTGATCAGCGTGTAATGGATGAAGCCAGTGGGTTCGGTCCGCTGATTAAAGCACTCGAAGGTGAATGTGATTTTGCCATTCGGAAATACTAAAGAAAGAGCGATCGCTCTTTCTTTTTCTTTTGTCTTGACTGTGAAAATATTGTCAATTAATTTTTATTCATTTTTTTGGTTTGATCTATTTGATATCGGGAATACATAAACCATCAAAGCATTACAAATAACTTTACCAGGAGGAAAACATCATGGGCTTTATTATCTTCTTAATTGTCGGTGGAATCATCGGCTGGTTAGCAGGACTTATTCTAGGTAAGGATATTCCAGGCGGAATCATCGGCAACATTATTGCAGGTATTATTGGCGCATGGATTGGCGGCGCAATCTTTGGCGATTGGGGACCAACCATCGGTGGAATGGCCATTATTCCAGCTTTAATCGGCGCTATCATCCTTGTTGCCATTGTAAGCTTTATCCTAAAAAAAATGCGTCACGCTTAATAAAAAACGTCATCCTTTTAAAAAGGATGACGTTTTTTTGCATTAATCTTGAAAAGCCTGTTCAAAATCCCGGATTAAATCATCTGGAGATTCCAGCCCAACGGACAGACGCAGCAATCCGTCTCGAATGCCACGCTTGTCCCGTTCCGCATCCGGCATAGCCGCGTGGGACATTTTTGGCGGGTATGACAAAATAGATTCAACCGCACCAAGACTAACCGCAAAAACTGGAATTTTTGCGCGGGCAGTAAAACGGCGCACCGCATCTGCATCTTCCAGTTCAAATGACAGCACAGCGCCGCCGCCTGCTGCCTGACGGAAGTGAACAGAATGGCCTGGGTGCTCAGCAAGACCTGGGTAATACACATGCTTAACTTTTGGGTGAGAAGCCAGGTAATGAGCAATTTCAGCTGCCCCTTTTTGTGACTGCTCCATCCGAACTGATAATGTCTTTAATCCTCTCAGCACAAGCCAGCAGTCCTGAACGCCAAGCACCGCTCCAAACGAGTTTTGCAGCGCATAAAATTGAGCAGCTAATTCTTCGTCTTTTGCTACAGCGAGACCGGCAAGCACATCACTGTGCCCGGACAAAAATTTTGTTGCACTATGAAGAACAAGATCTACACCAAGCTCAATGGGCCGCTGCAAATAAGGAGTCAAAAAAGTGTTATCTAAGAATGTCAGGCATCCGTTCGCTTTAGCGAGTTTCACAACGCCCTCAATATCGGTTACTTTGAGCAGCGGATTAGACGGCGTTTCCATGTAAAGCACTTTTGTATTCGGCTGAATAGCTTTAGCAACAGCATCCAGATCTGTCATATCGACAAATGTATGTTCAATGCCAAAGCGTGTGAGCACGGATGTAACCATCCGGAACGTGCCGCCGTATACGTCATCTGTCACCACTACATGGTCGCCTTTTGATAAAAGCATAAACGCTGTAGAGATAGCCGCCATACCGGAAGCGAACGCAAAACCACGCACGCCGCCTTCCAATTCAGCAATTGCTGCCTCTAGCGTTTCACGAGTCGGATTGCCGGACCGGCTGTAATCATACTGGCCAAACGAATCAAAATCAGACTGATGAAACGTAGATGCATGCTGAATTGGCACACTGACCGCGCCGGTATTTGGATCAAATTTATGATTGTTATGAAGTAATTTGGTTTGAAATGTATAGTCGCTCAACTCGTTGTTCATCCCTTCATTTTTTGAAATGCCTGCTCGAGATCTGCAATTAAATCCTCCGCATGTTCGATCCCGATTGAAAAACGTAAAAGCCGGTTACAGACGCCGTTTGCAACACGGATTTCTTCCGGTATATCCATGTGGGTTTGCGTGGCTGGATATGTCATAAGACTCTCTACGCCGCCCAGGCTTTCCGCAAAGGAAATAATCTGCAAGTTTTGCAGGAATGCATTTACCCACTCTTCTGACCGTAAGCGGAATGACAGCATACCGCCCTGTCCCGGATATAGAACGTCTGTAATATCATCATGCTCTTTTAAAAATGACGCAATTTTTTGACCGTTTTCTGTATGCTGCTTCATACGCAGGCTGAGCGTTTTCATACCGCGGACAAGCAGCCAGGAATCAAATGGCGCGAGTACGGCACCGATTGCATTTTGAAAGTCAAAAACACGAGCAGCCAGTTCTTCACCTTTTACAGCAATTAAGCCGGCCAGCAGGTCATTATGCCCGCCAAGATATTTCGTGGCGCTGTGAAGAACAATATCGGCACCCTGCTCAATAGGGCGCTGCAGCACTGGAGTATAAAATGTATTATCCACAATCAGCAGCAGACCGTGTTCTTTTGCAAAATCAGAAACGGCCTTGATGCTGATTTCGTTCATAAGCGGGTTGGTCGGCGTTTCCAAAAAGATCGCTTTTGTTTTCTCGGTTACCAATTTTTTTGTTTCACTCAATGACTCAAAGCTGTCATATGTAAAGTCGAGACCAAACTTTTTCCAGGCTTTTTCAAATAAGCGGTACGTGCCGCCGTACAAGTCAGCTGATACTAAGAAATGATCGCCCGGCTCAAACAAAGACATTAAAGTATGGATAGCGGCCATGCCGGAAGAAAAAGCAAATCCTGCATCTGCTCCTTCAAGATCAGCGATCGCTTTTTCGACGACTTCGCGGGTTGGGTTTCCTGTCCGCACGTAATCATAGCCTGTTGACATGCCAATTCCCTCGTGGCGATAAGCTGTTGAAAAATAAACAGGCGGATTAACTGTTCCAGTTGGATTGTTTGTACGGTTGCCGAGTTGGGCAAGCTTTGTTTCAATATTTGTCATTTCTATCGCTCCTTTTAATATAAAAAAAACAAGCCTCCATGGAAGAAGGCTTGTTTTTACACTTCTTCTCATCTCCCGGACGGTGTCAGTCCGCTGGATTTAGCACCTTTGCCGATACGGCCGGTTGCTGAAGCATCGTCGGGCCAGTCCCTCCGCTTCTCTTGATAAGGTTTGTTTAATTGATCTTATTTTCTAAATGTACAGTAAAAAAGAAAAGAACACAACCCTTTTATTTATCGGGACATTTTTTGCCCGATTCTATTTACAACCCTTCTGAAAAGCGATACAATACAAAAATAAATTTTCAGAAAATTTGAATCAGTTTCCGGTTTGCGTTGCTATGAAAATTAGAAAACTGAACAGAAAAGGGGAATCACATTGAAAGATTTACGTCAGGATGCACTTGATCTTCATCGTCACTATCAAGGAAAGCTGGAAACAGCAGCGAAAATGGGGGTTACAGACTTAAACGATTTAAGCCTTGTTTATTCGCCAGGCGTTGCTGAACCCTGCCTTGAGATTCACGAAAACCCAGAAAATCTGTATGAGTATACGATGAAAGCCAACACAGTGGCAGTTGTATCAGACGGTTCAGCTGTTCTCGGATTGGGAGATATCGGCGCACATGCTTCCCTTCCCGTAATGGAGGGAAAAGCCATTTTATTTAAAAATTTTGGCGGTGTGGATGCTTTTCCGCTTTGCATTAATAGCAGCGACCCAGAAGACATTATCCGAACTGTAAAACTTACTGCTTCATCCTTTGGAGGCATTAATTTAGAAGATATCAAAGCGCCCAACTGCTTTTTGATTGAGGAGCGTCTCAGAAAGGAAATGGATATTCCTGTTTTTCATGACGACCAGCACGGTACAGCGATCGTTACAGCTGCCGGTTTAATTAATGCGTTAAAGATTGTGGACAAGTCCTTTTCTGATATCAAAATTGTTATTAATGGTGCTGGTTCAGCTGGTATAGCCATCGCTAAACTGCTTCAGGCATTTAACGTAAAAAATATTATTATGTGTGATACGAAAGGAGCGATTTACGAGGGACGGACCGCTGGGATGAATCCGATTAAAGAAGAAATTGCTTCGTTTACCAACCCGGATAAAGTGAGCGGACCGCTTGAGGAAGCTGTAAAGAACAGCGATGTGTTTATCGGTGTCTCTGCTGCCGGAGCGCTGACACCGGCTATGATCCAGACGATGAAGCAGGATGCGATTGTTTTTGCAATGGCCAACCCAACGCCGGAAATTCTGCCGGCAGATGCCAAAGCAGCCGGTGTACGCGTGATCGGCACAGGCCGCTCCGACTTTCCAAATCAAGTCAACAATGTTTTAGCTTTTCCGGGCATTTTCCGAGGGGCGCTTGATACACGGGCTTCAGATATCAATGAGGAAATGAAAATGGCTGCTGCTTTTGCCATTGCCTCTCTTGTAGGCGATCAAGAACGCTCTGAGGAATATATTATTCCATCTGCATTTGATCCACGTGTAGCACCGGAAGTGGCTGCTGCTGTCGCGCAGGCAGCGATGGATACCGGCGTTGCACGAAAACATGTTTCCGTTGAAGCAATCCGCCATAAAACGTACCAGCTTTCTTCCCTTCAAGTAAAGCCGGCAGCGATTTCGCTTTCTTAAATCGTTATACAAAAAAATCCTTCTATTTAGGGTTTTTTCAGACCGTGGACAAATTATATGAACGATTGTGCACATGAATGGGGTGGATCGGCGGCGGCGCCCAGGCAGCTCCGCTTTCCATGGGGCAGGCACGGCCCATAGGAATCTGCGCTGCCCTCCCGCCGAAGTGGCTTGCGACAAGATTGTACAGAGCTCATAAGGTCGTATCTTTCTGTTTAAATAAAGAGAGAATTTCTATTCAGTTCTTGCTTATGGATCATCAACACTACTTAGTGAAGCCTGCCGGACGAAGACTCCTGCGGGAAGTACAGTGAATCGGGAGACCCCGCAGGCGCAGCCGAGGAGACTCCCGCACTGCCCGAGGAACGCGAAGTCCGGCAGGCTTCACTTATCGGCTCTTTTTTAAAAGCAAAAGACTTTATCTACACACTGAAAAAAAACCCTTTTATTTAGGGTTTTTTTTCATATAAGGCTTTTTATGGCATATAAATTAAGGTAATGTAAATAAATATCATTTAATTATTAATTTATTGTAAAGTTTGTGTTAAGATATAAATAGAAGTATTGACAAATGGAATGGAGGAAGGAGTGGAATGAGCTATGACAGTAGCTGAATTTTACGGAGGAGTTGAGTATTCTGTTACGCAATTTGCGATACAGCTTACAAACGAAATAAAGGAAAAAATCGTTAAGCGCGATTTATTTTATAAAGAGCAAATTACCCACTATATCGAATGCCACGCATTACGCTTTATTCAATCATTAACCCTCTCACCGGCCGTTTCAGCTGTGATGAAAAAGGAAATCATCCATCATGTGCTTTTCAAGCTGAAACCGGTTATGAACCGTCATATTGTTTTCCAAGTAATCAAATAAAAAAGCACCCGCGACGGGTGCTTTTTTCGTTACCATTGATGTTTACGCCGATTGATTTCACGCCGATTGTAAATTTGTTTTTTTTGTTCTGATTTTCGCAGTCCGTCTTCAATTTTTGCAGAGACAATGCCAAGGAGAATGCCTAGCAGGGCACCTGCCCCTACTTCGACCGGCTGGTGGCCGAGCAATTCCTTTAATTCTTTTTCGCGCTGCACGTATTGAAAACTCGGAAATTCACCGGAAAATTTAGCAAGATTGTCTTCAAGATCATTGACCAGCTGGGCAATTTCTCCCGTATGACGGCGGATGCCTTGAGCATCATACATTACAATGACACCAAAAACAGTTGCTAATGCTGTTTCCGTGTGGCGCCACCCTTTATTTGCAGCCACATAAGAAGCCAGTGCCGACACGCCGGCCGAGTGAGAGCTTGGCATACCGCCTGTTGTAAAAGCTTGTTTTACATCCCAATTGCCACTTACTTTTTTATGAGTAAAGATTTTCAGCCCTTGCGCAATGCCGATCGCTGACAGCGCTGTTAAAATACCACGGTTCATTTTTTCCATTCCTACGCCTCCACTTCGCTTGTGCACATATCTTCTCTTTTTTTCATACCCAAAACCTGGCTCTAATATGCAAACAAGCTTCATTTTGTTACGTAGTGATGATGAGATAAATAGCTTTTTCTTGAATAGAAATGGCAGCAGGCGTTGCGCCAATTACTTCACCATCAACCATTACCGGCACCGGCCGGCTCGTTTGAACCATGATGCTTTTGCCTTTTTTATAGGTAACCCCTGCACGCAGTACCGGGTCCCCTTTCATAAGAAGCGGAAACAGCCGAAAAAGCAGCCGTCTTCTCGACACAGTATGCACAAGTGTAACGTCGGCTACTCCATCAATAGGATGGGCATACGGGCAAATGACAAGCCCTCCCCCATACAAAGACGTATTGCCGCTTGCGATCATCCAGGTGCGGTCTGATATGTATTGATCCTGATCAATCGTAACAATGCTTTTAAATGGCTTGTAGCGAATAATGGATGAAAGGGCGCTCAGCTTATAAGATAGGCCGCCTGTCCCAAGTTTATGAAGCGTTTTTTTATAAAAAGCCCGGGCTGCCTGTCCGGCAATATGAGCATCCAGACCAATACCGGAAACCGTCAGCCCAAAGCTGTTGTTGACTTTCAATACATCGATCTGCTGCGGAGTTTTTGACAGCAGTCCTTCTACAAAGGCATGCGGATTTTTCGTCAGGCCAAACATACGGGCGAGATCATTCCCCGCCCCGGCTGGGAGCAAAGCTGCCGCTGTATCCGTGTAAACAAGGTCCTGTATAACCGCGTGAAAGGTTCCGTCGCCGCCGATCACCGCCACAGCTTTTATCTTTTTTTCTTTCATCCGCTTCCAAATAAACTCACGGGCTGCTACGTCCGAATCTCCCACAAGCGCTGCATAAGGAATCTGTTTCTTTTTTAAAATACCCTCAACTTTTTTCCACAAAAAAACCGCCTGTCCGTTTCCGGAAGACGGGTTGATAATAAATAGGTACATTGCTTCACCCGGCCTCGTTCTAAATACGTTTTTCTTATCATAGCACGAAAAAAGGCCTGCTGGTTTGCTTTTTTATAAGAAGTTGTTTTTTAAAAGTACTGCAGCGGAAGCAGGATTTTCAGCCAGGCTGATGGCCGTAATCACAGATACTCCGTCGGCTCCGGCCCTGATGACCTCTTCCGCGTTTTCAAGCGTAATGCCGCCAATACCGACTACTGGAAACTGGGGATAACGCTCTTTCATACGGTGGATTAAGCCCGTGCCTGCCACCGGGCGGGTATTCGTTTTCGTTGCGGTGGCATATACTGGACCGGTCCCGACATAATCAGCTCCATCTTTTATCGCTTGTTCAAATTCTTCCATCGTATGAACGGATACTCCGACAATACCGCCTTTTAGCTTCTCACGTACGATGGATGCCGCTTCATCTTCCTGGCCAATATGAACACCGTCTGCACCAATGTCGACGGCAAGCTCAATATCATCATTGACAATAAACGGGATGCCTGCTTCCCGGCAGATCGTCTGAAGGCGCTGCGCGGTTTGTTTTTTGGCAGCTCCCTTGAGCGCATCCTTTCCTTTTTCCCGGAATTGAAACATCGTAATGCCGCCGGCAATGGCTTCCTGCAAGATCGTTTCAATCGGCCGCGGGCAGTTCGGCGTACCGGCAATAAAATACACAGCCAGCTGCTCATTTCTCATAGCTGTCCTCCCCGCTGGCGATGTGCCCAATGATTAGTCGGCCCATGGCCTTCTCCGATATGAAGACCGTCTTCAATCGCCGCCTGAATAAAAGATTTAGCCGTTTGCGCCGCCGCGTGGACAGATGCACCCTTTGCGATTTCCGCCGTCATAGCCGCTGAAAAAGTACAGCCGGTCCCGTGAGTGTCTTTTGTATCAATCCGCCGGCCGGTAAACATGTGGAACGCCTCCCCGTCATATAAAAGGTCGGATGTTTGATCTCCTTCCTCATGACCGCCTTTAATCAAGACGTTTTTCACCCCGTAAGAAGCAATCCGCTTTGCCGCTTCTTTTTTATCGGCTTCTGAACGAATGGTCATTCCTGTCAGCACTTCTGCTTCAGGAATATTAGGGGTCACAACAAGCGCAAGCGGAAGCAAAACCTTTTTCAATGCTTCAGATGCTTCCTTCTGCAGCAATGAAGCACCCCCTTTGGCAATCATCACAGGGTCAATGACAAGATTTTGGCACTCGTATTTCCGGAGTGTCCAGGCAGCGGCTTCAATAATGCCAGCCGAAAACAGCATCCCTGTTTTCACGGCATTTACTCCGATGTCTGACAGTACCGCTTCAATTTGCTTTTCTACGGCTTCAGCTTCGATCGGATACACACCGTGTACGCCGAGTGTGTTTTGTGCTGTAACAGCCGTTAAAGCGGACGTGCCGTACACACCCAATTCTTGAAATGTTTTTAAATCCGCTTGAATGCCAGCGCCGCCTCCGCTGTCAGATCCTGCAATTGTTAATGCTTTGGCTACTGTCATATTAAAGCACCTCTACTTTTCCGTTTTCGATCATGTCCTGGCTGCTCGTTTGGTAAAGTTGATTGATAAACCCGGCAGCAAACGTACCCGGTCCGTCCGCACCCGGCGCAGCGGCAGCACGTTCCGCAGCCACACCATAAAAGGACAGCGCTGCTGCAGCTGCTTTTGCGTAGTTTTTTTCAACCGCGCAGAAAGAAGCAATTACAGCCCCAAGAAGACAGCCTGTCCCTGTAACGCGCGTTAAAATAGGATGGCCGTTTTGAATGGCATATGCTTCTTCCCCAAACACACTGTCTTCCTTGCCGGTAATCACACAAGTAAGGTTCAGCAGTTCGGCTGCTTCCCTTGCCAGTCTGCGCACATCTTCATTTCCACCGCCGTCTACTCCTTTTACTTCAACGGACCGTCCGCACAGCACGGCAACTTCTCCTGCATTCCCGCGCAGTACATCCACTTTTACCTCTGATAAAATGCGCTTGGCGCTTTCTGTGCGAAATGGAGTGGCTCCTGCCCCAACGGGATCAAACAAAATAGGAATCCCTTTTTCATTCGCTGCTTTCCCTGCTAAAATCATGGCTTCTACCTTAGAAGCTGAAAGTGTACCGATATTGAGGACAACGGCAGACGCAATACGAGCCATATCTGCTGCTTCTTCCACGGCATCAGCCATAACCGGGGAAGCACCCAGTGCAAGCAGGCCGTTTGCCGTAAAGTTTGTCACAACAGTGTTGGTTAAATTGTGAATAAGCGGCTTTTCCGCTCTTACTTTTTGGAGCAGCTGAGCTGCATCGTGATTATTCATTAGAAATGATCCTTTCGTTGAAACATTTTTGTTTTTTTCAAGCGGACGGCCAGGAGAAGACCAAGCACGGCCCCTGTCACGCTGCTGATGAGAAATGCCGGCATAAAGGCAAATGCGGCTGCTTTCATACCGAGAAATAAGTTGGCGATCGGTACAGATACAAGCGAAGCGATCACGCCGGTTCCTGCTATTTCTCCCACTGCGGCAAGAGAAGGCTTCTTCCATTTTTGATAAGCATATCCGGCCAAAACGGCACCAATCATACTGCCTGGAAAAGCGAGAATCGTTCCAAGCCCTAATAGATTACGAACAGCTGCAATTAAAAAAGCGATGATGACTGCCGGGCCGGGACCGAGCAAAATGGCCGCCAGCACATTGATGGCATGCTGGACGGGAAAGGCTTTCGCCGCCCCTGCCGGAAACCAGATAAAGGTGGCGCCGAGAACGCCAATTGCGGCCAGGAGAGACATTACCGCCATTTTTTTAGGGGTAAACAACTGATTTTTCCTCCTTCATACAAAAAACGGCTCAGCAATACGCTGAACCGTTTTTTCGTCAGTGATTGCTACTTCCCTACGCCGGCATGATCCGGATCAGGTTATTGGGGTTAAGGACATTCCTCTCTCAGCCTGAAGGCACCCCCAGTAGGCTTTTATGTATGATGTGTTTTATTTTTACACAGTTGTATGAACCTCGTCAACTGCACATCCGAAATACTCATTTTTTCCATAAAAAAACCGGCAAAAGCCGGCTTTAGTGCATCATTACGCGTCGAATACTTCTACTTTCTCCATTACATCGCCATTTTTCATAGACTTTACAGCTTCGATGCCTGATGTTACCTGGCCAAAAACAGTATGAACGCCATTCAAATGAGGCTGTGGCTCATGAACGATAAAGAACTGGCTGCCGCCTGTGTCTCTTCCTGCATGTGCCATAGATAGAGACCCTTCCTGATGTGTATGCGGGTTTCCTTCTGTTTCGCATTTGATTGTGTAACCCGGACCGCCCATTCCTGTTCCAGTCGGATCGCCGCCCTGGCTTACAAATCCCGGAATAACACGGTGGAATACAACACCGTTATAAAATCCTTCATTCGCTAGTTTCTCGAAGTTTTCTACTGTACCTGGTGCTGCCTCCGGAAACAAGTCGAATTCGATTTTCGCTCCGTCTTTCATTTGAATATAGCCTTTTTTCGCCAAAGTAATCGCTCCTTTAAATTTAATCTTCCTTATCATACCACGCACCATTCGATTTTAAAACAAGAGTGTTTTGGAGCAGAAATGTTTTCCGCTTTCATCGATTCTCGTTTTCTCTTATAATAGAGAGAGACTAAAAAGGGAGTGTGATGTCGATGTTAACACGTCCCGGACTGTGGTGGAAAGCAGCGATTGCTTTTTCGCTGCTCATAGCGGCCGTTGTATTTTTATATGTACGGGATACGAATCAAGCGACTGTCGTTCCGTTTTCATCGGTTGAATCTATTATTCAAAAAGAAAACGGAAAAGTAGTTGAGCTAGAGGAGCATCCTGACGGCAAGCTGCATATTTCCACACAAAACGGCGAGTTTACTTCTTATATTTCTCCGGGAAGCGATGCGGTTGACCAATTGAACAAAACATACAATATTCGCTATGAATATGTAAAAGCCAATCCATATGAAAGCTGGATTATTGTACTTGTTCTGTTAACAGCATCAGCCATTGGGTTTTACATTTACCGAAAAAAAGGCGGCGGAATGGGTGTGGCTCACTCGATGAAAAACAGCCTTTCACAGGCCCGTCCCCTTCCAGATATTACGCTTAATGATGTCGGCGGTCTTGCGGATGAGATGAAGGAAGATATTCTGCAGACGCTGTCGATTTTAAAAGAAAGAGATTTATCTACCCGTCTGGGTCTTGAACCGCCGCGCGGTATTCTTCTATACGGCCCGCCGGGAACAGGAAAAACGCTGCTCGCTCAGGCTATTGCCCGTGAAATTGGCGCTTCTTTCTTTTCATCAAGCGGTTCCGCTTTTACAGAGCTGTTCGTCGGTGTTGGTGCATCGCGTGTGCGCAGTTTGTTTACAGAAGCACGCAAACAAAAACCAGCTGTTATTTTTATTGATGAAGTTGACGCATTAGCCGGGCGCCGGAAAGCACACGGCGGCGAGGAAGGCGAAAAAACACTGACCGAGCTGCTTGTCCAGCTTGATGGCGGCCTTGACAATGATGGTATTCTGTTTATCGCTGCGACAAACCGGCGCGACATGCTTGATGAAGCCTTTCTCCGCCCCGGCCGTATTGATTTCTCGTTCCATGTGACTTTGCCGGATGCAAAAGGACGGAAAGAAATTATTGATATTCACGCCAAAGGAAGAAAATTAACCGACAACGCCGCCGCCATGCTTCAGGATCTGGCAGAGTCTACCGTCGGCTTTTCCGGAGCTGAATTGTCGGCGCTGTTTGAAACGGCAAGCCGCAATGCCATTCGAAGCGGGCGTGATACGATTGGAAAAGAAGATTTTGACTATGCACTTGACCGAACCATTCTGGGCACAACAACACGGCCGCTTGCAGACCCTGCTACAAAGCGGCGTGTCGCGATTCATGAAGCCGGCCATGCCCTAGTAGCTGCTCTCACGAAGCCCGGTTCTGTCCGCAAGGCTACGATCATTCCGCGTGGACAAGCGCTTGGTTATGTTGCTCCTGTGCCGAAAGAGCTTCATTTATCAACGGCCAGCGAATTGATTGACCAGGTGGCTATGATTCTTTCAGGCGGGGTAGCAGAGCGCCTTTACCTTGGCGAGCATTCAATTGGCGTAAGCGGTGATGTTCAGCAGGCAAAACAGATCTTAGAACGCATGGTAGATACCGGTATTTTCCAGGATCGTTTTTCCCTGACATTCCGTCAAGCAGACAAGGAAACAAAAATGAATGAGCTGTTTGAAGTCGCACTCGAACGGTCCCAAACATTAATTGAGGAAAACCGAGAGGCGTTCGAACGGCTCGTAGAAGATTTAATGACCAAAGAAACGCTTGAAGGCACAGAAATCGAAATGCTTATTTACCAGCACTAAAAAAAGCCTCCTTTTAAAAGGAGGCTTTTTTGTTATAGCACCTTGCTTAAAAAGGCTTTCGTCCGTTCGTGCTGAGGAGCATCAAATAGCGCTTTCGGTTCGTTTTGTTCCACTACATAGCCATTATCCATAAAAATAACCCGGTCGCCCACTTCACGGGCAAAGCCCATTTCATGCGTTACGACAATCATGGTCATCCCGTCCTTAGCCAGCTGCTTCATGACTTCCAGCACTTCCCCAACCATTTCAGGGTCAAGAGCCGATGTTGGTTCATCAAACAGCATGACCTTCGGCTCCATCGCAAGTGCACGCGCAATCGCCACACGCTGCTTTTGTCCCCCGGAAAGTGAATCCGGATAAGCAGAGGCTTTTTCGGCAAGACCTACTTTGTCCAGCAGGACCCGCGCTTTTTCTTCTGCTTCTGCTTTTTTTATCCCCCGCACATTGATGGGGGCGAGTGTAACATTTTCAAGAATCGTTTTGTGAGGGAATAAGTTAAAGTGCTGAAACACCATTCCTACGTCTGTTCGAACCTCGTTAATATTTGTTTTCTTATCGGTTAAATTTTTTCCATCAATGATTACGTGCCCGCCATCAATTGTTTCCAGCATGTTTAAGCAGCGGATAAGCGTTGATTTTCCTGATCCGGATGGACCAATAACCACTACCACTTCCTGCGGTGATACATCAAGGGAAATGTCTTTCAGCACTTCATTATCACCAAAAGATTTTTTTAAGTTTTTAACGCTTATCATCAGTGCTTAATCTCCTTTCAACATAATTCATCAAGTAGGTAAGTGACAGTGTCAGTACAAGATAAATAAGTGCAACGGTCAGGTACGGCTCCCATACACGAATATACTGGCCTGCCGCAGCACGGCCCCAATACATCAGTTCAGGCGCAGCCAGCACCGAACCGAGTGAAGATTCTTTTAGTAACACGATAAATTCATTGCCGAGCGGCGGAATTACACGCTTAAACGCCTGCGGCAAAATAACGAGTTTCATCGCCTGCACGCGCGTCATCCCAAGAGAGCGCGCAGCTTCCATCTGCCCTTTATCAATAGATTGAATACCTGCCCGGAAAATTTCCGCAATATATGCTGCCGCATTCAGAGACAATCCAATCACAAGAGATACAACGGGATTAGAAGGCGACATAAACAACGGTACTATCCCAAAATGAATAATTAATAGCTGAACAAGGAGCGGTGTTCCCCGGAAAATATTAATATAAATATTAAAGGGAAGACGAATCCATCTATTAGTTGACATTTTTCCGAGCGCGATAAAAAGCCCGAGTACAAGCCCGGCAAGCACACCGGCAAGGGAAACACCGAGCGTAACTTTTAAGCCCTGCAGAAAAAACGGCATATAATCTGTGATAATATCAAAACGAAAATCCATTTTTTTCTCTCCTTTCATAGAAAATGGCTGTCCGTTAAGAAATGGACAGCCGTTTTTTTATTGCGCTGCTTTTTTTAAAGTTTCCATATCTGGCGCTTCATCAAACCATTTTTCGTAGATTTCAGCGTATTTACCGTTTTCGTAAAGCGTATTTAATGCTTTGTCAAAATCGTCCTTATACTCGCTTCCTTTCGGGAAAGCAATACCGTAGTATTCAGCTGCAAACTGATCATCTGTGACCGTTTTAACACCGGCATTCGGATTTGATTTTTCATATTCAAGTGCTACTGCAATATCTGTTACTACAGCTTCAACGTCTCCACTTTGAAGAGCTTGGAACATCAGAGCGGCTGTTTCATATTTTGAAATAGCATTGTTGTTTACACCCACGATGCTTTCAGCTGCAAATTGTCCAGTTGTTCCATTTTGAACGCCAATTTTCTTACCTTTTAAATCTTCCGCTGCTTTAATGTCTGTTCCTTCTTTGTAGACGATCATCGTTACGGATTCAAAATATGGAACAGAGAAATCATATGTTTCTTTACGTTCATCGGTAATAGTAATGCCCGACATGCCGATATCAAGCTGTCCGCTTTGAAGACCGGCAAGCATGGAATCCCATCCTGTATTTTGAATGTTGACGTCATAGCCAGCTTCTTCTGCTGCGGCATTTAAAAGATCTACGTCAAATCCGGACACTTCACCTTTATCCATAAATTCAAACGGAGCGAATGTAGCTTCCGTTCCAACATTAAGTACCTTTTTCTCTTCAGAAGGACTGCCGCCCTTTTCTTCTTCTCCGCCGCCGCACGCTGCTAACAGCAAAGCAGTGCTGGCCATGATAGCGGCTGCTGCTTTTTTAAATGAATAGGTCATCTAAAAATCCCCTTTGATTTTTTTATATAGTACGATAATACTCTTTTCACTTTAAAAACTCAATCATTTTTTATGCATTTATTTATTTTTATACATGAATATTCATCGAAAATGCGCATTTTTTGCATTTTATTACAGAATACTGAATAGATTTTGCATAAAGAACGAATTTTCTGAATAGTATTAAGTAAAGCGGAATGCTCTTTTATTCTGTACAAAAATACGCAGTTCATGCTTCCTTAACTTCTTATTGACAATGATTATCATTCCCTTTAAGATGAAAGAAGAACGACGATGGAAAGAGGGAGACTGCATGAATGGAATGCTTCACGGACTCAAAGACATCCATATGGTTATCGCCAACAGCCGAAAGCTAGGTGGTGCTGCGGAAGCCGAGTCGATTACACTTTCATCCGGTGAAACATATACCAATCCGGTTTTTACAAATGTTGATTTGTCCCAGGGAAAATACATTTCGTTCAGCTTTGTGGCAGATAGCGGCGAAAACGTTACAGCACACGTTGATCAAATCGGCGTCATGCGGGGACTTCGCCATAAATTGATCTGCCAGCTTCAAAATGCAGCCGTTCGAGAACTAATGACAGAAGAAACCCTTCGCTACTTGCGTAAGCTGTGTGAAGTAAATGAAGGATTTGTCACTCATTCCTTTAAAAAGGAAGCATTAAAGCTTGTACGGGACGTCAGTATAGACGAACTGGAAAAGCGGCATGTTCATTTGCCATTTGCGATTGAATCGAATGTAGTTGCCATCCATACGAAAAAATTTGCTTAATATATAACAGGCCTTGTTAAAAGGCTTTTTTTTTATGTGAAAAACAGGGTGCCAAATCGGCTTCCCTGTTTTTTACGCTTCTCTCATGACCGTCTGGCAGGCCAGCCTGCGTAAAGAAGCGCCGAGCTTTTTTTGTTCGGCTTCATTTTTAGGTGAGAGAAAAGCTTCTCCTGAAAGAATGTCCACAGCACATCGGCCGCATGTTCCTTTACGGCATTTGTAATCTATGCTGCACCCTTGTTCAAGCGTCGCATCGAGCAGTGTAACACCCGGCTTGACTGATACAGTGCAGGAGGCTTCTTTTTGCTTCCATTGGACAGCGGCTGCCAGCTTATCGAGAGATGGCTGCTCTTCTTCCGCCAGGCGGGCCGGCGGCTCCAGCGGTACACGCCGTGTTTCCCTGCCTGGAATGAGCGAACCGACCGTCCACTCCCTATTCATCATCTCTTGGGTCGGCGAATGTACAAATTGCAGATGGACGTTTGATCCGGAGCACTGCCGTTTCGTATACACGGAATGGGTGGTTCATTCCTTCTTCGCCGAGATAAGCGGTTTCGAAATCTTCCGATACCGCCAAATCAAGATTATTACGTCCTGTATTCACAAGCACACCTGTTTTTCCTTTTAAAACAGGCGATTGAAAAACGCCGCCTGTTACAAGCTCACGCACATGCTCAATTTCGAGCACGTTTGTATCGCGGTGTACCCGGTGCAGCAGTGCATACAGCTCTGGCGACAGAACAAGCGCATACGGACCGTTATGGTTCATCTCCATCAGCTTTCCACGTGCTTCCACTACGTCCTGGAATGCGGTTCCGGATTCGTACCAATTGCTGATTAAGTGTGTCTGGCGTCCTTTGACATTCATTAAACCAGGTATGTCAAACTGGGCCGCGCCATGAAAAATCATTTCGTCTTCGAGCAATGCCACATCACGTGCTGCATTGGCTGCTGCGGAAAAGTCGATCGGAATATCAAGTGCTTTTGCCTGCTCAATGTCACGCCAGTACAAAACAAAATCCTTATATAACATAGGAATGGTATAATTGACGCGCTTGGATGATTCCACTTCCGTGTCAAACGATCCCTGCAAATCCATATGAGCTGCGCTTTTTTCGGAAAAAATGTCTGTGTGAATGCTCTGTACGCCGCGTCCAAGCGGGCCGTACAACTCAATGAACCGCCGGCCTGTTAATTGCCCCCTGGCCGCTTCAATCATAATTTGCTCCAGCTGATCAAAGTCAGCCTCTGATAGTGGTGCGTCTGGATATAAGTGTAATTTGCTCATCAACTCTTCCTCCTACTTTGAAATAAGGGACCCTACTGTAAATGTCCGCTTTGGTCCTGCCGGTTTTGCCAGAAGCGCCGCCGATGTATGCACATGGGAATGATGATCGCTGTGTGCATGATGGTTTAAATGATCCCCATGCTCGTCATGATGCGCATGTGGGTCTGTGTATCCTGTGTCAAAGCGTTTGTTAATGCCGGCAAGCTTTTCTTTTACAAACTGATAACTTTTATAATTGGATTCGCGCATTTGGGACAGCTTGGCCTGGCGCTCCGCATCTTTAAATTGAAAAAGAGCAAGATCAAGATGCTCCACAAAGTTATGCAGGCCGAACTTTTCAAGATTCAATTCCTGCAGCAGCCGGTTGAACGTATTGTTGGACGGTGTGAAATCGCCTCCCCGCCCGGCCTGAAAGGTTTCAATCAGCGGGATCAACTCGGCAAGCCTGGCAAGCCGCTGTTCCTCTTCTTCAAAAATATGGTGATAATACAGCCGCTCGTGGTCATCTTTTGCATTGTTAATAACCGGATCGAGCATTGCCATAAAACTTTCAATATCTTTTTTAGTGCCGGTAAAGATATCATAAAATTCACTTAATTCTTCCTTCACGAGACGCACCTCCTAGTGTACCTTCTTCCATTATAATCGCTGCTTTTTACAGGGGCAAAGATTACATGAAAAAAAGCGCCGATTTTGGCGCTTTTTCGGGCCGTTACAGCTGCTCCTGCGGCTGCGCTTTAACGGCTTCAATATTTTTCATTTTATTATCCCAGCAGGCCTGGCTTAAATCGACCGGATATTCTTCCGGATTAAGCGCCCGCTTGTATTCGCTCCATAATAGCGACAGGTTATCCGCCGTCCGGCTCCGGATCGTGTGGATATCGGGCAGTTCATATACACGCGTGCCGTTGATGAAAATCGGTTCATGCAGTTCGCGCGCTTCAAAATTGGTCACAAATTTGCTGACAAAGGTGTGTACAGGATGAAACATTTTCAGCCGCTCGGCATGCTGTGGATCTTCATGTTCCATCGCAATATAATCCCCTTCCGCTTTGCCATTCAGCTTATTGATAATGCGGTACACGCGTTTTAATCCAGGTGTTGTCACTTTTTCTGGATTGGCTGACAGCTTGATCGTATCCGTCATCCTTCCGTTGTCATCTTCAATCGACACCAATTTATAAACGGCGCCAAGAGCAGCCTGGTCATACGCGGTAATCACCTTTGTACCGATACCCCATACATCAATTTTGGCACCTTCAGCTTTTAAGTTCATAATTGTGTATTCATCCAGATCATTGGACGCCACAATATGCGCTTTTGGAAACCCTGCTTCATCAAGCATTTTACGTGCTTCCTTGGAAAGATAAGCCATATCGCCGCTGTCGAGGCGGACACCAACGAAGCGAATCTGGTCTCCCAGCTCTTTTGCGGCCCGGATCGCTGCCGGCATACCAGACTTGAGCGTGTCATACGTATCTACGAGAAACACACAGTCACGATGCCGCTCTGCATATTTGCGAAAAGCTGTGTATTCATCTTTGTACGTTTGCACAAGTGCATGGGCGTGCGTACCGGAAACAGGAATGCCAAACAGCTTGCCTGCCCGGACATTGCTTGTTGCGTCAAAACCGCCGATATAAGCAGCCCGCGTTCCCCATACTGCTGCATCCATCTCGTGCGCCCGGCGCGAGCCAAATTCCATTGCCGTTTCGTCGCCAAGCACCTGTTTAATCCGAGATGCTTTCGTGGCGATCAATGTTTGATAGTTCACAATATTAAGCAGGGCGGTTTCGACAATTTGAGCTTCCGCCAGCGGCGCCTCAATACGTAGAATCGGTTCGTTTGCAAAGACAAGCTCACCTTCCTGCATGCTTTTTAACGTGCCTGTAAACCTCATGTTTTTTAAATAAGCTAAAAAATCTTCCTTGTAGCCGATATCGCGCAAATAGTCGATATCGCTCTCTGAAAAATGAAAATTCTCCAAGTAATCGATAATTTTTTCTAATCCGGCAAAAACACCGTATCCGTTTCCGAATGGAAGCTTGCGAAAATATAATTCAAATACGGCTTTTTTTGTATGGATGCCATCATGCCAGTACGTTTCGGCCATATTAATCTGATAAAGGTCGGTATGCAAGGCAAGGCTGTCGTCTTCATATCGTGACATTATTTTTACTCCCTTTGCTTTTCCATCGTGTTTCATTCCTATTATCCTACACCTTTTTGAGCGTTCCGGCAACTTGTCCCGGACTATTTCTTGTGACAACCATGAAAAAAAGCGCCCCTTATGTGCGCTTTTTCGCTTCAATATATAAAATATGATGATCTTCCATTTCGATAATCGTAAATACCCAGTCCTCTTCTTCGAGCATGTCATGAAGGGATGTATCAATTTTTTCTGTTAAAAACCAGCCGCCGAGCGTATCGACATCTTCATCATTTAACTCAGTGCCAAGCAGGGCATTTACTTCACTTATTAATACTTTTGCGCTGAATAGATAATGGCTATCATTCACTTTTCGTACTTCGGGAATTTCATCTGTATCATATTCGTCACGGATTTCCCCGACAATTTCTTCTAAAATGTCTTCTACCGTTACAAGACCTGATGTACCGCCATATTCATCAATTAAGATTGCCATATGAGTCCGCTCTTTCTGCATTTTCACAAGCAGGTCATGAATCAGCATGTTTTCAAACACGCGAATTACAGGTTTTACAAATTGACGCAGCGGCTGCACTTTAGGAAGCGGCTTGCCTTTTACGGCGACGCTTAAAATTTCTTTGAAGTTCACCATGCCGATTACATTGTCTTTGTCCCCGTCAATAACGGGATACCGCGTATATTTTTCTTCTCTGATAATAGCCAGAACATCATCGAGTGTATCATCAATCGATAAGCTGACCATTTCTGTGCGCGGCACCATAATTTCTTTTGCAAGGCGCTCATCAAATTCAAAAATATTATTTACATATTTCAGTTCAGTTTGATTAATTTCGCCGCTTTTGTAACTTTCGGAAAGCAGCATCCGCCATTCTTCCTCTGTATGAACCTCATCATGTTCAGATGCCATTTTCAGCCCGAACAAACCGGTCACAAACCGCGCAGAGCCGTTGAGCGTCCATATAAACGGATACATAATACGGTAAAACCATATAAGCGGGACGGCAAGCGCCAGCGTGACTTCCTCCGCTTTTTGGATGGCGACTGTTTTAGGCGCCAGCTCGCCCACAACAACATGAAGAAACGTGACAATGGTAAAAGCAAGGATAAATGACAAAACTGCAGCGAGAGAAGAAGCAAGCTCAAAACGCTCAAACAGCGGATGAAGAAGCTTTTCCACCGTAGGTTCGCCAATCCAGCCAAGCCCGAGTGCCGTAATGGTAATGCCGAACTGGCAGGCAGATAAATACTCATCTAAATGGGTTGTAACACGTTTCGCTGCCATAGCACCCGGTTTTCCTTCCGCTACAAGCTGATCGACGCGTGAAGCTCTCATTTTTACAATAGCAAATTCCGCAGCCACGAAAAAAGCAGTGAGGGCGATTAATAAAGCAATGCCCAATAAATTCACAATCTCCAATGACAGGCTCCGATAGCTCGGAGCATCCACCTCCTGTTTTTCAAAAAATAACCGTCTTTTTTCTTATCATATCACGTTCCGCTTTATGAACACAAAATCCGGCTCAGCTTTCGCCGAGCCGGATCCCTCTACAATTCACTGACTGTGACAAGTTCATAGCCTTCCTTTTGCAGAAAAGACAAGATCTTATCAAGCGATTGGGCAGTAGTTTGATGAATATCATGCATTAACACGATTGAACCGTCCTTTGCTTCTTTTTCGACAATCCCGCAGATGGCTTTTGGATTGTGCGATTTCCAGTCCATGGTGTCAATGGTCCAAAGCAGCGGTTTTGCTCCAATCACTTCATTTACACTGTCATTTGTCGCTCCATAAGGAGGTCGGACCGTCAATGGCGAAACACCGGCAGCCGCTTCTACTGCTGAAGCCGTCCGCCGAATTTCTTCTTCTATACCCTGCTTATCGAGTGTAGTCAGGTTCCGGTGACTAAAAGAATGATTGCCAATTTCATGGCCTTCTTGCACTACTTGATCGGCGAGCTCCGGGTATTGTTCCACACGACTGCCGAGCATAAAAAAGGTGGCTCTTGCATGATGTTTTTTAAGCGTAGCCAAAATCGCTTTTGTACTCTGCGGATTTGGCCCGTCATCAAACGTAAGCGCAATTTTTCTAGATACTTTTCCGGCTGGCTCCGCCTGAGGCTCAGTCTCTACCGCTAACTGGTCCCGCCATTCCTTTTTTAAAAACGGTGCTGCCTTGGGAAGCGGCACACTTCCTTCGTGCTTTTTACGATCACTAAAAAAAACTATTGCGCCATTTTTCACATACAAACCGGCTTCGTTTATCGAAACAGGTGTATGAAGAGCCGTAGAAGCTTTTTGCGGATTGATAAATAAGTCCGGCGCTTTTGCAAGGAGGCCCGCTGCTGTATCCACGATAAACGTTTCATTTAAGATGCGGTTTTTTTCAGCCGTGATATACGTTTTTTCATTGAAAAGAACCGAGTAAATACCGCTGCTGTCTGGAACAAGCTCAAACGTTAACCGCAAGGAAGCAGGCTGTTCGTTTCGCATTTTTCTATCGGTTTTCCCGGCTTCTTTTAAAAAACCTGACTCTTTTTGTTTTACATACTGTTCGATTTTTTTATTTAAGGAAGCCTGTTGAAAAACGGGGTACTGTATCGCGATATCGTACCTCTTTTCATGGGCTTCTTTCGTTTTAATGTTAATATTTTCATAAGACGATTTTACTGTGCTTGTTGCCCATACCGTTTTGTTATGGTGGGTGGCTGTTACAATCAAATTGACCAGTACCATGGCGAGCATCAAAAATAAACTTGACAGCAAAGCAATGATGGTCGTTTTTTTGTTCATACGTATCCCCTAATCAAACATAATATTGGATGAACCTTCCATTTATGATTGTAAACAAAGAGATACTATAATACAATAGTTTCGTAAAAATATGACTATGTTTTTGTAATAATTTGACGAAAAACGTACAAGTTATTTAGACTGTAACTTTTTTCCGCTGGTAAGTCCGGGCCGCTTTCACGAATGCTGCCGCGATTCCAGTATTTGACGGAAAATAAAGATGGGCATAGCCTGCAACAGCATTATACACTACACAGCCGTCCGGCTTCTGCCCAAATCGGCTGCCGGATTGAAAAGCCGGAGCTGGTTTTTCCTGTCCTTCAAACACAGAATAATGAAACTCATGTCCTCTTAGCTTCTCACCTTCTGGGATCCACGCACCTGGAAAAGCGGTTAATTCCCGGTAGCCTAGTGCTGCTCGGGTTGATTTCATGACCGTTTTCCCCTGAATAATGCCGCACATCGGATAAGAGTGTCCATCAACGGTGATCAGTTCTTCCGTTAAATACATAAACCCGCCGCACTCAGCCAATGTCGGCATACCGGACTCAACAGCCCGCCGGACGGACTTCCGTGCTTCGCACTGGGCAGCGAGAACGGGTGCGAATTCTTCTGGAAATCCGCCGCCAATATAAAGAGCATCTGCTGCTTCGGGTACGGTCTCGCCGGCAAGAGGCGAGAAAAAGTGAAGGTCTGCCCCATGCGTACGAAGCATCTCCAAATTTTCCTCGTAATAAAAGTGAAAGGCGGCATCCTTTGCAACCGCAATCGTCACATGGCTGTCTTGTTTTCTTCCAAATAAACGGTTTTCAGACTGCGGCAGGTCCGGCACTTCTGCAAGGCGGAGCAGTTCATCAAGGTCAACCGTCTTTCGGGCCGCTTCTGCAAGCGTATGGAAAAAGCCGGCCAGGTCTCCTCTTTCAACGGCCGGGACAAGGCCCAGATGGCGCTCCGGCACACTGACACCAGGTATTTTCAGCAAATGGCCGATAACCGGGATGCCGCATTCCTGCTTTACTGCCTGCTCAATCAAGCGAAAGTGTCCTTCACTGCCGGTTTTGTTCGCAATAACGGCTTTGATCTGCCCAGGTGCCATCATTTGAAATCCTTTAACAATGGCTGCCGCGCTTCGTGCCGTGCCGGATGCATCAATGACCAGCAGTACGGGCGCGTCTGTAAGACGGCTGATCTCGGCTGTACTGCCGTCATCTTTGAGCGGGTCTTTTCCATCAAACATTCCCATGACGCCTTCAATCACTGAAATATCGGCATCTCGTGACGCTTCAGAAAATACCTCACGGATCGTGCCGGCATTTCCCATCCAGCTGTCCAGGTTGCGCGAAAGGCGCCCGCATATAGCCGTATGGTACGTTGGGTCAATATAATCCGGTCCGCATTTAAACGGCTGTACAGAAAGGCCTTGCTGCTTCAGGGCGCCAAGCAGCGCCAGCGTAACCGTTGTTTTGCCGGAGCCGCTGCCCGTTCCGGCAATAACGATTCGTTTTCCCATCTTATTCTTCTCTCCTTTACTTCTTGCCAAATTCGATCAGCGCAACCGAAATGGTTACGTTGCCGTTTTTTTTCTTTGGCAAAATAACTTCTCCCCCTTTTGACGCTAAATAAGCAGCCGGTTCACTGACTCCATACGCACCGGTATACTTAAACACCGTTTCTGAACGCTCTTTCATCGGCGCTTCGTTTAACTGCTCAGGCGGGAAGGTGAAAAACGGCCAGTCGTTTTTTTCGGCAACCGCCAAAATACCCTCTTCATCTTTTTTCAGGTCAATGGATGCAATGGACTGAACGCTTGTTTTGGAAAGGGCAAGATCGCGAAGGGCCTCATCGATGACCTGCTCAATTTCCTCCGCTTCTGTTCCACGATTGCAGCCAATGCCAAGGACGATTGATTTTGGGCGGTACACAACAGGATAGTGAAGCCCATCGAGTTCTTCTGCATCGAGTAGTCTGTGGGTGACGACGAGAGCGGCATTGTGCGGCGTTTCAAGTGCTTCTTTTACCGAAGCCGCCGTCTTGATATGAACCGGCATCGGCCGGTCATGCTTCCACCAGTTCGGCTCTCCTGATTCCTGCACGACAAGTACCGGCTCTTCGTTCACTACAGCGGCTGCCGCCTGCGTTAAAAAGCGGTCATATTCAAACTTCCAGCCGAATTCACGGCCAAACATATCAACCGGAATCGTTTTTTGCACATCGGATGCAGTTGTAATTACCGGACGGGCACCTGTCAGTTCGGCCACCCGGTGTGTAAGCTCGTTGGCGCCCCCGATATGGCCCGAAAGAACGCTGATTGCATGCTCAGCTCGGTCATCGAGAACGACCACTGCCGGATCGGTTTTTTTATCGCCTAAAATCGGGGCAATCATCCGGACAACAGCACCGAGTGAAATAATCAGCACAATGCCGTCGTATTCTTTAAATAATTTCGGCAGCTGAAGGCGGACAGAACCGTCAAACAGTGTAATGCCCCACTCTTCTTCATCACCGCGGCAAAATTTCCGCATGTAGTACAAATCCGCCTGCATCTCCTCGGCAAGCTTACGTGCTGTTTCGGTTCCGTGTTTTGTAATGGAAGCAATCGCAACCTTCATGACTTGATTCCCTTCCGGAAACCATGGGTAAAGGTTTTATCATATAGTTTCGAACGATGTCCCGATTTTCCAATGTCCGGATCAAGCGCTTTGCCGGCTAAAATCATCGCCTGCTTGCGAATGCCGTTTTCACGCATCGCCGCATCGAGTCCGGCGATCGTTGAGCGGACAATTTTTTCGTCCGGCCACGTGGCACGGTATACAACAGCTACCGGCGTGTCTTCCGGCCAGCCTGCTTCAACCAGCTCACGCGTTACCTTTTTGGTCAGTGTTGCGCTTAAGAAAAAAGCAATTGTACATTCATGCTTGGCTAAATCCTTCAGCTGCTCTTTCTCTGGTACCGGCGTTCTTCCCTCGGCTCGCGTTAAAATAACGGTTTGTGTGACATCCGGAATGGTCAATTCCGCACCAGCTGCCGCAGCTGCTGCAAAAACAGAGCTGACCCCAGGTACGATTTCTGTTTCAATGCCCGCTTCTTTCAAGAGGGCGATTTGCTCGATGATCGCTCCATAAATAGCCGGGTCGCCTGTGTGAAGGCGGACGACTTTCTTTCCTTCCTTCACGTAATTGACCATGGTCTCTACCATCTCTTCTAAATGCATGCCGGCCGTTTTCAGTACAACAGCACCTTCCTTGCAGCCCGCCATTAATTCCTCGTTAACGAGTGAATCGGCATACAAAATCACATCTGCTTCCTTTACAAGCTTCATCCCGCGGACCGTAATTAAATCAGGTGCGCCAGGTCCCGCTCCCACAATGAACAGCTTCATTTTTTCTTCACCACCATCAGCGTCAAATAGTTCGGTTCTGCCCGCTCAAATTCATCCAGTGTCCAGACAACTTCATCACTGGATGTAACTTTTGTGACCGCATGGGCGTGCTCCTCAAGTCCAAGCTCCCGGATCACACTTGAAATAAGGGCTGCCACCTTCGCGACTTTCAGAAAAATAACGCAGTCATGCGTCTCAATTGCCTGTTTCAGCGCGTCGCGGTCATTTGTTGCTGGAATGATCGCGACATGCTCATCTCCGTCGGCAAGCGGAATGTTCAGCCTTGCCGCGGTTCCATTTACTGATGATATGCCGGGCACTACTTCTGTTTTTACGTTCGGCATTCTTTTTTGCAATACATTTTTCATGTGAATAAATGTGCTGTACAGCATTGGGTCGCCCTCTGTCACAAACGCGACGTTTTCGCCGGATTCCAGTTTTTCCGCTACGGCTTCTGCTGCTTTGTTCCATTCACGCTCTAAAATGACCGGATCCTTCGTCATCGGAAAAACAAGACCAAGCATGTCTTTTTCCTGTGGATCAATATAAGCATCAATAATCTGGCGCGCATAGCTTTTTTCACCAGACCGCTTTTTCGGAAACGCAATAACCCTGCTTTCTGACAAAATGCGAAACGCTTTTACCGTTAACAGTTCCGGATCACCCGGTCCTGCACCAATTCCATATAAAATACCTGTCATCACTGTTCCTCTTTTCTTTTAGCACATATAATGTAAACCGGGTTTTGCGCCTCAAAGCGCGTCATGTTTAAAATAGGCTTAGACAAGGATACTTGAGCAAGAGCCATATCCACCTCAAAGCCGGCTTCCCGGAATAACTGATGGGCTTTTGACATGTTTTCAATCGTAACGGCATTCAATACGATTGTCCCGCCCGGCTTCAGCCGCTTCGCACACGTGCCAATAAGCTTGTCCATATTACCGGCCGTGCCGCCCATAAACACGCAATCCGGATCAGGGAAACCCTCTAATCCATCTGGCGCTTTTCCATGAACGAGCGTGATGTCCGTGCGAAATTTTTGAAAATTCGCTTCAGCATTGGCGAGGTCCGCTTCATTTTTCTCGATGGCAAAAACAGCACCGTTTCGAGCTATTTTAGCTGCTTCAATCGCGATGGAACCGGTACACGTTCCAATATCCCAAACGGTACTGTTCGGACGGATGTTCATTCGACCAATGGTAAGAATGCGGATATCACGCTTTGTAATCAAGCCTTTGTCCGGCTTGCGCTGGCTGAATTCCTCATCCGGAATACCGGTAGTCCATGTTTTCGATGGCCGGTTTTTCTTTAAAATCACCACGTTCAACGGAGCAAACGACGCTTCACTCATTTCTTCAAGCGTTAAATGACGGCAGCGTTCGTCCGGCGCACCCATATTTTCAGCCACGAATGCATCGTACTCGGTCATGTTAAACCGAAGCAGGTAGCGGGCAATCACATCCGGTGAATGCGTTTCATCTGTCAGCAGCGCCACTTTTTCTTCACCGTCAATTTTCTGGGCAAGCCCGGTGATTGGACGGCCGTGCACACTGATCGTTTTTGCATTCTGCCACGATTCATTCATCCGGGCAAATGCAAGCTGTACACTTGACGGCTGCGGCTCAATAACAGCTTCTGTACTCCCTGACAGATACGCTCCGATTCCGTAAAAAAGCGGATCGCCCGAAGCCAGTACCACGACTGGACCTTCTTCGTCCTGAACCCTTGTTTTTACTTCTTTTAAATTCCCGCCAATCACGAGCCTCTCCCCTGTGAAATCAGGAAAAAACGACAGCTGCCGTTCTCCGCCGACAAGCAGCCGGCTTTCTTCAATACGCTTCAGCTGGCGAGGATGCAGCCCTTCCGCTCCGTCTGCACCGATGCCAATAATATGTACGTTACTCACTGTATTCCGCCTTTCCTAAAAGCTGTCCTTTCATCGCAAAAAGCAGCGTTTCAACTTCCATGCCGCCGCGCACTTCCTGAACGGCATTTCTTGAGCAATTGCGGCAGAAAAGCGCAAAAAATGCCGGATAGTCCGCCATTAATTCTGCTGCATGCGTCGCTGTGTTAGCTGCCCGTACTTCTTCAATTTCATTCTCGGAGGCGCCTGCTTCTTCCGCCATCTGCGCCAAAAAATTCATATCGACCGGTGCGCTTTTGGAGTGCACCATCATGACGCCTTGAGCGACTTTTGAAAATTTGCCCGGCATCCCGGCAAGTGTAACTTTTTGAATACCGAGCCGTTTACAATGCTTGAGTGTAAAGCCGACAAAATCGCCCATTTCAATAAATGCTTCTTCCGGCAGGTGCGGCAAATGATTCATGGCATATTTTTCACTGCGTCCGCCTGTCGTAGCGGCCACCTGCTTACAGCCGGCTGCAACGGCCACTTCAATAGCCTTTACAATACTGGCTCGAAAAGCCGCGGTTGAAAACGGGCGGACAATGCCGCTCGTCCCTAGAATAGACAAGCCGCCTAAAATGCCAAGTCTTGCATTTAAGGTTTTCTCAGCCAGCTTCTCGCCGCCTGGAATGGAAATGATCACGCGGACGCCTTTTCCAGCCCCCGCTTCTAAAAGCAACTCTTGAACCGCTTCAGTAATCATACGGCGCGGCACCGGATTGATTGCGGCTTCTCCCGGTGCTACGTCGAGTCCTGGCTTTGTCGCCCGGCCGACGCCTTCCCCGCCATCAAGCTCAATGCCTGGCTCGCTTATCCAGCTTACTTCTGCACAAATAACAGCTCCGTGTGTAATATCAGGATCGTCTCCTGCATCTTTTTTGATGCCGGCTTTCACAGAGCCCTCTCCTACTTCGATAAATTCCGGTGTAAAGTGAGCCCATTGCTTGGCCGGCAGATAAATAGAAACTGATTCGGGCGGCTGACCTGTAAGAAGCGTCTGCAGCGCAATTTTTGCCGCAGCAGTCGCACAGGAACCCGTTGTGTATCCTGTGCGAAGCGGCTTATCAGGGACCGGCTTCATTTTACGGCAAGCAGCGACAGGGCATTCAGCGCTGCCACGGTGACCGTACTGCCGCCTTTACGGCCAATATTCGTAATAAACGGAATATCCAGTTTTGCCAGTTCTTCTTTGGATTCCGCTGCCGACACAAAGCCGACCGGCATGCCGATAATTAAATCAGGCTTGGCAAGGCCTTCTTTGGCGAGGCGGATAATTTCCAAAAGAGCTGTCGGGGCATTGCCAATCGCGTAAATACCGCCTTCTCCAATCGCAGCCGCTTTACGCATAGAGATAATCGCCCGTGTCAGCCCAAGTTCTTTGGCTTCTTTCATCACATCATCATCCGAGATATGTACATGCACAGAACCGCCAAACTGCTCAATACGCGGTTTTGATACACCTGATTGAATCATTTGTACGTCACAAATTACACGCGTACCCTGCCGAATCGCGCGAATGCCGGACTCAATGGCCTTTGGATGAAACAGCACGCTTTTCCCGAGTTCAAAATCGGCAGAAGCATGAATCACCCGCTGTACAACAGCGAACTCTTCCGGTGATAAATCATGGGGGCCAAACTCGTCTTCAATAATCGAGAAACTAAGTGATTCAATTTCCATTGGTTTCACTGTTTCCGGTACAAAAGTTGTTTTAAAGTCCATGTTTCGTTTCCTCCAGGCGGTTTAATGTGTGGATCACTTGCTCAAATTGCTCGCATTGATTTGGGTACTGCACCGGCGGCCGGGAAATGACGATCGTTTCGATACCAAGCGACACGGCCGCTTCGATCTTTTCCGCTACCGCGCCGATCGCGCCGCTTTCTTTCATGACGGTCGTCGTCACGCCGTAATGGCGGTACAATGCAAGATCAAACTCTTTCGTAAAAGGACCCTGCATAGCCACAATATTTTTCTGAGGCAGTCCAAGCGCAGCGCATTTTTCCATATTGTCCGTACGCGGCAGCATCCGTGCAATCAGCCGGATATCCGTGTGGGGCAGCAGCTTTTCCGTGAAAACCTGCAGCGTCTTGCTGCCGGTCGTCAGGAGCACGACACCTCCTCGCTCTAGTGCCGCTTCCGCTGCTTCTTCATACGCATCCACGCGTGTGACAAGCGGATGCTCAATAACCTGCGTGCCGGCCCGCTCAAAGCGGATATAAGGAATGCCGGCACGTTGGGCAGCTTCGATAGCATTTCGGGATGCTTCTTCGGCAAACGGATGGCTGGCGTCGACGACTGCCGTATAACCCTTTTCGAGCACAGACGTCATTTCATCTCCAGCCAGCCGGCCCACACGTGTTGAAATGCCCGCTGCTTCAAGTTCAATTGACGCATTCTGGGTGACCACAGATGCTGTAACCGGGCGCCCCGTTTCCTGCAGTTTCACAGCGAGCTCCCGGGCATCACTTGTCCCCGCTAGAAAGAAAATCATCGAATCGCCTCTTTTTCATGATCATGGTCATGACCGTGATGATGGTGGCCGTGGTCGTGATCATGGTGATGATGATCATGGTCGTGGTCATGATGATGGTGATGGTGAATACCCGCTTCAAACCGGTACTGGCATGTATCACAATTCATGAGTGATTTACCGCCCAGCGCTTCATCAATCCGGTCTGCCACAATGACTTTAAGCTTCGGGTGAAACCCGAAATAATCCGCAAGCGTGAAAGACAATTCTGGATATTGCTCACGAAACAGGGCCAAATCCTGTTCGATCCGTTTGATCAGCACACCCGTAAACAAAAAGTACGGCAGAATAATGATCTTTTTCGCGCCAAGCTTTTTAACTCTTTCTACCGCTTGGGGAAGTGATGGCTTCGTCACACCATAAAACGCCGGTTCAACGGTTTCAAAGGATGTTTTTTCCCATAAAATACGGGCAATTTTGCATAAGTCACTGTTGGCATCTGCATCGCTTCCGCCGCGCCCAAGCAGAATCACCGCATCCTGTTCGCCCGCTTCATCCGGATCAATGCCGGCATCCTGCAGGCGTTCTTTTAAAATCACAGAAGTTTCATAATGGATGCCAATTGGCTTTCCATAGGTAAATGTCACACCCGGATACTTTTCTTTTGCTGCGTCAATCGCTGCTGGAATATGAATTTTTGAGTGCCCAGCCGGCAGCAGCATAAGTGGTATGAGGGCAACTTCAGTTGCTCCTCGGACTATACACCGCTCGATGCCTTCCGCGATATCGGGACGTGCAAACTCCAGGAAACATGTTTCATATAAAACGAGCGGATTTAAATCCGGCAGAAATCCTTCCACAAATTGATGAATTTGATCATTGCCTTGCGGGTCACGGCTTCCGTGCCCAACAAAAAGTACGGCTTTCATTCTTTTTCCCCCTTATTCTCCACACGGCATCGGTTCAACGTCCGGCACCGGCATATCTCGATGGGCAAATCCTTCTATTTCCCCAACCCGTTTAAAATATTTAAAAAAGCGTTCATTTGGATGACCGGATTCACGGTATTCTTCTACAATTCCTGTGAGCATCGGAACAACTCGTTCCGGCGGAATGCCTTCTGCCACATACACACCTGGGTGCGCAGTCCGGCTAACCACTTTAGCGCCTAAAAACAGGTCAAACGCTCCTTTACGGTATACAATGCCAATATCCTCGTTCACTGCACCGTAGCACGCCATGCCACAGCCATTCACGCCAATACGAAGCTCTTTCGGCACGTCGAGGCCGCCAAGCTCCCGTCCAAGCTGCTCGGTATATGGAATCGCGTCGCCTTTATCACCGTTGCAGAAGTCACATGCTTTTATCGTGACAACATCGCCGGTTGGCGCAAGGCTTAGTCCCGCTTCTTTCAACTTTTCAATAATCGGCTGCGGGTTACTCATTTCGGTTTTTAACAGCACATAATGATGTGGTGTATATTCGATCGTACCCCTTTCGCCCGCCGCTTCAGATATAGCGATCAGCTGCTGCGGTGTAAAATGCTTGTTTACCAGCCCTGGACTGACCGCCGCTTCAAAGATTGTTTTCACAGCTGGCGGCGCCGTCTTCTGTCGCTTCAGTGCGGCGAGCGCCTGCAGGCCAAGCTCTTTAAGCTCGGGCTTTTTTTCACTTTGGCCTCCATGCAATGCCCACGGTTCGTTTTCAGGGCGAAGCCGCTCATGCGGCCGTAGCGGCTGCTTTTCTTCTGTTAATGTATATTTGCGTGTGTATCCACGCGGTGTAATCATCAGTCCATCATAGAAAAAAGTCGTTGAATTGCCGATCACGACTGTTGTCAGCATCCCAATTTCGTGGTCCAGCATTTCCGCAAGTGTCGTCATGACGACTTCTTCCCGGTCACGGTATGCGCTTTTTACAAGCCCAACCGGCGTGTCCGGTTTTCGGTAGTTGAGCAAAATCCGCTGTGCCTCTTCAATTTGTTTCGTGCGCCGCCCGCTTTTCGGGTTATACAGCGCAATCACAAAATCAGCAGCGCCGGCAGCATCTATCCGTTTCGCTATAAGCTCCCACGGCGTTAAATGGTCACTTAAGCTGATCGTACAGGCATCATGCATAATAGGGGCGCCGAGCAAAGACGCGCATGAATTGATCGCCGATATTCCCGGAATGATTTCTACACGAATGCCGGTATCCCGCTTCCATCCCTGTTCCGCCAATACTTCATATACAAGACCCGCCATGCCGTATACACCGGCATCACCGCTTGAAATGACAGAAACGGTTTTTCCGCGCTCCGCCTGCTTAACCGCTGCCTGTGCCCGGCTTACTTCCTCACTCATTCCGGTTGAAATAACGTCTTTTCCTTCAATCAAAGGGGCTACAAGCTCCATGTAGGTTTTGTATCCAATGACGTAATCACTTTCTTTCAGCGCTTGTTTCGCCCGATCGGTAATATGATCTTCATGGCCGGGTCCGAAGCCGACAACATACAATGTGCCCGTCATTTTTTCTCTCCTTTTTCTGTTCCCTTAAAGCGGCCGTTCAGCAGCTGCATGCCTTCTCCTGACCGCTCGTAGGCAATCCATTCTTTTATTGGCTGGTTGTTTTCAAGATGCGAGGCGACCATCTCTTTGGCACGATGCTCGTCCATTTCAAAATACCAGTCTGCTTCCGGGTAAACGACAACCACACACCCGTCTTTACAGCGTCCATTGCATCTTGTTCTTGTTGTATGTACATATGCATCCAAATCCCGCTCGGTAATTTCATTCCGAATTGCCTGTGTCACTTCTTCGCCGCCTTTTCGCATACAGGTAGACCCGTTGCAAATCAGCACATGCTTGCTCATACTCGTTAAGTTCCATGTTGCCACTTTATCCGCTCCTTTTTTAAAGCATGCAAAAAGCCCCCGCTTCTACGGCAGAAGCAGGGGCAGAAAATCGCATTAAAGAAATGACTTATCCAAAAAAAGCCATGCGTATTCATCCCGTTCTTCCCACCGAAGAATGATGTTTCAGCATTAAAAGCAGGTCTCCTGGCTTGCGGTCACTTTACTTCTGCCTCCCTTCCCGGATAGAATCCAGTGGGTTTCAGACAGGTTCATCACGCATACAGTAGCGGGGGCTGCACCGGACTTTCACCGGTTTCCCTATTATCCCGGACGTAGAAACTCCGGGCACTTTTAATGATTGCTTTATTTAGTTTTGTTGTCTTTAACATTAGCAGGGAAGAGCTTCTTTTAGCAAGGGAAAAATGAAAAAGACCCGGATTAATCATCCAGATCTTCTTCCTCGATTACGACTTCACCTGTTGTTCCATTTACCCATACATCCGTTTCTGTTTTGCCGTCCCTGATTTCTAATTCATAGTGTCCGTCATCCAGCTCTATTTTTTCAATTGTGCCTTTTACTTGTTTTTGGGCGGCGGCTTTCGCTTCTGCTTCTGTTACCGTTACACTTGTATTCTCACGATTATCATAATCATCGCCGCTGTCATCATCCGTATCCCGTTGTTTTTTTAACACCTTGCCGGAGTCTCCATCAATTTTTATATCATACTCCTGCGTATCGATTTCATAAACAGGGCCAGACAGATTTTTCTCCAATTCAATGCTCTCAACTACAGACTGCGTTTCTTTTTCAGCAATTGCTTTTGCTTCTTCCATCGTCAGCTTCACGTCAAAGCCGGGCACTTCCGCCTGGATTTTGTCATTCTGTACGCCCCAGAGAACCCCTCCGCTTAAAAGACCTAACGTTAAGAAACTGCCTGCAATGGTTGTTTTCTTCATTTTTATTTCCTCCTCTTTTTTCTTTTCTGCTTTTATCATAGCCATACAAAATGAGAAAAAAGGGAGGGAAAAATGAGAGTTTGATGAGAAGCGTTAGTCATCCCAGGAAATCGACAGCACTTCTCCTGAAATCGCATTGATTCGCACCGTCGCTTCTTCGCCATTTTGAGCATCTATATCAACGAGATAAGAACCGGCTTCTTCTCCGTCGCCTTGTTCGATATCATCCACTGTTCCCGGTACTTTTTTTAGCGCAATCTCTCCTGCTTCTTCCGTTGTCAGCTGTCGAGCACCTTTTTCAGTTTTTTCTTCTTGGGCAGCCGAATCATTTTCTACTGTTTCCAGGCGTGTCATAGCCATTAATTCGCCCGTCTCACTGTCAACCGTCATGCTGTATTGGCCTTCATCGGGTACTTCTATTGTATAGTGAAATTCTCCATCTGCCTGCCCAGCCTTCTTCACCGTGCCGCCGTACTGCTCAGCCAGCTTTTCTCCTGCTTCGTTCATCGTGACATCCGGCTGCTGCAGGGACTGGTATAAAAAAAACACTGCGGCGGCTGCGATGGCGATGGCAGCCGTTATGACTTTTTTCATTCCTCTTTCCCCCGTTCGTCTTTTCGTTCAGCAGACGAGCATTCGCTAAAAGTAAGAATTACGATTGTTCCTCTTCCTTCTTCGCTTTCAATCCGGAGAATGATCCCAAGGGCATCCGCCAGCTCTTTTGCGAGAGACAAGCCGAGGCCAAACCCGCCTGTTTTACGTGCTCTTGCTTTGTCCACCCGGTAAAATCGGTCAAATACTTTTTGCAGGTCCGATGCGGGTATGCCCATTCCCTGATCTATCACACGAATTTCCTGTTTCTCGACTTCTAGACAGATTTCCTTCTCGGAATATTTGCGTGCATTATCCAAAAAAATAAATAACAGCTGCCGCAGTTTAGCCCGGTCCGTCTTCACGCTGCATGTTTCCTTTATTCGAACGTCAACACGCCGCTTATATGCCCGCTGAAAGGAGTCGGCTGTTTCCCGTACAAAAACAGCCATATCGACCGTTTCCATTTTCACATTCCATGTTTCATCGCGCCGTGCGAGCGCAAGCAGCTGCTGGGTCAGTTCTTTCATGCGGAGCGCTTCTTCGTAAATGGCTTCCACCGATTCATCGAACAAATCCGGGTAGTCCTTTCCGCGGCGTTTCAACAAACGGGCGTATGATTCTACCACGGTAAGGGGTGTTTTTAATTCATGCGAAGCGTTTTGTACAAACGCTTCCTGCTTTCGGTAATTTTCTTCAAGCAAGTTCATCATATCGTTGAAGGTAAGTGCCATATCCTGCAGTTCATCATGCCGGCTGCCGTTTGTTTCAATCCGTTCATGTGTACCGCTTTTACGGATCCGGCGCATCGTTTCCGTCATCTGTTCAACCGGGTTAGAGATAATAGCGCCCAGTACGCGGGCCGATATCACAGCAGGAATAACCGCTATCAGCAAAGCAGCAAAAAGCACGCCGCGCAAAATCGTTAAAATCCGCTCTGTTGCCTGCAAATCCTCCCATAATTCAAGCGAAGCCACTTCGCCGCCGCGCCAAATAACCGGAAGTGCGACTCGGGCATAGGAAGAACCCTTATCATCCCTTATGATCTCCCGTTTCTCTCCTTTTGTAAAAGCAGCCGCCCGCTCTCTGAGCCCGGAGGCATCTGGCGAAACTGCCACCCCATCAACCGTTCCATCCGGCAATATCACACGAACCATTCCATTCGGCGGCGCATAAGCCCGAAGCAAATCACTGCTCGTTATAGACTCGGCTGGACTCGACACGCCTCCGGCTATTTGCGCTGCATCCGCTGCCGCTCTTTCAACATCTGCTTCCCTCAGCATAAAAGAAGCGGCAAAATAAACGGCCGTATTCATCAAAATGACAATCACAACAAGCAGGACGCTCGTGCCGAGGTGAATTTTATTTTTCAGCTTCATGATTCTTTCAACACGTATCCAACGCCGCGTACCGTGTGAATAAGGGGCAGGTCAAACGGTTTATCGACTTTGTTTCGCACATAGCGGATATATACATCCACCACGTTTGTGTCACCGTAATAATCATATCCCCAGACGCCATCAAGCAGCTGCTCTCTGGACAATACGTGACGCTTGTTTTTCAATAGGTAAACGAGCAGATCATACTCACGCGGTGTAAGATCGATAGGCTGGCCCGCTCGTGTAACTTCACGAGATTCTTCTTTTACGATTAAATCCGCTGCAGACAGCGAGCTGTTCGAAACCGTTTTACGAAGTGCCGCCCGGATTCTGGCTAAAAGCTCATCCATATCAAACGGCTTTGTGACATAATCACTGGCCCCAAGATCAAGCCCGGTTACTTTGTCGGCCACTTCATCCTTGGCTGTCAGCATAATAACAGGTACATCGCTTCCCTGGCGGATTCGCCGCAGAACGCCCATTCCATCCATTCCCGGCAGCATCACATCAAGCAGGACAAGGTCAAATGTCTCTGTTCGAAACAAAGCAAGAGCATCCAGCCCGTCCAGCACTTTTTTCGTTTTATATCCTTCATGCTCAAGCTCCAACTCAAGCACCCGGGCAATCCGCTCTTCGTCTTCTACAATTAAAATACGCTGTTTATCCATCCCTTTCGCTCCTCTCGCTCTCTTTATTATCATAGCCCCGCTGGTCTTTGTCCAAAAAAAAGACGGCCCTGTCTGGACCGCCTGGCGCTTATGAAAAAAATTCCTGTATACGCAGCATAAGGGTTTCATTGTTTAGAATGGTGCCGGCCACTGTTTCCATCACAAGACGGCGAGGTGCTTCTTCCCTCATTTCATCCTGTAAAAACACCAGCAGCTCTTGGGAACGTTCATCCGCCTCCCTCTGCATCGCACCGATTTCCTGCAGCACACGGCTTTTTTTCCGCTCCCTTGCCCGTTCTTCTTCGGGCTGCCATTTTTCGAGCACATGCGGATCAAGCAGTGCATCGTTTGTGTGGATAATTTCCTCTATAGCCGCATCTACCCGGCGCATTGCATACCCAATGACTTGATCTACATCAACACCTGCCTCGATTGCCATCACAAAGTGAACCGTATGATGGATCATGCCGTGCATCATCACAGCCAGGTCAATTGAATAAGGATAAACCCGCATTCCATACACTTCTATAACCCTTCTTTGCATCCAGCGCAGCTCGCTTATATGATGCTGCTTAATAAACTTTTTTAATTCTTCATCTTCCGATACAAATACACCTTGAAATAGAGCAAACAAATTGTTTTCCTTGCTGACTTCCATCTTGACTTTCACTTGCTGAATGAACGCTTCTTTATCGTGAACAGGCCGTCCGGCAATGACATGCGCCCGGCGCTGGTCCGTTTCGAGATTAATTTTTTCAAAGATACTCATCAGCAGCTCGTTTTTAGATGGAAAGTAATTATAAAACGTTCCTTTCGAAATGCCGCTTTGATCGAGAATATCTTGAATCGATGTAGCCGCATACCCTTTTTCTACAAATAAAGCATGCGCTGCTTCCATTACATTTCTTTTTCGTTCGTTCAATGAATGCACTTCCTTTTTTTGAACTGTCGGTCTATTCCGAGATTAGCGCAATAACCTTGTTATTTCAAGCTTTCATATATAATTTTAATTTATTTGTTGATTTTTTTGAACGATCGGTATAAGATAAATACCTGTTAGAACAACAGTATAAAAATTGAACAGTGAGTATGTATAAGGAGGATATAAATTGAATACACACGGAGTACCGGGAAAACCGCCTTACGCGATGATTGCCATTTTGTTTGTCGGCGCTTTTGTTTCCCTTTTAAACGAAACGCTTCTCAACGTAGCGCTTCCGTCTATTATGAAAGAATTTGATGTATCGGCTTCTGCTGTTCAGTGGCTGTCGACTGGATATATGCTGGTAAACGGCGTTTTAATTCCAGCAAGTGCTTTTTTCATTCAGAGGTTTACAAATCGGAGTTTATTTCTTACGGCAATGACGTTATTTACGGCGGGATCTGTTCTCGCAACACTTTCGCCAACGTTTAGCGTGCTGCTCGCCGCTCGGATGATCCAGGCATCCGGTTCTGCGATTATGATGCCGCTTTTAATGAATGTTATGCTCGCAAGCTTTCCGGTGGAACGCCGCGGTGCGGCCATGGGGATTTTCGGGCTTGTAATGATTACGGCACCAGCGATCGGGCCTACCCTTTCCGGCTGGCTCATTGAGCATTACACATGGCGCACCCTGTTTGACGTCGTCATTCCGATTGCCGCTCTCACGCTTCTTTTTGCCATCTTTAAATTAAAAAACATTACGCCGCAGCGCCCCATTTCGCTGGATCTTTTGTCTCTCGCGCTGTCGAGCATCGGCTTCGGCGGCATCTTGTACGGATTCAGCTCTGCCGGTGAAAAAGGCTGGGATTCTATTTACGTTTATGGCGCGATTGCGGCCGGTGTCATCGGCTTAGTTTGGTTTGTTTTACGCCAGATGAAGCTGGACGAACCGCTGCTTGAGTTCCGCATTTATAAGTATCCGATGTTTGCCCTGTCTTCAGCGATTTCGGTTGTGATTGCCATGGCTATGTTTTCTGCTATGCTTCTTATGCCGATTTATGTACAGACAATCCGTGGTATTTCCCCGCTTGATTCAGGGCTGTTAATGCTGCCGGGCGCGATCGTTATGGGGATCATGTCTCCAGTTACCGGAATATTATTTGATAAATTCGGTGCACGGGTTTTAGCTGTTATCGGCTTATCTATTACAATTTTAACGACCTTTATGTTCAGTAATTTAACGCTGGATACCTCGTACGGCTATATTATGTTTGTATATACACTTCGCATGTTTGGGATGTCTATGGTTATGATGCCGGTTATGACAAACGGGCTGAACCAGCTTCCGCCGGCTATGAATCCGCACGGAACGGCCATGAACAATACCCTGCAGCAAGTATCCGGCGCTGTCGGGTCTGCCCTGCTCGTTACACTGATGCAAAACCGGACCGAGTCGGAAGCTGAACAGCTTGCCGAGTCTGCTGCGGGTGATCCAGCTGCGATGGCCAATATTGCCAATGAAGCGATGCTGCACGGCATTAATTTCTCTTTTACCATCTCTGTCTTTATTGCCGCTGTTGCTCTTGTCCTGGCTTTCTTTATGAAACGGGTAACGCCTGCCAGCCAGCTGTCTAAGCAAAAGTCTGCTGGTTAAGCTGCTCACAAAAAAAACGCCCTTGCCGCATCCGGCAAGGGCGTTTTTTTATACCATTTTCGTTAAGCTGTTTATAACCCCGGTATGCATGCCTTCATGGAACGTGACAAACTGCAAAAGAGCTTCTACGGTTGTCATTTCAAGCGGACCGATTGTAACGGGCTTGGCTGCTTTTTCACCGAGCTTGGCAGAAAAATGACGCTCTACACGATTCAATTGTTCCTGCAGGGCGTTCGTAATTTCTTCTGCTGATGGAAACTCTGCCGGCCAGTTAGCCGGACGTGTTCCTGTAGCAAACAGGGCATTCCAGTCAGGATGCACAGTCTCATAGGCTTCATCTGCTAAATGAAGCAGCCCCTCCGCCGCTACGAAAATATGCCCGGCATTCCAGCGGATATTGTTTGAAAATCCGGCAGGGATTTCATCCCACTTGTTTTCCGGTGCTTTAGCAATAGTGCCAAGCGCTGCGTTTCTTGCAAAAATAAATTGCTTAATCGATTCCATACCGTTTCCTCCTCTATGTATGACCGCTTCTATTCTATCATAATCCGTACTCCCGGCACTTGTCATAAAGCTTCGTTTTTCCGATGCCGAGCAGCCGGGCCGCTTCAGTTTTATTAGCAGACTGGCAAAGGGCATGCTGGATCGCTTCTTTTTCTGCTTTTTGAAGAGTATATTTTAGCGGCATAACAGCTACAGGCGTTTTTACGGAACGGATTCCGGCTTCTTGAGAGGGTTCCTCCTGTAAGTAAAGCGGCAAATGATCAAGCCGAATCACAGATCCATCCATCACGTTCACCGCTCTTTCCAGCACATTTTCTAACTCCCGTACATTTCCGGGCCAGGTATGAAGCAAAAGACGGCTTTCCACTTCTTTGGATAAATTGATCACAGGCCGGTCAAAGTTCTTCTCAAGCTTTCGAAGCAAGACAGCCGCAATAGCCGGAATATCTTGTTTTCGTTCCATTAAGGAAGGAATATCAATTTTCATTACGTTCAGCCGATAGTATAAATCCTCCCGGAACTTTCCCTGTTTGACCATTTCCTCAAGATTGCGGTGTGTGGCAGCAATCACCCGTACATCAACAGGGGCTGTGCCTTGTCCGCCAACCCGCTCGATTTCTTTTTCCTGAAGAACGCGAAGCAGCTTGCTTTGCATAGCCAATGGCATATCGCCAATTTCATCGAGAAAAATGGTTCCGCGGTGCGCCAGCTCAAACTTCCCTTTTTTCCCGCCTTTTTTCGCCCCGGTCAAAGCCCCTTCCTCATATCCAAACAGTTCCGATTCAAGCAGCTGCTCCGGGATTGAGGCTGAATTGACACGAACAAAAGGAAACACACTTCTTGTGCTTGCCCCGTGGATTGCATGGGCAAAAAGTTCTTTGCCCGTGCCGGATTTCCCGGTCAAAAGCACGACTGACTGGCTTGTGGACGCACGCGCAGCCAGCTGCTTTGCTTCTATAAAAGATTCTGTTGTTCCAATTAAGTCCTCAAAACTGTACTTACTTTTTAATTCGTTCGCAAACCGTTTCTTATAATAGTTAAGCTCTTCCATTAGCGGCTGTACTTTGTTGGAATACGCCATCCACTCTTCTGCGTTGCGAAACATCACAGCCCCGACTGCTCCAACAAGCTCGCCGTTTACATAGAAAGGATACCGGTTTGCGATCATTTCACTGCCTTTAATGGTATGTATCGATGCAATTTCTGCCCGGGCTGTTTGGAGAACAATATGCATGCGCGTGTTTTCAATCACATCTCTTACGTCTTTTCCGAATGCTTCCTGCTGAGTCGTTCCAAGATACTCGCAGTAAGCCGTGTTCATAAAAATAACCTTTGCATCCCGGTCAACTGCAACAACCCATTCCGCCGCCAGATTAATAATTTCTTCCAGCCATTCATAAGGGAGCTTCTTCATCGTTATGCCCTCCTTTTCCTTTTATTTTATCAAAAAAAGCCGCCGTAAAGGCAGCTTTCACTTACTGTGCCGTATAACCGCCGTCTAAAACAATTGCCTGGCCGGTCACGCCTTTCGCCCGGTCACTGCAAAGAAAAACAGCATAATCAGCTATTTCCCGAACCTCCAGCAGCCGCTTTTGCGGCACAAGCGGGTAAATAACTTCCTCAAGTACCCGCTCAAGCGGAACGCTGCGCGTTTTTGCTAAATCTTCAAATTGGCCGCGCACAAGCGGAGTATCAACGTATCCAGGACAAAGTGCATTCACTGTAATTCCGTGCGGGGCGGCTTCTAAAGCGGCTACTTTCGTTAATCCAATCACTCCGTGCTTCGCACTGTTGTATCCGGCTTTGCCGGCAAAGCCAACCAGCCCGTTGATAGAAGACATATTAATAATGCGTCCGTTTCCTTGTTTTTTCATAAGCGGCAGTGCGTGTTTGATGGCTGTAAAGGGAGCTGTCAGCATAATGCTTAAAAGCTGGTTAAACCGCTCTGTCGAAAAATGTTCAATGGGCGCCACATGCTGCATTCCGGCATTGTTAATTAAAATGTCGAGCGTACCGTACCGATTAGCCGCAAATTCAATGCTGCTTTTAACCTGTTCTTCATTCGTTACATCACATAAAACCGCGGACGCATGGAATCCCTGCTCTTGAAATGCTTCTGCAGCCTGCACAGCTGCTTCCTCATTGATATCCGCAACAATGACGTTTGCTCCTTCCGCTGCAAAAACATCTGCCAGCTCGAGTCCGATACCGCTTCCAGCGCCTGTAATTAATGCCGTTTTGTTTTTTAACATCTTTTCTTCCCCCTTAAACAAGTCCTGTTGTACTGTAAATGAAAATAATCAAAAAGACAGCGATTGTTTTAATAACGGTGATCGCAAAGATGTCTCCGTACGACTGCCGATGGGTAAGACCCGTTACAGCTAAAAGTGTAATAACTGCTCCGTTGTGCGGCAGTGTATCCATGCCGCCGGAGGCCATTGAAATCACACGGTGCATCACTTCAGGATCAATATGATATTTTGTGATCGCTTCCATATATTTGTCTGACATGGCACTAAGCGCAATTCCCATACCGCCGGAGGCTGATCCTGTAATTCCGGCTAAAGTGGTTGTGGTAACAGCTCCGTTTACAAGCGGATTTGTAAACGTATCTGAAATCCCCTTGCTGACAACCGAAAAGCCCGGCAGCGAAGAAATGATACCGCCGAATCCATATTCAGCCCCTGTGTTCATTGCGGCAAGCAGCGCACCGCCAATAGCCGTGTTTACACCAGCTTGAAAATTGGTCTTAACTTGCTTCCAGTTGTATAAAAGAGCCGCAACAATTCCCGTCAGCAAAGCCATTTCTACAGACCAGATCGCCAGAACAGACGACAGCTCCACTTTCCCAAAAGAATCTAAGCCGATGGCTGCAAAATCAAATCCGTTCGGGTACCATACAGGCAATGTTTCAGTGAAAAATTTATTCATTACGGCTACTAAAATAAGTGGTACCAAAGCAAGTGCTTTGCGAAGGGCTGATGTTTCTTTTCTACAGCTTTTGTTTCCTCTTCTTCTTCCAAAATGTCGTTGTTTAACCCGTAGTAGCCTTCACCGGCTTTGGAGGCTTTCTTCCGGCGCATCTCCAAATACAACAGGCCTGCGCCAAGCACAAATACCGCTCCGATGATTCCTAGAACCGGCGCTGCGTAAATATCTGTTTTAAAAAAGGTTGTCGGAATGACATTTTGAATTTGCGGAGTTCCCGGCAGTGCATCCATCGTAAAGGTAAAAGCGCCAAGTGCAATTGTTCCTGGAATGAGCCGCTTCGGAATGTCAGCCTCCATAAACATTTTTTTTGCGAACGGGTAAACCGCAAAAACAACTACAAATAAGCTGACACCGCTGTACGTTAAAATAGCGCACATTAACACAATGGCTAAAATAGCCTGCCTGGCACCTACGAACTTAACGATTGTTTTGGCAATCGATTCTGCAATACCTGACATTTCCACCACTTTTCCAAAAATAGCACCGAGTAAAAAAACAGGAAAATATAATTTAATAAAACCGACCATTTTCTCCATAAAAATATTTGAGAAAAACGGCAAAACATGGGATGGCTCTGTTAAGAGAACAGCCAGCAATGCACAAATCGGCGCAAATAAAATAACAGAAAAACCGCGGTATGCGGTAAACATGAGCAGGCCAAGCGCCAGAAGTATCACAAGTAAATCCATTTCCGCTCCCCCTTAAGCAACCGTTTTCATTTTATATTTGCAAGAGCTGTGCCAACCATAAAAGAGTCCTTTTTTCGCTGTTTTCTCCCTTTCATTCCGTAATTCCGGAAAAAAAACGCGCCGATTTTTCCGGAATTACGGAATTTTCCGCTTCTCCGGAATTTTTCTTATTTTCATCCGCTGCCGGAACCATAAGCATTCTTTCGAATAACATCTAAAGTTCTCATCGTCCACTATTCAACATACAATGAACGCGCAAAAAAGCGGAAAATGATCTCCATTTTCCGCGCGTTTTTATTTTCCGATAAACATTTGTGTCCAGTGGCCACCTACATACCCAACACCGATGTGAGTGAATTCAGAGTTTAAAATGTTTTTCCGGTGGCCGTCACTGTTCATCCACGCTTCCATTACTTCTGCTGGCGTTTTTTGGCCTTTGGCAATGTTTTCACCTGCTGTTTTATACGTAATACCGAATTGTTTCATCATATCAAATGGTGATCCGTATGTTGGTGACTGGTGAGAAAAGTAGCCTTTATCTTTCATATCCTGTGATTTCGCACGAGCGACTTTGCTAAGCTCAGTGTCTAACGTTAAAGCCTTTAATCCCACTTTAGCGCGCTCCTGGTTTACAAGCTTCGCTACTTCCTGTTCAAAAGCATTTACTGATTGAGAAGCTGCCGGCTGTGCCGCCTGCTCCTGCTTTGGTGCTTCTTGTGAAGGCGCTGTCTGCTGAGGCTTTGCTTCAGCAGCAGGTGCTGTTGGCTGTGTTACTTCTTTAGATGGAGCAGCAGCTGCTGGCTGTGCCTGCCATTTTACTTGATAATATTTTTGGTAGGTTTTCACCTGAACAGTCTTTGTCGTATCACAAGTCAGGGAAGCTGCTTCCACCTGTCCTGCTGTGAAAAGTCCAATTGACACAAGACCAGCGATTGCGGCAATGCGTACATTTATTTTCAAGGTCGAAATCCTCCTGCGTTTTTTTATGTGTTGCCCGGGCTGCGTGATTACTATAGCCCGAAACACGAAAAAACGGCAATAGATTTTGAGATGGAAAATGATAGCCTCATTTCATAATGATAGTTTCCTGCTTTGCCCACAGTGCTCAGTCCCTATCCCGTCAGCGCTGTGCTATTTTCACTTGCAAGCAGAAACAGGCAGCGACATATAAGCGTAATTCTTTTACAAAACTGTTACAAGGATGTGTTTTCATCAATATGGAAAAAGTAGTAACGAATGCCGGCCGTGTGTGCCGGTGACGTCGTATATCTCCAATGGCGGTGATAGCTGTCAGCCGTGTGCGCATTCACAAGCGGTACACCGTTTTGGCGGCTTACGACAAAAGCAGCATGATCCATACGGCCATCACCGTTAAAATCATAAATGATGACGTCTCCAGGAAGCAGATCTGCTGCCGATGCTTTCCGCACAGCCTTTAACCCCTTCTTCGATCCTTCTAAATACCACCTGAGCGAATGGGTCACACTCCAGCTGAAACTCCACGTACCGCCTCCAACCCACCAGCCATTTTTGCGGTCGGCGTAGCCGCCTCTCATAGGGGCTCCTCCGGCCAGCAGGCATTGTGAAACATAATTGGTGCAGTCTACAGCAAAGGCCGGAAAAGCCGGATTGCGTTTGTTCCACCACTTTTCCGCATAACGGACTGCGGATTCACGATCATACATCGCCATCTCCTCCTTTCCTACAGCGTATGCCGGAAGAGAATAGAAAAACCGGCCTGAACGGATCAGGCCGGTTTTTTTATATTTATTGGGTAACTCACAACGTTCCAAGGATAAATCTTTTTCTTTATCCTTCGTTAAACCGCCGCGGTATATTAAAATTCCACATTATCGTTTTTGATGTCCCTAAACGACCTAAGCCCTTCCTGCTCTTAAGTCCTTGCAGCTCCGAAGCTGCTCCAGTGTGAATAAGTAAAGTCAACACTAGCAGAATGCCAGAATGTTATATGAACGTTCTAAGTTACGATCTCAATCAGAAGTTAATCATAACACTCATCAAATAAAAAGTCAAGAAATTATTTCCTGTTCCATCCAAGGCGCTCTGAAATGTCGCTTCCCGCTTTTATCATGCGCTCTCTTAACACTTTTAAGCGCTCATCCGTCATACGGAGAGTGGGGCCGGAAATTGATACAGCCGCTGCAATGGTTCCATGATGATCAAATACCGGTGCTGCAATACAGCGGATTCCAGGCTCGTTTTCTTCAAGATCGAGCGCATATCCTGCTTCTCTTACACGCGCGAGTTCCGCCAGATACGCTTCTTTCGTTGTAATGGTCTGGTCTGTATGGACCGGCAGCCCTCTTCGTTCCAATATATCGTTTACTTCTGATTGGGGCAGATGGGCTAAAATCGCTTTTCCGACAGACGTGCAGTGAACCGGCGCACGCCTGCCGACTTTTGAATGCATACGCAGCGCTTCGTGTCCGTCCAGCTTTTCAATATACACCACTTCTCCACGGTCATACACGACAAGGTGAACCACTTCATTTGTTTCCGCCTCCAACTGGCGCAGAACATCCTGTGCTTCTGATCGGACATCGAGTGATTCCAGCAGCCTTGAGCTTACCTCTAAAAAAGCATAGCCGATTCGATAGCGGCCTGTTTCCTTATGCTGTTCAATATAGCCGTATTGCTCAAGTGTCGCTAGTGTCCGAAACACCGAGCTTTTATTAATATCCATTCCATTCGCAATTTCTGTTACACCAAGCCCCCTCGGGGATGCACTGACATGTGCAATAATATCAAGCGCACGCGCGACCGATTTAACGACGTTTTCTCTTTCCAACCGAATCCCTTCCTCACTATGCAGGAAAAGCCGGCCGGGGCCCGCTTTCCTTTATGATGTAATACGATATTTTTCTTTTGCCTGGAGCCGTTTTTCGTGCAGGATCGGTTCTGTGTAGCCATTCGGCTGCTTATATCCTTTAAAGATCAACTCACAAGCAGCCGCAAAGGCAACCGAATCATGATAATTCGGCCCCATTGGCCGGTAGCCGGGATCTTCCGCATTTTGCTCATCAACTACTTGTGCCATTCGCTCCAGCGTGTCCATAACCTGCTTCTTTGTGCAAATTCCATGATGCAGCCAGTTGGCCATATGCTGGCTTGAAATTCGGAGAGTCGCCCGGTCTTCCATCAAGCCGGTATTATGAATATCCGGCACTTTGGAACAGCCAATTCCCTGTTCAACCCACCGGACAACATATCCTAAAATTCCCTGGGCATTGTTATCGAGCTCCTGCTGAATATCTTCTGCACGCCAATTTGCTTTGGACGCGATTGGAATTTGCAGCATCATATCCTGAAAAGCGGAAGCTTGATCGGCGATTTCTTTCTGGCGGTCAAATACGTTCACTTCATGGTAATGAATGGCGTGCAAAACAGCTGCTGTCGGGGACGGAACCCAGGCTGTATTGGCGCCAGCCTGCACATGGCTGATTTTCTGCTCCATCATATCAGCCATCAAGTCCGGCATTGCCCACATTCCCTTACCGATTTGCGCCCGGTGTCCGAAGCCCGCTGCCAACCCGCTCGCTACGTTCGATTTTTCATACCCCTCCAGCCAGGCTGTTTTTTTCATTTCGCTTTTTTGAATCATCGGACCCGCTTCCATTGAAGTGTGAATCTCATCGCCAGTCCGGTCTAAAAAGCCGGTGTTAATAAAGACAATCCGGTTTCGAACAGCTGCGATACAATTTTTTAAATTAAGAGACGTTCGGCGCTCTTCATCCATCACTCCGATTTTAAGTGTGTATCGCGGCATATTTAATAAATCCTCAATCCGGTTAAATAAATCGTCTGCAAAAGCCACTTCCTCGGATCCATGCATTTTCGGCTTCACAATATAAATGGAGCGCTTGCGTGAATTTATCCGGTTCGGCTGTCCGAGTACTGACGGCTTGGCAATGGCGCTTGTGATCACACCATCCAAAATACCTTCAAAAATTTCATCACCATGCTCGTCCAATATGGCATTGTTGGTCATTAAATGGCCAACATTTCGAACAAACATGAGAGAGCGGCCGGGAAGTTCAAACGGCGCACCATCCGGCGATATATAAGACCGGTCTGCATTCAGTGTACGGTGGATTTTTCTTCCTTTTTTTGTAAAAGAAGCGGATAAGTCTCCCCGCATCAAGCGCAGCCAGTTTTCGTACACAAGGAGCTTGTCTTCGGCATCGACAGCCGCTACAGAGTCTTCACAATCCATAATGGTCGTTATGGCTGCTTCCAGTAAAATATCTTTGACCCCCGCTGGATCTTTTGAGCCAATTGGGTGCTCCGGATCCACTTGTATTTCAATATGCAGGCCATGATGCACGAGTAAAATCCCTTCTTCACTCGTTCCTTTCAATTGTTCTGGGTTCTTCAGTGATGTCTCGCCATTTTGTAAAGAAACGATCAGGCGGCCATTTTCTACACGATAGCCGGTTGATTCTGTATGTGAACCTGCTTCAAGCGGTGCTGCTGTATCTAAGAACCGGCGTGCAAAAGCAACAACTCTTTCGCCGCGGATCGGATTAAAGCCGGCTGACTTTTCCGCACCGTCCGTTTCCGGAATGGCATCTGTACCATATAACGCATCATACAAGCTCCCCCATCTTGCATTAGCTGCGTTAACGGCATAGCGCGCATTATTTACCGGTACAACAAGCTGCGGACCGGCTTGAAGCGCAATTTCATCATCTATGTTTTCCGTTTGGATCGTGAAGTCGTCCCCTTCAGGCTCAAGATAACCGATTTCCTCCAAAAAGGTTTTATACGCTGCCGGCTCAAAAGAATGCTTTCGATGCCAATCGTTGATTTGAGCCTGCAAGTCATTTCTTCGCTCTAAAAGCTTCTTGTTTTTTGGTGTAACATCCGCTACAAGCCGGCTGAAACCCGTCCAGAATGCTTCCTCATCCACCCCTGCCTGAGGAAGCACACGGCTGTTTACAAATTCATACAACCGATCATCTACTTGCAGCGACCCTGCTTTCACATAATTCCCCACGTACAACATCCCCTTTGTTTGGTATTACGCAACAGTGTTTCAAAAAAATCTTAAAAAAAGAGTAACATGGCTTTCAGAAAATTTCAACTTATTTCTGAAAGCCCTTTCTCATTTTTTCCATAATTTTTGCAAAATCGGATAAAGCTTCACCATGGCCAAAATGACTACTGCCCAGACTATAATTTGTAAAATAAGATCATTCATCGCTATCTTCTCCTTTACATCCCAGTATATCAAAAGTAAAGGGATATTTAACGGATCCTCGCACGCCCGATTCGAAATAAGAACTGCTTAAAAACAAAAATAAACAGCAAAATGTATCAGAACGAGGCAAAGTGTGAGATAATAGACAGGATTGACCAATAATCCCGGGGGTGACGTTTAAAATGTCTTATTACAGCAAAAATCGTACGGAACCATTGCCAAACGTTGATATCGAGACATGGGAATGCCCGTCGGAGGGCTGCAAAGGCTGGATGAGAAAGAACTTTTCAGATGATGATTCACCAACGTGCCCATTTTGCGGGAGCGAGATGGAAAACGGAACCCGGCACACGAATTCGCTGCAAAACAATACGTTTCGTAAACCGGCAGAGGCCGAACAAAAAAAAGCGTGATCCCTCTTGGGAATCCGCTTTTTTCTTTTGCCTGCTTTTATTGATTTCCCGGTTTGTCAAAAGCATTTGTTTTTTTCGATGCTTTAATCCGATACCGCTTATCACTTTCTGTTTTTGGAAAAAATTCAATTTCTTCCTCTGTTACAGAAGGTTTCGCTTCCTTTTCCTCCATCAATTTCTCAAGAAGATGACCTTCCGCCTCTGTCATCCGGGCATCATACTTATCCATCAATTGCTGCAGATCTTCCAGTGTTTCCGCCCGTCCATCACGCTGCACTTCTTTTAACAAGCGATTTGATTCTTCTTCTGTTAATTCCATATATCCAACTCGTATCCGTTCAGCTGCCATTGCTCAAGCCTCCTGTATGCTTCTTCATGGTATGCTCTATACCCTTACAGAGGAAGCATCCAAACATGGAGCCTCTACAGGATTGCTTCTGCCAAAAACCAGCCGATCATAATAAGCTGGATCACCACTTTGGCCAGCGTTCCGCTTAAGAAAGCAATAAGCGTTGCGTACGCAACAAAAAAAGCCTGTTTTACATTTTTTAAAACAATGAGTTCAACGGCAAAAACCGCCACAAACGGCACAATCAAAATCCCAAAGGGCGGGATGATAAACGAACCCGCAATAAGAGCAATCACCGCGGTCCACTCGCCCCATTTGGAACCGCCGTATTTTTTCACAAAGTAGCTGTTTGCCAGAAAATCAGCTAAAAACATAAGCGCTGTTAAAACAAGCATGCCAATCCAAAAAAGAATGGATAATTCCTCGCGGCTAATGCCAACATAATAAAGACCAAACCCTGCCCACAAAACGAGAACCGATGGAACAATTGGAAAAATGAAGCCGGCAAAGCTTGCGATAAACAGTAAAATAATAACTGTCCAAACAAAAATAGACACACATATCCCTCTCTTCTCTGTTATGATAGCATTGTACCATTATGCAAAGGAATAGGAAGTGATTCACATTGATTAACATTGAACTGCCTCAGGCTGACTACATTTTAACAAGAAAACGGAATCCGGAGGACACAAGTGAAGCGCCGATCGCACGCGAGTACGGATTTACCGATTATCATAAAATTCCGCGTGATAAACCAGGCGTTTTTCTTTTTTATGATGCACAGGACCGTCTTCTGTTCGTGGGTAAAGCCCGTAAACTCCGCATGCGTATCCGCAAACATTTTGAAGACAATGTATCCGACATTAAAAACCACCGTGATGACGTTCACAAAATTGTTGTTCTTGTGGTGGATAACCCGATGGAACGGGATATTTATGAAACCTATATTATTAATACGTTCGAAGCGAAATACAATACGGACAAAGCATTTTTCCGTTCTTAATCCTGCAGCCGGTTTTTTTGAAGCCGGCTTTTCTTCTCTTTCTCTGCTGCTCCTTTTTCGAAAATTTCTCCTTTCTGTCAAACAACCCGCTCCATCTGTAACGTTTTGATACGTTTTGTCGAATCTGTTTTAAATAATACGATCTTTTCGTATACTAAATGCTGTTCTCTTATAAAAAAAGTATGGAAAGTACTCACGGAGGTTTCAAAATGAATACGTTGGTAAATCGTGATGAGTTAATGAAAAAAATTAAAAAAGTCCGCCGGGACATGATTACATCCGGCACAACAAAAGGATTAAGCCATGCAGAGACTGTTCAGTACAGCCAAGAACTGGACGAGCTGATGAATCAATTTCAGCCCTATAGAAAGTTTTAAACATTTTTTCTCCTTATTGTTTTTCAGGCACAAAAAAACCAGCCCCGTTTGGGAGCTGGTTTTTTTGTGCCGCTTTTGCCGTATTATCAAAAATAAGAAAGTTTTAAACCACCACTCCTCAAAGTGGGTGTTTGCAAAAACGTTCATGTCTGTCCTCCCTGCCGAACCGGCAGAGGCTTGTCAATCCCGCTTTAATGTTAAACTCCCTATTACAGCTTAAAGGTTAAAACTTAATTAAAAAAACACGTACAATGCAGCTGTATTCGTATCTTACTTCTTTTTCGCCTGAAATGCAAGCCGTTTTATTTTGCCACACGAAATATTCCTGCTACACTAAACAGACGAGAAATGAGTACCTTTACTTACCTTATATGAAAGAAGTGTTTATAGATGTCTATCTCTTATTCTGCTCTTGACCTTGCTCCTATTACAGCAGGAAGCACCGCTTCAGAATCTTTTCAGCGTTCTGCTGACCTCGCCCGTCATGCAGAAAAATGGGGTTATAACCGGTACTGGCTTGCTGAGCATCATAATATGCCCGGCATTGCAAGCTCTGCCACATCCGTGGTGATCGGCCATATTGCCGCCGCCACCAAAACAATCCGGGTTGGCTCCGGAGGTATTATGCTGCCTAATCATGCGCCGCTTGTCATCGCAGAACAATTTGGCACCCTTGAGTCCCTGTTTCCTGGACGCATCGATCTGGGGCTTGGCCGCGCTCCTGGAACGGACCAGGTGACGATGCGGGCACTGCGCCGCCAAAATATGAGCGACGGGCACGACTTTCCAGAGCAGCTGGCTGAGCTGCGCGGATACTTTAACGGTACAAATCACGTTCATGCCGTTCCGGGTGAAGGCTTGTCCATTCCGATCTGGCTGCTTGGCTCAAGCGGGTTCAGCGCTCGCCTCGCTGGTGATTTAGGCCTGCCATTTTCTTTTGCAAGCCACTTTTCTCCAGATCATACGCTGCCGGCGCTCGCCCTTTATCGGCGTCATTTTACCCCATCGGACGTTCTCGAAAAGCCGCATGCTATGCTTGGCGTAAACGTTATTGCCGCTGATACGGACCAAGAAGCAGAGCGGCTTGCTACATCCATGCAGCAGCAATTTTTAAACCTGATCCGCAACAAAGCGGTGCCTCTTCAGCCGCCAGTGGACAGCATGGACGGCATTTGGACTGAATTTGAAAAAGCAGCACTGCAGCAGCAGCTCGGTTCCTCCATCATCGGCGGTCCGGAAACTATTAAGAAAAAATTAGCCGCGTTCATCGAAGAAACCGGCGCGGACGAACTAATGATTAACGCGCAAATTTATGACCATGAAGCAAGGCTGCGTTCCTTTGAACTCACAGCAGACGTTTTGCGTTCGCTCGAATAAAAATCAAAAGTCCCCCTTCACTATGGTGAAGGGGGTTGTTTTAGTATGGTTCCGCCTCGTGGCCTTCTTGTTTTGCAGTATCTGCTGCTTTTTTCGCTGCCGCTGAACCGGTATCTCCAGCTGTTTGGTCCATCTTCTGTTTTGCTTTTTCAAGCCCTTCTGCTACACGGCGGCCATACTCCTCGTCCGCTTTTGTAAAGTGGCCGATCATGGCTTTTTGAATATCCGGGTGTGATACGCTGAGCGCATCAACCAAATTGCTGATCAGCTCATCGCGTTCCCAGTCTTCAAAACTCCGGTATGTATCACCGGTCTGCCCGTAATCGTTTTTGCGGTCAATCGGCTGCTTTATTAATTTAGCGTTGTAAGCAGGCTGATGGTCTGCACCGGCTCTTTCTGCTTCTTTTAAGCCATCCAGCATAGACGGCTCGTAATTCACATGCGGATTCCGCCCATCGTCTACATAGTGGGCATGCTGGCCATCGCGCTGATTGGTCGCAACCCGCTTTTTCGGTTTATTGATCGGAATTTGCAGGTAGTTTGCTCCAACACGGTAACGCTGGGTATCTGAGTAAGAGAACGTGCGCCCCTGGAGCATTTTATCATCAGAAAAATCCAGGCCGTCCACAAGCACTCCTGTCCCAAAAGCCGCCTGCTCAACTTCTGCAAAATAATTTTCCGGATTTTTATTGAGCACCATTTTCCCAACCGGCAGGAACGGGAATTGATCCTGAGGCCATAGCTTTGTATCATCAAGCGGATCAAAATCAAGCTCTGGGTGCTCATCATCACTCATAATTTGTACGCAAAGCTCCCATTCCGGGTAGTCACCTTTTTCAATCGCTTCATAAAGATCCTGTGTGGCATGGCTTGTATTCATTCCTTGAATTTCATTGGCTTCTTTTTGCGTTAAGTTCCGAATGCCCTGCTTTAACGGCTCCCAATGATATTTCACCAGCACCGCTTCACCCGCTTCGTTTACCCACTTATACGTGTTAACACCCGAGCCCTGCATTTGGCGATAGTTTGCCGGAATGCCCCAAGGGGAAAATAAGAAGGTAATCATATGAGTCGCTTCCGGTGTCTTGGAAACAAAATCAAACATGCGCTCCGGATTTTGAATGTTTGTCACCGGGTCTGGCTTAAACGCATGAATCATATCTGGGAATTTGAGTGGATCACGAATAAAGAAAATTTTTAGGTTGTTGCCGACAAGATCCCAGTTTCCGTCTTCTGTATAAAATTTAACCGCAAATCCACGCGGATCGCGGGCTGTTTCTGGAGATTCCTTCGCTCCGGCAACCGTTGAAAACCGAACAAATACCGGTGTCCGCTTGCCTGCTCCTTTAAATACCTTTGCCCGTGTATATTTAGCAACATCTTCGTCGCCGACTTTCCCATACGTTTCAAAATAGCCATGTGCCCCGGCACCACGCGCATGCACAACCCGTTCCGGAATGCGTTCACGGTCAAAATGGGAGATTTTTTCGATAAAATGGTAGTTTTCGAGCGTTGCCGGACCACGGTTTCCAACAGTTCGAATGTTTTGATTGTCTACAACTGGATGTCCCTGACGGTTTGTTAACGTTTCTTCCGTTTCACCTGTCCCCGTTTTTTTCTTGTCTTCGTGTTCCACATTTATTCCTCCCTGCCAAATTGAATTTAAATTCCCATTATTTATATCCTTTTTCCAAAAATTTAAACAAAAAAAAGCGCTCGAAAACGAGCGCCAAAAACGAAAAAACAACTTGGTTACTCAGACAGATAAGAGCAGCAATAATCCACAATTGTATGTACTTTTAATTCAAATGTTTCATTGGCCGGCACGAAGAAAACACCCGCTCCGTCAATCGTTTCCCAGTTACTTCCTTGAAGCTTGTATTCGAGCTTTCCAGCTGAAATATCCATTTCTTCTTTTAACTCCGTTGAAAATGTATATTCCCCCGGCATCATAATACCGAGCGTTTTTTTAGTTCCATCCTGCAGGAAAATGGTTCTGCTCGTTACCTTCCCGTCGAAATAAATGTTTGCTTCCTTTGTAATATCTACGTTTTTTAGTTGAGTCATATTCTCCATCCTTTCACTTTCTCCCAATAATTTATCATAAAAGCCCAACTCATTAAACAGAATTTTCCCACTACTTTTCACTTTTTTCTTCTACATGTTAGAAATTCTATCTTCCCTTTCAAATCTTCTGTTTGCATTTTATTATTTTTTATACTTTAATTTTGTCAAAAAACCTTACATATTCATGTAAGATTTTTTGACAAAATTAAAGGGATTTACCATCATTTGTTGTATTCTTACAATAAATACTTTTAAGGAGAGTCCTGACAATGTTTAAACCATACAATAGTGATCCTTATTTCGACGAAATGATTGACCAAAACGGAAATCCGAGGGAACATTACCAGCGTTTTTATAACTCCCTTCTACAATTGAATCCTGAAGATTTAAAAGAAAAACAGGATACAGCGAATTTAAATTTTTTACGTCAGGGTATAACGTTTACCGTCTACGGAAATGAGGGCGGGACCGAGCGGACGCTGCCTTTCGATTTTATTCCTATTATTATTCCAGCTGACAAGTGGAAGCAAATCGAAAAAGGAATGGTGCAGCGTGTCAAAGCATTAAATTTATTTTTAGATGACATTTACCATAGTCAAAATATTTTGAATGACGGGATTATTCCGCGTGACCTCATTGAACAAAACCCTTATTTTTACTACCAGCAAGCAGGCGGGGTAGACATCCCGCTTCGAAACTATATTTTTTTGGCAGGCATTGATTTAATCAAAGATGAAAAAGGTGTTTACAGAGTACTTGAAGACAACTTGCGAAACCCTTCCGGCATGTCATATGTATATCAAAACCGGTATGTGATGCGCCAGGTTTGCCCGGAATTCTTTTCAAAGCATTCCCTTAACATGCTGGAAGAACAAATCGGCCACCTGCACGCTGCTTTAATGTCCCATCTGCCTAAAAATGCAAGAACAACCGCCGATCCACGAGCTGTTTTGTTAACACCCGGCATGTATAACTCCGCTTACTATGACCACGTTTTTTTAGCACAGCGGATGAATATTTCTCTTGTTGAAGGGCGGGATCTGATTGTTAAGGACAAAATCGTCTACATGAAAACAATCAGGGGACTAAAACGGGTTGATATTATTTATCGGCGTATTGATGACGATTTTCTTGATCCACAGGCATTTCGAAAAGATTCCCGTTTAGGCGTTCCCGGCCTGCTCGATGCGTACCGGGCAGGAAATGTTTCGATCGTAAACGGCATCGGCAACGGGGCTGCAGATGATAAAGCGATCTATGCGTATGTACCTGATATGATCAAATACTATTTAAACGAAGAACCAATTATCCCAAATGTGGAAACCTATATGCTGCGAAATCCTGAACAGCGCGAATGGGTGCTTAAGCATATTGACCAGCTTGTTGTTAAAAACGTAGGAGCTTCTGGAGGCTACGATATGTTGGTTGGCTCGCACGCGTCTGAAGAAGAAATCGCTATTTTCAAAGAGAAAATTATGGAAAACCCAAATCAATATATTGCGCAGCCGACCATCAAGCTGTCACGAGCACCGGTTTATCAGTATGGCCGCTTTTATCCTTGCCATGTAGACCTTCGTGTATTTGTGATGAAAGGGGAAAACATTAATGTTTTTCCAGGCGGCCTGTCACGTGTTGCGTTAAAAGAAGGCTCACTCGTTGTGAACTCTTCACAAGGCGGAGGAGCAAAAGATACTTGGGTATTAAAGGAGGAATCACAGCATGCTAAGCAGAGTCGCTGATTCATTATATTGGATGTCTAGAAATGGTGAAAGAACAGAGCAAAACGCGCATATCCTCAGTATGCAGCTGATCAAAATGCTCGAATCATCCGAGCAGGAAACGGCGGCACAAGATGACTGGGAAACCGTTCTTGATATTTGCTCGTCAAAAGAGGAATTTTCTTTTTTGTATAATAATATACAATTAGATAACATGGTAGATTACTTAACATTTTCAAAAGAAAATATAAATTCGACCGTAAATACCGTGTCAATCGTTCGCGAAAATGCCCGCATTACCCGCAATCATATCCCGAATGAGCTGTGGGAGGTCTGGAATGAATTTTATTTGTCTCTTCCGAAGATACCGCAGACAGTAAACTGCTCTCTTCCGGATATCCATCTCTTTTTAAATCAAATTAAAAAAACATCGTTTACCGCAACAGGTGTGATAGACGCTTCTATGGCACGTGATCTTCCTTATCACTTTATGAAGATCGGCAGATGGCTTGAACGGGCAGAGAAAACAGCGCGTATTTTGCACGTTTTTTACCAAAAATCAAAACAGGCTGGCGAAACCACGACCGATGATGTTGCCTGGCGTTCTGCGTTGCAGTTTGTAAACGGAGCTGACACATACTTTAACCGTTTTTCTCCTATTATCAATCCGGATTGTGTGATTAAGTTTCTCGTGACAGACGTCTCTTTCCCACGCTCGATCCGCTACTGTATAGACCATATTTGGGAAGCCATAAAAAAATTAGAAAATGAAAAAGTGTCCCATTATTCTTGGCGGATGTATGCGCTGCTCGATACGATGATGACAGAGTTTCATGAAGATTACCTGAACAGCCTGGCAGAAGAAGAAATGGAATATTTCCTGTTTCAATCGTTAAATCGCTGCATAGAATTTGGCAAAATATTCTCTGAGACGTATTATTTAATGGAGCGTGAATCTATTATGTGAACGAATAAACCAACGCACTTGGAGAGTGATGGCTTTATGAAGTATGAAATTACCCATACCAATATTTTCGAATACGAAAATGATGTGGACCAAAGCATGAACCATATTCGTTTAAAACCAAGTACGGACGAATGCCAGCATCTGCTTTCTTATCAGATTGATATTACTCCTCCTTCTATGACAAAAGAAAGTATAGATTTGTGGGGAAATACCGTGGAGAGCTTTCTTATCCCACAAAAACATCGCTCATTAGAAGTAAAAACGACTTCTGTTGTCAGCATTCAGCGGGCGCCGTTTATTGAACGAATTGAATACTCTTCTGAAATGAAGTCCATTTTTCATTCAAGGCGGTTCAAAGAGCACTATCTTCCTTTTTTAAAGGAAAATACATATACCTTTCTTAGTCCGGAACAAGTAGAAGAAATGACGCAGTCTGTCGGTAATATTGAAAATCCTGTTCAATTTCCACTGGAATTAATGCGGTATTTGCATAAGACATTTACGTATGATACTGAAGCCACGAATGTCCGTACAACGGCCCAGGAAGCTTTCGCTTTGAAAAAAGGCGTCTGTCAGGATTATACGCATGTTATGCTCGGCATGCTTAGAAAAAAAGGGATCCCAGCCAGATATATCAGCGGCTATTTATACACAGGAGACAATGCGGAATTTATTGGCGACTCAGCTTCCCATGCCTGGGTAGAAGTGATGGTGCCTGGAATTGGCTGGATTGGGCTTGATCCAACCAATAATGTAGAAGCACTAGAAAATCATATTCGAATTGGCATTGGCCGGGACTATACAGATGTCAGCCCTCTTCAAGGGATTTACAGAGGCGGCAGCCAGACACTTGAGGTGAAAGTAAGTGTGAAAAAACTGGAGTCTCTTTAACACATAAAAAGGGGGTATTCCAAAAGTCCACTCCCTCGACTTTGGAATAACCCCTTTTTTATGATAAAAACATGTAAAGCAGGTTTATTCGCTGTGAATGTCAAATGTAATATCCTGATTGCGATGGTCTATATAAGCAACGCTGAAAAAGCGGTCTCCTGCTTTATAGCCATCGGGTGTTTCAAATTTATAAAATGTTTTTTGACGGTCTTTTCGATCTGTTATATAACGGTCTGAAACCATTTCGTAAAACTTTGATGTTTCGCCGCACTTGATATGAAAGTGAGTGCCTTCGCCGAGCTTGAGTTCTTCTTCAAACGACTCGCCTTGTTTCCACTCACCTTGCCCGTTTCTATATACACATGTCATTTTATTTGTTTTCATTTTCAGCACTCCTTTCGTATTTGATTACTATATTCCCCGATTTCCTGCTCAAAAACATCTTATTTGTCATAAAACCTAACAGAATATTCCTCAAACCATTCGTGCATTTGAATAAAATAAGCAACAAGCTGCGGTCCAGTCATCAACTGGCCAAACCACGGATATTGAAAAGACGCCCCGCCGGTCTGTGCGAGTTTCTCAAGTCCTTCTTTTGAGAAAAAGTGCAAGAGCGGTGTATCCTTCTTTAAAATATCCTGCAGCATGCTTGACACGGCTGCTGTATACGCTGGATGATGCGTCTTTGGATACGGGCTTTTCTTCCGATACAGCACATCTCCCGGCAGAACACCATCCAGTGCTCTTCGAAGAATGCCTTTTTCACGCCCGTCTGCCATTTTCATCTCCCACGGTATGTTCCAGACGTATTCAACAAGCCGGTGATCCGCAAACGGTACACGCACTTCCAGTCCTGCCCCCATACTCATCCGGTCTTTTCGTTCCAAAAGTGCGGTCATAAATGATACCATATTCAAATAAAACAGCTCTCTGCGCTGGCGCTCCACATCTGATTCCCCATCAAGCTTTGGTGTCTCGTCCCGCAGTTTGCCGCTTTGCTCCCGTCCGTATTCTTTCAATGGAAGAACCTGCCGCCATTTATCGTTTAACAGCTGGGATTTTTCCTGCATGGAGGTAATCCACGGAAATCCTTCTTCCGATCCGTTCCGGTGAAACCACGGATACCCGCCGAACACTTCATCTGCACACTCTCCTGACAAGCCGACAGTAAAGTCCTGCTTGATTTCATGGCAGAACCAAAGCAGGGACGAATCCACATCGGCCATGCCCGGGAGGTCACGCGCGCACATGGCTTCTTTTAATGCATGAGCCAATGTTTCCTGATCAATCACTTTTGTGTGATGAACGGAGCCAATGTGCTGCTGCATTTTTTCGATCCATGGCCGGTCTTCCCCCGGCTGAAAAACGTTTTGCTTGAAAAAGCGGCTGTTGTCTTCGTACTCAATCGAATACGTATGAAGCGGTGTGTCGAAAAACTGAGCTGCAAATGCACTGATTGCACTGGAATCTACCCCTCCAGACAGAAAGGTACACACCGGTACATCTGCCGTCAGCTGACGCATTACGGCATCCTGCAGCAGCTCCCGGACTCGCAGGGCTGTCTCAGGAAGGGAATCAGCATGCGGGGCGCTCTGTACATTCCAGTATCTCCATACTTTCACCCCGGTCTTTTTTACAGTTAGCGCGTGCGCCGGCCGAAGCTCTTTTATCCCTTTAAACACTCCCTGTCCCGGTGTACGGCCCGGTCCGATCGCGATCAGCTCCATAAAGCCTAATCGGTCAAGTTCCGGTTTTACATCTGGATGGGCAAGCAGCGCTTTGATTTCTGAGCCGAAAATAAACGCGCCATTTTTTTCTGTATAAAATAACGGCTTCACACCGAGCCGGTCACGTGCCATAAATAACTCCCCACGTGTTTGGTCCCACACACCAAACGCAAAAATGCCATTTAGCCGCTCCAGGCACTTTTCACGCCACTCGATAAATGAATAAAGCAGCACTTCCGTGTCCGAATGTCCTTGAAATGAGTGGCCGCACTTTTTGAGCTCAGCCCGGATTTCTTCCGTATTGTACAGCTCACCGTTGTATACAATGGTGTACGTTCCGCGCGTCATCGGCTGGATCCCGCCTGTCGGATCTACGACGACAAGCCGCGTATGACCAAATGCTACATGTTCCGCTGTCCAAATGTTAAAATCGTCCGGTCCCCGTTTTTCAAGTGTCTGCGCCATCTGGCGGACTGTTTCTTTTTTACTGGCAAGCTCTTGATTAAAATGTACAAAGCCTGTTATGCCACACATGCGCATCACCCTTTCCCGTAATACGATATGCGCGACCTGTCCGAAACATGACAACAAAAAAATTCCGCCGATGCACTACGCATCAGCGGAATTTGTTCTTTTTTTAAGTTTTTGATGCAGATCATTAAGCCTGGTCATCAATTCTTTGTATTCGTCCACGTTAATTTGACAAAGTTCGATTTCCTCTGCGACACGCTTCGTAATAGCCCTCTGCTGCTGGTGCGCTTTTTCCTCTAAATAGATAAATACTTTTCGTTCATCTTCTTTGGAGCGCTCTTTACGCACCCATCCATTTTCCTGCATACGTGAAATCATCGGTGTCAGTGTTCCAGTACCAAGGTCGAGCCTTGCACCAAGCTCTTTCATCGTTACTTCATCTTTTTCCCATAAAGCCAAAAGCACCAAATACTGCGGATACGTAAGTCCAAACGGCTGCAATACGCTTGTATACAGCTTGTTAAACTCGCCAGCTGTTTCATAAACAGCAAAACAAAGCTGGCTGTTCAGTGAGCGGAAATCATTCATGATAGGATTTTTTTTACATCCTCTTCTATTTTTTCAGGGCTTGTCTGTGGTGCATACCGCTCGACAACCCGCCCGTTTCGGTCGACGAGAAATTTTGTAAAATTCCATTTGATTTTTTTGGACAGCATCCCTTTTTTCTCGGTTGTTAAGTGAACAAACAGCGGGTGTGCCCCCACACCATTTACATCAACCTTGGCAAAGATGGGAAACGTAACACCATAGTTTACCCGGCAAAATTCGGTCGTTTGATTGATATCGTCATATTCCTGGTTATTAAACTGATCACACGGAAACCCGAGAACAACAAAACCGTCGTCTTTGTACTTTTCATATAAAGACTGCAGGCCGCCAAACTGCGGCGTAAATCCGCATTTGCTTGCCGTATTGACAATCAACAGCGGTTTGCCCTCGTACTCTTTTAGCGGCATTTCATTGCCGTTCGGTTTTTTAACGCTAAAATCGTAAACAGTTGTCACAGAACTCCCTCCTCCTTATTGCTTTACAGACAATTCAACATCAACGTTACCGCTGATCGCTTTTGAATATGGGCAGAAGTGGTGCGCTTTGTTCACATATTCCTCTGCTGTTGCTTGATCTACTCCTTCAATGGACACTTCAAGCTTAACACCAAGCTTAACACCTTTATCGGCTTTGTCCGGGTAAAGAGCAACGGTTGCTATAACCTGGCTGCTTTGGAATTCAACGCCTCCCTGTTCAAGCATCAATTCAAGTGCACTGTTAAAGCATGCACTGTAGCCCGCTGCAAATAACTGCTCTGGATTTGTAGCTGTTGTCGCATTGCCGCCAAGTGCCTGTGGTTTTTCAACGTCTAAATTAAAAATGTTGTCCGGTGAATGAACTTCTCCGTCGCGTCCGCCTGTGTTAATAATTGTTGTTTCAAAAATAGGTTTTATTCGAAAAACTCCTTTAATCGTTTTTAAATCTTCTGCGATTAAATCGTACACGATTCAAATAAAAAACACAACTAAAAAAGCTGTTTTATTTAAAACAGCTTCTCAATATGCAGCGGGGAGATTTTATTCATTCCTTTTTTCTTATTGAAAAACCCTTCCGGCAAGGATGTGAGACCGTACGCACGACAAATAGACCGAAAATCGCCGGATACACCACTTCCGGTCAAAACGATTCTCCAGCCTTTTTCTGCCCGTCGGACATCACCAATCACGACGCCGGCTGCGTCCGAAAAGTCTTCTCCTAATTCATACCGGACAATTTCTTCTTTTATTTCATCATTGATCATCCGGACAAATGCAGCGTTCACATCGCAGAATGTCCGCCCGCCCGATTCGTGAAGGGCAATGGCAAGAACAATTTTATCCACTGTATCAGGAAGCATCGACAGCTGTACGTAAAGCTCTTCATCATCACCGCTGCCGGCTCCTGTTTGATTATCGCTCGATAAAAGAAGCGCTCCGTCGAAAGCAGTGAGCTGATTGTAAAAAACGATATGTTCACTTGAGCGCACACGGTTCTCCCTATCTACAAGCAGCGCCATCATATCCAGGTCAAAAAGCGAAGCGTTTCCATCCCATCCTAACGCAATTTTTATAGATCCTTTCAGCCGGTTCGGTTTCATGCAAATCCCCCTTTTGTTTCATCCTAACAGGTGCGGGCTTTCTTTCCAAGCAAAAGCCCGCTCGTTTTTACCGTACTTCCTGCTGAAGCTGAAACAGCATTTGATCCGCGATAGCATGGTAGCCAAACTCGTTCGGATGAATCCCATCATCTGACACATTCTGCGGTGTTTCACTATTGATTACTTCAGTTGTATCAACGACAACCGCATAATCGTGCTTGGCTGCCAGCTCGTAAAATTGAAGGTTCCATCTTGGCAGGAGCCGGTCTGCCATTGAATACAATTCAAATTCTTTATCAAGCGGATTGTACAATTCTAATAGCAAAACCGTGGCTTCCGGATTTAACGTATGCACCCGCTCCATGATGTCGGTCAGATTGGTATTAAATGTTTTTTGAAGCGAATCCACGGATTGAACAGCCTCATAAAACCCTTTTTGGAAGCCAAGCTGCAAAATATCATTGCCGCCGATATTAATCGTCACAATATCCGCTTTCTTGATCTGGTCATCAAACTCGCCGCCTTGCACGAGACGGTTTAATTCAGTACTTGTAATTTCATTAATGCCTTCGTTTTGGAATTCAACCTCTTTTTGGATGGATGACTCAAGGCTCTCCGAAAAAGACTTCACGAGATTTTCTTTCGGCGGTGCACCAAAACCGGTAATAATAGAATCTCCAATTGCCAGGTGGCGAAGTACCTGCTTGTCACTTTCGCGGAAATAATCGATATATGTCTCTTTCTGCTCACTTGCAAGCGTCTGCGGTCCTTCTTTTAATTGTTCTATCTGATATTGCGGGTAATAAATCCAAATCGCGAAACCTGCCACACACACTGCTACAACACTTAAAATGGTGGCGATGACTTTCATGCCTCTTTCTTTGTTCCTCCTTTTATTCGGAAATACTGTTCATTGTTGCCGTATTAATTGTTCATTATACGTACGATTTCGCTGTTTTCACAACTAATCTGTTTGAGGAAAAAGGGCTGCAAAACAACGTCCCCAAAATCCGTTTTCTCCCATCTTCTTTTATCCATACCCACTTTTTTTAGAAACAAGACCCATGCTGTCGAGAAGAAAAAGAACTCTGCCCCAAGGACAGAGTTCTTTCTTTTATTCAAATGAATTGTAAATATCATAATCTTCCTTTTTTTCTTCCAGCCAGGTTGTATATTCACTCGACATTTTTTCCTGCTTGAGCGTTTCTTTAATTTCCTCTTTGCTGTCTTCCAAGTTAGCGGCTTTCGCTTCTTTCTTTCCTGTTACTTTAATAATATGATAACCGTAATCGGTTTTAACCGGTTCGCTGATTTCACCAATCTCCATCGCAAAAGCGGCTTTCTCGAATTCCTCGGTCATTTCCCCTGTACCGAAGTAGCCCAGCTCACCACCATTTTCCGCACTTGTTGTATCGGTAGAATATTCTTTTGCCAGCGCTGCAAAGTCTTCCCCGTCTGCAAGCTTCGCTGTAACTTCTTTTGCTGTCGCTTCGTCATCTACTAAAATGTGGCTGGCTTCTACCTGTTCAGATGTGGCAAACGTATCTTTGTTTTCATTAAAATAAGTCTCGATTTCTTCATCTGTGATTTCGATGCGTGGCTCAAGCAGTTTCACCGTTTCAAGATATACTTTAATTTCTTCTTTCATATCTGCTTCGGTCATACCGCTTGATTCAAGCGCTGACTTGTACGCTTCTTCTCCTCCGTACGACTCAATGGTTGCGTCCAGTTCTTCTTGAATCTCCTTATCCGTCACCTGCACCTTTTCCTTAGTGGCTTCTTTTTCCACAATCTTGTCCGCAATTAACGATTCCGCTGCGTCTGCTCCGTACATTTTTACAAGTGAATCATACAAATCATCTTTCGTAATTTTGGTTCCGCCTACCTCCGCAATCGTTTCTGCACTGCTGCCGGCTGTGGCAAAAAAGAATCCAGCCGCCGCTATTGCTGCGATAATCGCAGCCCATACATACGTTTTTCCTTTTTTTAAAGCGTTCATTTTTTCTCTCCCTGCTATTTATTTTCCGAGTTCATTATAAAAAACAAAAGTGAAAAAACGGTGAAAGTCAAATGAATGTTCCGCCGTTTTTAACAAAATCCATTTCCTGCTTGATCGCTTCCATTTTTTGACCGAGCGCGGTCATCGTGTCCGCTGCACTTTTCAGTTCTTTTTGCAGGCGGGGCGGAATGACACCGTCAAATTTATAAAACAGCTTATGCTCCAGTCCCGCCCAGAAATCCATAGCAGCCGTACGGATTTGCACTTCAACCATCGTTTTTTCGGTTGAAGCCGCCATAAAAACAGGAATTTCAATGATTGCATGTAAACTTTGATAGCCGTTTGGTTTCGGCTGTTTGATGTAATCTTTTACATGTGCAAGTTGAATATCCCGCTGTTGCTTGAGCATTTGCAGCACATGGTAGATGTCAGATGCAAACGAACATGTAATGCGAATGCCAGCAATATCGTGCACATGGCGCCGTGCATTTTCCGGGGTTAACGCGTAACCTTTTCGGTTTAACTTTTGAATAATGCCATGCTGATTTTTCAATCGCGATTTAATATGTTCAATCGGGTTGTATTGGTGGATATGCTGAAACTCTTCATTTAAAATATTCAGCTTGGTATTTACTTCATCCAGCGCAAATTTGTGAATCAGCATCAGTTTTTTCCATTCATCCATTTCCTGCTCCATCTATCGCACTTCCTTTGTAACGTGATCTGCCTTTTATCGTAGCGGAAGAAAGTGAAAATAAAATGAAAAAAGCACCCTTAAAGGATGCTTCAGTGTATAGACAAAGTCTTTCGCTTCTAAAAAAGAGCCGATAAGTGGTGTTGAAGATCAATAAACAAGGACCGAATAGACATTTTCTCTTTTTTAAACAAAAAGATACGACCTTATTCGCTCTATATAATCTTGTCGCAAGCCACTTGGCGGCGGGAGGGCGGCGCAGACTCCTATGGGACTAGCGGGCTCAGCGCCTGTCTCATGGAAAGTGGAGCTTGCCTGGACGCCGCCTATCCATCCCATTCATGTGCACGGTTATCCATATAATTTGTTTATAGTCTGAAGTACCCATAAAGGATACTTACTTTTCGTCATGTCCGCCTATTAACATAAAGTCTCCAAATTGGTTTACATCAACATTGATCCTGTCACATGCATTCAAGTATCTTAAAATGATAATAAACCGGTCTTGAGAAATCCCCTTTTTCTCCATCTGTGCCCGCATTTCTTCAATGGGGGGAAGCTCGTCTGTTTCCGTCTTTGCCTCCATAAAAGGAGAAAAATATCGGTACACCGTCTCCACTTCTTCTTTCCGGACAACGGAGAGCTCCCCGAATTCTTTCGTCAGCGCTTCTTCAAATCCATTTTTAAGTCCGTAAATATGGCCTTTCTCGGCTTTGTCAATGCCCTGCCGGCTTTGAAGATCGTATAGTTCTCCCATTATTTTTCCGAGGATCAATGTCAGGTTTGTATCCACTTTATCCCTCCTTTTTTCTTTAGTCTTAGGCAGATGAACGCTATTTATACAGCTTGAGCCTGTTAATCGGAACGAATCTTACGTGCTGCCAGCCACTGGTGGAGAGAAGTTCTTGAAAAATACGTTTTTCCATTTACATCAATAGATGGAATATCCCGATATTTTTGAAGCAGTTCTTTCGTATCCTGCTTCGGTGCGCCAAAAAAACGATGCAAAGTATCCTCCTGAATAAGCTCAGACTGACCTCTTCGCTTGAAATGATCGATAAACGTTTTTTCAGATGGATTTTTCCAATTTTTAAGCCCGTCTCCGATAAAATAGCCGGCCAGTGCAATACCAGCGCCTAAAAATAAACTCACAGCTTGTCCTCCTTTTTCTTCTGTGCTTTTTTATCTTATGAGCGAATGGCCTCCCTCATCTCTTTTTCTTCCATAAAAAAAGCGTGCTTCTGCACGCCCTCCATTATTTAAACCAGCCTTTTTCTTTAGATTGAGAAATGGCTTCTATTCGATTTTTCACTTCTAGCTTATCGAAAATCGTAGAGATGTAATTGCGGACGGTCCCGTTTTTTAAATTCAGCTGCTTCGCAATCTCTCCTGTGCTTTTTCCTTCTGAAACAAGAGCCAGCACATCTTTTTCACGTTCCGTCAGCGGATTTTCTTCACTGTATAAGTCATCCATCAATTCCGGCGCATACACTTTTCGGCCATTCATAATACTACGGATGGAGCTCGCCAGTTCATCGCTTGGACTGTCCTTTAGTAAATATCCGCTTACTTTTGCTTTTAGCGCCCGCTGGAAGTAGCCTGTGCGGGCAAATGTCGTTAAAATAATCACCTTGCATGCATCATTTTTTAATTCTTCAGCCGCTTCAAGCCCTGTTTTCAGCGGCATTTCAATATCCATTATACAAATGTCCGGCTGCAGCTCCCGCACAAGTGCAACAGCTTCTTCTCCATTTGCAGCTTGTCCAACCACTTCTATATCATCTTCCAAGCTGAGCAGCGACCCAAGTGCCCCAAGAAGCATGCGCTGGTCCTCTGCAATGACAATGCGAATCATTTCATTCCCTCCCTGTCATGCTGTGTGACATTGTTCGGTACCGTCATAACTAAAACTGTGCCATTTTCACTTCGGATCTCTAAACTTCCATTTACGAACTCAAGCCGCTCCCGCATACCAGGCAGTCCACTTCCTTTTCCAATATCCTGGCGGCTGAGCCCTACACCATCATCTTTTACGGTCATTCGAACGGAATCCTCAAGCTGCTCAATCGATATATGGCAGGAAAAGGCCTGGCTGTGTTTTACGATATTCGTTACCGCTTCTTTCATGCACATACTGAGCACATTTTCCACAAACAGCGATACATTTACAAGCTGAAAAGAATCAGCGCCTGTATACTCAATTTGTGCAGCCCGCAGCATTTGCTGAACAAGCACAATTTCATCATTCACCCGGATGCCCCGCATGGACGAAACAAGGTTTCTCACTTCATTCAGTGCGGTTCGTGCCGTTTGCTGCACATCCAGCAGCTCTCCCTTTGCCCGTTCCGGGTCTTTTTCGATCAGCTTGCGTGCCAAATCGCTTTTTAACCCAATGAGGGAAAGCTTCTGGCCAAGCGTATCATGCAGATCACGAGCGATCCGCTGGCGTTCCTCCTGTTTCACAAGATCAGCAATCCGATTGTTGGCAAGTTGCAGCTCAGCTTCAAGCTTATCCTGTTTTTTTCGGTTGTACAATGAAAAGGGCAGCAGTACAATGCCAATAAATACGATGACAATAATGGGAATCTGCTGAATAAACAGCGGGTCCTGAATCACAAGGTTATAGTTAATAGAACCAATGGTGCTGACCAGGTGGATCACGTAAGCTGTTATAAAAGCCGCACGCTTACGGATATTTCCATTGTAATAGGCAATGTAGAATGAAAAGTAAATAAACTGATACATAACCGTCATGGCTACAGAAATGCCGACAAGAAGGCAGACCCAGAGATAAACCGGCCACCTGGATGATAAAAAAGCAAACCTGAAGCTGATAAAAAACAAAATCGTCAATGTAATGCCGATGACAATTTCATTCGTGGACGACGACTGAAAAATAAAATAAAACGGCAGAAAGCTTAAAATAATCCATATATAAGGAGACAAGCCGGAGCTTTTCCCAAACGATGCGAATCTTTTTTTCATACAACACCTTTTTTGTTTTTATTTTACCATAAAAAAGCTGCCCTCACTTGAGTGGGGACAGCTTTTCAAACTACTGAATGGCACTTCGTTTACCAAATGAGCCATATGTTTTTTTAGCTTGTTTAAATGTAACGAATTTATCCTGTTCCTCATCCCAAAGGCGAAACTTTACAGACTGGATACTGGTCCAGAGTGTGATAGTCGGAACACTTTGAAGCGGTTCGGAATTTGAGTGCGCTGCTTCAAGCTGATAATTTGGCACGCGCGGGCTTAAATGATGCACATGGTGAAAGCCAATATTACCGGTAATCCATTGAAGCGGCTGTGGCAGTTTGTAAAACGAGCTTCCTTCCACTGCTGCTTTTACATAACTCCAATGTTCATCTTCTTCAAAGTACGAATCCTCAAAGGTATGCTGCACATAAAACAGCCACACACCCATCGCACCGGCGATCCAGAACATCGGGCCATGTACAAGGAGAAACGCCTGCCAGCCGACGAGCCAGCACATAAGAGCGACGCCAAGAAGAAGAAGCACATTCGTTAAGTATGTGTTCATGCGTTCTTTTTTGCGGGCGCCTTTCACGTTAAAACGGTTGGTGATCAAGAACACCCATATTGGACCAATAACGAACATGATAAACGGATTGCGATATAAACGGTAGGCAATACGTGTTTTCAATGGCGCTTCATAATATTCATTAACCGTCAGCATCCACATGTCCCCTGTACCGCGCTTGTCAAGATTTGAGCTTGTTGCGTGGTGGACATTATGGCTGTGCTGCCACTGGTCATACGGGAAAAACGTTAAAACACCTGTGATCGTGCCTACTACCCGGTTCAGCTTGCGGTTCTTAAAAAAGGAGTGGTGGCAGCAATCGTGAAAAATAATAAAGATGCGTGTAATAAACCCGGCACCGATTACCGATAACCCGAGTGTCAGCCAGTAGGAAATTTGCAGGCTTTGGTATGCAAGAAACCAGACCAGCAAAAACGGGCCAATTGTGTTGATTAATTGAAAGATGCTTTTATGCGTATCAGATTTTTCATAGGGAGCTACTTGTTTTCGTAAAATTTTTGTATGTTCTTTGCTCATGTTTACGTTCCCTCCGCTCAGTAATAACTTTACTATAGCGGAAAGAAAACGTGTTGTGCAGTAGCACCCGTCATACAATAAATATGACAAGTGTCATATTTATTTTTGGCCGAGCAAATAAAGCACTTTTGCCGCCTCGGCCCGTGTTGCCGTGTCGCCCGGCTTAAATGTTTTGCCTGTTCCCTCCATCAAGCCGAGCTGATACGCTTTCTGGATGGATTGTTGAATAGATGTGCGGTATTGGCCTACATCGTTAAACGGCATAGAGCCCGTTACTTTAACTGCTCCGTGTTCTTTTTCATAAGCGCGCACGAGCATGGCTGCCATCTCGGCACGGCTGATCGATTTAGCCGGTTCAAACGTTTTAGCTGTTGTGCCCTTCACAACACCTGCTTCGAATGCAGCCGTAATATCCTGCTTCAGCCGGCCCTTTACATCGACAAACGATGTTTCTTTTTGGGCCGTCCATTTCATGGTACGGACGAGCATGCTCGCAAACTGGCCGCGTGTCACATCGCCTTCAGGATCGAATGTTGTATCTGTTTTGCCTTTAATAATGCCTGCTTCAGCGAGTGCCGCGATATACTCAGCTGCCCAGTGATCCGCTGGCACGTCTGCAAAGGGCGGCGCACCTGCTGTGCCTTTGTTTAAGTCAAGCTCAAAAATGCCAAATCCTTTTTCATCGGTTTTGCCCGTATACCTAATGTTATCCGTTTCTTCGGCAAGCGCTTCTGCTTTTGGATTAGAGGTAAACGTTGCTTTCGCTTTTGTTTTGGCAAATGTCCAGTTGTTATCCACTGCTGCGTCAATTTCTTTGAATTCCTTTACATAATTCATTACCGCCTGGCGGTTGGAATCTGGTGCTTTTAATACCGTGTTTACGCCGCCTGGATTCATCAGCTTGCTGCCTGCTGCCCGATAATCATTGGTGGCTACGATAAACTCCATCTCATCTGTTACCGGTTCGCCATTAAATTCCAAATTTTTAATTCGGTTTGCCGATGCGTTGATTACATTTTGTCCTTTGTCATATTTCGGCAGGGATGTCACATCGATCTCATAGGTAACGCCGTCGATCACGTCAAAGTTGTAGGTCGGGAAATCCGGGTTAATCAGTGCTTGTCCATCTCCTTTTGCCGGATCGATCGTGTTAAACTGTCCTGCTGACCATTCAAGCCACTCTTTCAAAGTGGCACCGTTTACTTTAATGGCATTGACGACGTTGTTGTCGTATAGGTACAGATCCGCAATGTTTTTCAGCACGAGCGTACCTGCTTGGACATCCGTATAATCTTCTACGCCGCCGCGTCCTGCTTTAAATGGTGCCGCTGCTGAAAGAACAGGAAGGTTCTCATACTGCGTACCTTTCAGTGCATCTTCTACATACCACGTTTGTGCCCGGTTTAAAATTTCCATTGCCGCATTATCCCGCACAAGACCAAAGTACGTATTCAAATTTCCTTTGAGCTCCCCTACTGGTGTCTCCATATATTTAATCGTCGCTTCGTGCTCGGCTTGAACAGATGCTGCAACAGCAGAATCCGCTTCTACAGTCACATCACCGGATGTAATCGGCTTAAGAGAACCAGTTCCGCTTGTTACATCCCATTTTCCGTTCACTTTTTGAATCTGGAGATCAATCAGCCCAACGTTATTGCCCCATGAACCAGGCATAACTGTCGGAACACCATTAATCGTCCCATTTGTGTTATCGATACCGCTTCCATCCTGAAAAGACGGCTTGGCCGCATTCGGAAAGCTCAAATGCTGGTGGCCTGTTAAAACAGCATCCACATCTGGAATTTTCGTTAAATAATAAGAAGCGTTTTCAATGCCTTCTGTATACTCTTTCATGACGCCGTTCTGGTCATACTCGGCAATGCCGGAATGCGAAAGAATCACAATCACATCCGCTCCCGCTTCCTTCATTTGCGGCACCACCTTTTGAGCGGACTTTACAATGTCCTCCACCACCAGTTTTCCTTCTAGGTGCTTGGCATCCCATTTCATAATGTCCTGTGGTACAAAGCCGGTAACGCCGACTTTAATTGTATGTACTTCTCCGTCTGTATCTTTTACTTCTTTTTCAATGATTTTAAACGGCGTAAAATAAGGATTTCCTTCCGGGTCATAAACGTTCGCATTTACGTATGGGAACGCTGCTCCGCTAAGCGCTGTATCCATATACTCAAGCCCGTAGTTGAATTCATGGTTGCCGATTGTTGCTGCATCATAGCCAAGTTGATTCATCGCTTTGTATACCGGGTGAATATAGCCTTCCTTCATTAATCTGTTGTTATATACGTAATCACCAAGCGGACTTCCTTGAATTAAATCACCGTTGTCAAAAAGCATGCTGTTGTCTGCTTCCCCGCGCACCTGTTTGATTAAGGCAGCCGCTTTAGCAAGCCCGTAGGCGTTTGTCGCCGAATCCTTATAATAATCATAGTTCATTACATTAGAATGAAGATCGGATGTTTCTACAATACGCAGCTTTACAGTATCTTCAGCTGCCTGTGCCATCTGCGGCACAAATAATCCTGCTGCAATAACGGTTCCTACTGTCCACGCTTTTTTCATTCAACTGCCCCCTAAACTATTTTTTAAATATAGGAATTATAGCATGATCGGCGGAAATAAATGAGAAAATTTACAATTATCTCAATAAAACTTTACATTATGTCAAATAAAAAAAGACATTTCAACTGAAATGTCTCAGTGCGTAGACAAAGTCTTTCGCTTTTAAAAAAGAGCCGATAAGTGAAGCCTGCCGGACTTCGCGTTCCACGGGCGGCGCAGACTCCTATGGGACTAGCGGCAGCGGAGATCGGTAGAGCTGCCAGGCGAAGTCGGGCTTAGCGCCTGCCCCATGGAAAGCGCCGCCGATCCATTCCATTCATGTGCACGGGTCGTCCATATAATTTGTCTACAGTCTGATACATTTCAACTGAAATGTATCAGCATTCGAGCAAAATGCGAAAGCAGGCTTTTATGGGAAGCCTCATACATTTGAAGGGAAGGGCCTTCTTATGAACAGGAGAGAATGCGTCTGGAAAAAGTACTTTTTCTTGCAATGCAGCGGTCTTGAATAGCAAAACCTGCTTTCTCAACCATTTTTTCAATCGGATCAATAGACACGACAACGAGCCTGTCGGCAATGCGCCGTGCATGTGTTAAAATGGACTGCAGCTCATCAGGCGTTGCATGTGTATACAGATTATATGGCATATCAATAATCGCTACATCATAATGCTCTTCTACTTCTTCAATCGGTCCGAGTGTGACACAGCCTTCGAGGCCAAAGTAAGCCAGGTTTTCACGCGAGCCTCCGACAACAAGCGGATTGATATCGCGCCCCTCAATGTCCATCCCCATTGATAAAGCTTCCACTAAAACAGTCCCGATCCCGCAGCATGGATCGACAGCCCGAATGCCTTCCGGCTCCGGTACAGCAATATTCGCCATGACCCGGGCATCCCGGGCACTGAGCGCTGTTGAATATTCACGCGGCTTTTGAATATGTTTCATCCATACACGCTTGTTTTTCTCATAACGCCCCAGATACCAGTGTCCGCCGCAAGCCACAAGGCCAAAAAGGTGATCCGGATTTTTCAAGTCCGCTTCCCCAATAATTTCCCAGCCAATGGCTCGTTCAATTTCCAGCCGTTCCTGATATTCCACCTTTTTTTCAGGCGGAAGGTCGTTCGTTTTTACAAAAATCGCTTTAAATGTTTCACTTCCTATATCGATGCTGCCAGCTTTTTGAACGATGTCAGCCACCGAATCCGCCTCAAGAAGCACTTCTACTTTTTCCCGTATAAACGGGCTTCGATTTACATCCAGATCGACACTGCTTTTCACTACCGGCCCGGAGGCAGACGAACCGAAAAAAGCGCGCAGCTCCATTTCAGCCAGTTCTTCGTCTTCCTCACTATAATTCACTGTATAAATAAATTCGTTCACATTGATCCTTCTTTCTATTATCCTCTGCTTCATTTATTTTGACATACTTTTCTCCATTGGGCTCCTTTTTTTCATGGAAAATAAAAAACCCTGACGATTATTCGAAATCGTCAGGGTTTTTATCTTCAGGGCGCTTTTCCTTTTTATCCTGTGCGCGCTGCGGTTCGATATCTTCACCGCGCTCTTTCTTTCGTTGCTGCTCTATTGAGTCATTGGACTGTTTGTTTTCTTCTGTCATGTGAATGTGCCTCCTTTGATCTGTCTCTTTTACGTTATTTCCACATTTTCTTGAAAATAAACAAAGATTATAATCTGGCACCATTTAAAAGCAAAAGGACTACTTCTTTTTTAAGATGCCCACCGTTCGCACCATTGATCCAATAAACATGACGAGTGCGCCTGCAACGAGCATGATGAGAAACGTATTTTTTGGAATGACACCCATCGGATAAAGAAGCCCGCTCAAAATAGCGATTAGTCCAATAACTGTTAATGCCCAGCCGAATTTAATCATCATCTTACCTGCCTTACCTGCTTTTTCTGCTAGTGTACCATACGCCGGATTGTATTTCATACCTAAAACCAGTACACTTATTCTACTATAACTATGATTAACGTAAAGGATGATCCAGACGTGAAAAATTTCACTGCACTTGATTTCGAGACGGCGAACGCCAGCCGAAGCAGTGTTTGTTCGATTGGGCTGGCAAAAGTAGTCGATGGAGAAATCAAAAAAACGTACTATTCGCTTGTTAATCCGAAAGAGCGGTTTGACAGCCGGAATATCGCCGTGCACGGCATCCGGCCGGAAAATGTAGCGAACGCGCCCTCGTTTAGCGATATTTTCGATGAAGTAATGGCTTTTATCGGAGAGGATCCAATTGTGGCTCACTTTGCCCAATTCGACATTAGCGTCCTGCGCAGCACAGCTCAAAAACATGGGCTGTCCCTGCCGAATAATCCATATTTCTGTTCCTGTATGCTGGCAAAATCTATGTTGAAGCTGCCTTCTAACAAATTGAATGTAGTAGCCGGCCACTTTAACTTTACATTCAATCATCATAATGCGCTGGAAGATGCCGTTGCCTGTGCAGTCGTGGTAAACGGTATGATGGAACGCCACGCTTCGCTTGCTGCCTTTCTCCAGGAAGCGCAGTATGGATTCGGCTATATTCACGGCGAGTCTTTTCGCAAAAAGAAGCCGGACAAGCCGGCTCCAGTTCAAAAGCCAAAAGCAGATGCGGGCGTACATCCTTTTGCGCAAAAAGCCATTTCATTTACCGGCACGCTTACGTCTATGAAACGGCAGGAAGCCATCCATATTGTCCAAAGCCTTGGTGCCAGCATTCATCCTACCGTTAAAAAGAACACTGATTATTTAATCGTCGGTGAATCTGATGCGAAAAAATACCGAGACGGACAGCTTTCCGCCCAAATTCAACGGGCAAAAAACTGGCAGTCAAAAGGCGGAGCCATCAAGCTCGTTTCTGAGCAAAAATTTTTCAAAGCAATCCGTTTATAAAAAGAACGCACTTCTTATTTGAGTGCGTTCTTTCAGTGTGTAGCCAAAGTCTTTCGTTTTTAAAAAGAGCCGATAAGTGGTCTAGAAGATCCATAAGCAAGAAATGAATAGAAATTTCCTCTTTTTTACACAGAAAAACACGACCTTATTCACTCTATACAATCTTTTCGCAAGCCAATTGGCGGCGGGAGGGCGGCGCAGCCTCCTATGTATGGGACTAGCGGGCAGCGGAGACCGGTAGAACCGCCAGGCGAAGCCGGGCTCAGCGCCTGACCCATGGAAAGCGGAGCTGCCCGGACGCCGCTGATCTATCCCATTTATGTGTACGGTCATCCCTATCATTTGTCTACAGTCTGAAAGTACGCACTTCTTATTTGAGGACGTTCTTTTTGCTCTGTTTTGGCCAAATGAAATAGCTGGCTGTTATTAGAAGATCGATCCCTAATACAAGCGTCCAAATGCGCAAAATCTGCCAGAGTGCTTCTGTTCGTTCTCCCCCGGCAACCAGCAGGATGATACCATACAGCAGCCCGGCTCCAATTCCGTAAGCGAAAACATGGCGTATAGTGTTTTTCAAATCCTGCTTAGCAAAAGCAAAGCCTGTTTTCGACACCGGCTTGCTGCCCTCTTTCAGCACATAGTGGCAGAATGTCTCATCGGCCCATCTGATCATGCTTTTCCCATAAGCAATGGAAACACCGATATAAACGGCCGCAATGCCATGAGCCATGCTGGCCGATGCTCCTCTTTGAAGATCTGTTACTGTAAATACAAGCAGCAGCAAGTCTATTATGGGGGTAAGCGCTAAAAAAAGCAGACCCGCTTTTTCCTTTTGGAATACATATCTTATTGTTAAACCCACTCCGATAACCACCCAAAACGCTGCTTCACACGCAATAATAAGCCAGGCAACGGTATCCATCTTTTCCCCCTCTTTTAAATAATACATTTGTATTATTTAAAAGATAACACATTTTCTTATTAAATACAATCGTATTAAAAAAATGGTTTATTGCCCTCTTTTTTGTTACAATCGGTATATGCCAAAAATCGTCGATCACGAAAAGCGAAAAAAACAAATTGCCGAAGCAACCTGGACTATTATTGTAAAAAAGGGAATAGAAGGGGCGACCGTTCGTGCCATTGCTGCTGAAGCCGGGGTTTCTCTCGGCTCGCTACGTCATTATTTTTCCTCCCAGGAGGAACTGCTCCTATACGCGATGGATCTCGTTAAAGAGCGGGTATCTATCCGGATTAACCGCCTTTTGCAATCAGAGGATTCTCCAGAACAAATTAGTATTCGCATCTTGCTTGAGCTTATTCCATACGATGCTGAAAGCCAGACAGAGATGTCTGTCTGGTTTCACTTTGTCATGAACAGCCTGCCGTATGCCCAAGAAGAGGAGGATGGCATACGTGAAGGGATCGAGCGGATTATGACAGGACTGTTCGAGGGCGGATTGCTGAAAAAAGAAGTGGATGTAAATCTGGAAATCGAACGGCTTTATGCTCTAGTGGACGGTCTTGCCCTTCATGCGATGCTTCACCCTAAGCGGCTGTCAAAGGAGAAAATAAAAAAGGTGATTGTTCATCATATGAACACATTATTTCACCAGCCCGTCGAAGAAGCAAACATATAAAAAGGAGCAGGGTTACAAACGGTTGATTGTAACCCTGCTCCTTTTTCTTTATGAAACTGGCAGAGTCATACAAAATGTCGTGCCGGCTTTTGAGGTGGACATTAACTCGATGGTTCCGCCGTGGCTTTCCACCATTCGCTGGACGAGCGGCAGTCCAAGCCCTGTCCCGTCTTCTTTAGATGTTGAAAAAGGATCAAAAAGCGTTTTTCGCATCCCGTCGTCTATTCCTGTACCCGTATCCTGCAAGTAAATGCGGTACCAGCCTTTTTCAATCGTTGATTGAATGGAAATATGGCCTGTTTCCTCTATCGCTTCTATACTATTGCGAATCAAATTATGAAAAATCTGCTTCATTTGATTAGGATCCACCTGCAGAAGATGCGGATCCAGTGAAAAAGTAAACTCAATATCTTTTTGCAGTGACTGTGTGATAAGCGGGAGGATATCCTGGATTAAATCTTCTATTTTGACTTCTTTTAATCTCGGGGCCTCCGGCTTCGACATCAGCAGCATATCTTCAATAATCGTATTAATCCGGTCCAGCTCTTTTAAAAGAAGAGGCAGATAATACTGCTTTTTTTCTTCTCTGGAGAAAGAGTGATCCATTAAAGAAAGAAAGCCTTGAATAACAGCGAGTGGATTTCGTATTTCATGGGCAGCACCAGCTGCCATTTCACCTACCACTGCCAGTTTTTCCGACTGCTGCATCCGCCGTTCAAGCTCGCTCATTTTTGTAAAATCGATAAAATAAAAAATGCGGCCAATTCTCTCTTCCCGTTTATTTACTAATTCGGCTTGAGACACAAGCAGCTGATAAGATTGTTTACCAGTCATAAAAGGAATTTTTTCATTTTGGCAAATGCGCTTATCTTTTAATATTCCCCAGAACTTCTTGTTTTTGTGATCTGCTTGGGCTAAATGCTGTACGGTGTCTTCTCCTGCCTCTAATAAGTGCTTGGCAAACGTATTTAAAGAAAAGGCGTCCGTTTTATCGTCACTCGTTATAATTCCAACAGGCAATGAATTTAAAATTTGTTCCTGATAAATTTTGCCCTCTGTAATGGTATGAAACGATTCTTTTAAACTGGCAGACATTTTATTAATAGAGTCGGCAATCAGTTTCAGCTCTTCCTGCTCCACTTCTGTCACTGTCAAACCGTAGCGGCCGCCTGCAATTTGATCTACACTTTCAACCATTTTTTCGATTGGTTTTGTCAGCCCCTTGCTGATCCGGTGTGACCCATAAATCGACATGATCAATGCAGCCGTTGTCAGAAATAATAAAATCACGAGAGCTGCTTCAATAATTCCCGAAAACCGGTCTGCCTGCCCGCTTAGTGAAGAAAGTGTCTCCGTTTCTTTTTCTCTAAGGCTCAATTTTAAACGATCCAGCTCCGGCAGGTATTGCTCCGTTACATACGCTGCTGCTTCATCTGTATTACCATTAAGTAAAAGCCCCTGGACATTATTTTCGATTAAAAAGTCTAAACGGTCGATATCCCGGCTAAACGTCTCAAGTGCCGACGGAATCACGACCTTCTCGTTCCCGGGAAACTGGGCAGCTTTTTTGTCCTGCTCCTTGTATACTTCTACAAGCGTATCATTGAGACCGCCGGATAGATAACTTTCGACGATATACTTTTTAACATTAAGATCTTCCTGCCAGTAAGAAATCCAAACCATTTCAGGGATATCGTTTTTATTAATCCGCTGACCAACGCTTTGAACGTCTTCAATAGATCGTACAAAAACAAGTGAAAACCCGCTTAATAAGAGGGTATTGACTAACAGTACAGTTAAGATTTTGTGACGGAAAGACATATGAAGAAATTGTTTTTTCATAACCTGCTTCCTTTTGCATCAGTTCAACTTGTCCGTTTCCTCTTGAATCCGCTGCTTTTCTTTTTCTGTATACATGGGGCCAAGCGGCGCAAGGGAATACACGCCGTCCTCATTGGTTAACATGGCAATCCCGCCGGGCATCCCTTCCCGGCTGAAATAATCATCCATGATGGCCTTGTAAACTTGTGGTATATCGTTCACTACACTGGTTAGAACAACCTCTTTTCCCATGTAAGACTGATCATCCATATAGCCGATTACGTAAACTCCCCGCTTCAATGCATAATCAATGACCGCCCGGTTAAACTCATTCCCTCTAGAGTAAAGAACGTCCACTCCATCGTCAATCATTTCTTTGGCTACTTGAACGGCTTTTGTCCCATCTTCCCAATCACCCACGACCTTATAGTAAAACTCCGCCTGTGGAGCCGCTTTTTTAAGCCCTTTTTCAAATCCAGGATGAAACAGCCGGTCTTCTATCGGATCGATAAGGCCTATTTTATTCGTTTTTGTTTTCATAGCAGCAGCCAAAGCGGCGATTCGCTCAATATCAACCGAATTCTGCTTGTACATATAAGCAGTATGGTTCTTTTCTTTTGACTCACCATTTAAATTTGCAAACTGCACGTCCGGATAATCGGCGGCAGCTTTATCAAAAGGCAGGCTGTACTCGCGTCCGTGGCCAACAATGACTTTTGCCCCACTTTGAACGGCCTGGTCAATGATTTTCCTCATTTCCACCTCGGACCGTATCTCACTTACCAGCTTCGCCTCAACTGGAAACTCATCTTCTATTTGAAGCATTCCTTTATAAGCAAGGCTGCTCCAGCTTTGGTCTTCTATGGCATCAGCTGTTAAAATATAAACTTTCACTTTTTTTTCTGTTTGAACAGCTGTTTCCTTCTGTACAATCTCTTCTGCTTTTAAACTAACCATAACCAGGATCGCGACAGCTGCAGTTAAAGCTGCCGCTAAAATGATCCTTCCACGTTTGACCATAAGTACTAAACACCTTCTAACCGGTTTATTTATCGAAAAGTATTATTTCTACTTTGATAGTAAATCATGAATCTGTAAAAATCGACATTTTTTCTTTATGGAATCGCTTTATCGATTATTTTTTTAAAGCTTTATCGTGATTAATTTTCAATGAGAGGATAGAACGAACCCGACAAAATAAAAAAACGCCGTAATGGCGCTTTTAGGCTGTTGACAAACGCCTGCTTTCCTACGTTGTCTACACTCTCAAACGCCATGCGGCGCCCTTTTGTTAGTGGTGATGGTGCCCGCCTTTTGATGAGTTCGTTACAACAAACCCTTCCTGCGGCACATAGAAGTATTGAACGAAAATTCCATCAAGAAACTCTTCACGGCTGTCGAGGATAATATCAATATCTTTATCAGTGTGAACGACTACATCATGCTCTTTTGGCGTATCGAGCGTAATCGCATAATGCGCATGATTGCCATGATGTTCCGTGACTGCAACACGAATCATTTTTCCTTCCGCTTCAGGTGTATCAAGCATTTTTTTCAGTGCTTTTGCGGCTTTTTGGTTGACCTTGCATCTCATTTTCTTTTTCTCCTTCCATTGTAAGGACTTCTTCCAGTGTAACGCTTCACAGCCGAGAATGCTAAAGTTCTGCTTTTTTCTTATTTCCTTTATTTTACCAGCCAACTTCTCTGCCGCTCACAAGGAAACCGGGTGCTGAATAAACTAAATCAACAACTCTTTGTACCCTCTTGCAAAGAATAAGCATACATTTTTCGTAATGCGGCAGCTTTCATGAAAACACCCCAGCTAAATGGCCAAAGGAGGATTCACGTGAAGAAAGCGCCTATTATCGGCATCACCAGTTCATATGTCCGCCAAACGTTAAATTCAGAAGGAGTTTACGTTCATCATGATTACCATCGTGCTGTACTGAAAGCCGGAGGCATCCCCGTTATTTTGCCGTCTGTCCCCCCAAATACTATTCCTTATTATCTTGATCTATGTGATGGTTTTATTTTAAGCGGTGGGGAAGATGTGGACCCGATGTACTACGGCCAGGCTCCTCATGCAAAAATGGGTTCAGTGTTTGAAGAGCGCGATGAGTTTGAGCTCGAGCTGACAGCTTTGCTTTTAAAGAAAAAAAAGCCGATTTTGGCCATTTGCCGTGGTCTGCAGGTATTAAATGTCGCACTCGGCGGCACACTCTGGCAGGATGTTCCGAGCCAGGTGAGCAGCCACATTCAACATGCACAAACGTATCACCGCTCTCTTTCCATTCACGAGGTTACTCTCGTTCCCCATTCACAATTAGCCAAAATGATGGAAGCAGATAAAGTAAACGTTAATAGTCTTCATCATCAGGCTATCGACGCTTTAGGAAAAGGACTCTCAGTTGTCGGCCACAGTCCGGATCACTTAATTGAAGCGGTGGAGATGGATGGAGATGTTTTTGTGATCGGAGTACAGTGGCACCCTGAATCGATGGTGCCAGGGAGCACGGAGATGAACCGTCTTTTTTCTTCTTTTGTTTGTGCTGCCGCCCATGGCAATAAAGATAATGAACGAGGTGCATAATAGCCTTTTAAACGCTTTGTGTCCTGCAGCAAGCACTACAGGCTTGATTTAAAAAACGCTCGGATTTTTTCATCCGGGCGTTTTTCTTGTTTTAACTGTATCCTTTATCTGATCCTTGAAATTTTTTTGATTAAAGCCGGTTTGTTCTTTCACCGGCCATCTCTCAAACGGCTGCCTTCACCTTATTTCCCTTTTTTCACTTCGTGAAGTAAGCCTGGAAAATTAGTGAAGATTCCAGTTACACCCCAGTCAATCAATGTTTTCATTGTTTCTTTATCATTCACTGTATACGGGTGAATTTCGAGTCCGCTCGCCGTTACCTTTTGCACATATTGTTCGTCAATAAATGTATAGTTCGGACCAACGCCGATGGCATAGTCTTTGATCTCTTCAATTTCTTCATCCGTAATCACAGCGTCGGCTGTATACCAGAGCAATTGAACAAGCTTAACGGAAGGGTCAAGCCCATGCATTTTCTCAAGACTTTCCGCGCTAAAGGATTGAACAAGAAGCTTATCTTTGTCAATTCCGTATTTTTCTACAAGGCGAAGCAGTTCGTCTTCCATGCCTGGGTACACTTCCGGAGATTTCGTTTCAATGTAATAGAATTCATTTTTTCCAAACTTTTGAAAAACCTCTTCAAGCGTTGGCACCGTTAATCCTTCATACGATGCTTTTGCATACTGCGGGTAGGTTTCATTAAACCAGCTGCCTGCATCGAGTTCTTTAATTTGGTCCAGTGTAAAGTCTTTTACAAGCCCTGTTCCATTTGTCGTACGGTCGAGCGTTTCATCATGCATCGCAATTAGCTGGCCGTCTTTTGTCATCTGCAGGTCAATTTCAATATAATCGCCTTTTAATTTTTCTCCCATTTCATAGGATACAAGAGTGTGTTCAGGTGCGTACCCTGAAGCACCTCGGTGCGCTACGTTGACAATGTCTTTTTGTTTTTCTTTTGCCATAGCCCCGCCCGCTTCTGAAACAACGCTTGCTCCTACCAGAAGTGTCAAAGCTGCAGCCATCCATTTTTTCTTCATTTCTTCATCTCCTATCTGCTTTTCTATCCCTTTAACACTCTATCAGCATATTGTTAATTTTCTTTTAATTTAAAATGAAGTTTATTAGGAGATAAGATTAATTTTTAATGATGGAAACACATTTACTCAAAAGAGGAAAAATAATACAGTTGTTGGACTAAAGAAACAGAAGCGAAAAAACATCCTTTTGCGGACCAAGAGTTCTCCTACGCGCTGGAATCACTTCCTAAACAAATGGAATATTAAGCGATTTCAAACATAAAATGCGCACACTATGATTAAGATTCACTCTAACGGGCAAGCTAAACTGTTCTTTCATATCCAATCATTTGTTTTCGCCGTGCCTGCTTCTCTGTATATGGCGTAAACGTTTTACTTACAGTATTTCCTCAATTGCCTGACTCATACGAGCCATCATTTTCATTCAAAACGGCCTGATAATTTTCCTCCAACTCCCCATACTATATCAGCGGACACGCAAATTTCATTCACTTGGGAGGGATGGAAATGAGAAATAAAGCAAAAGATTTTCCAATAACAACCATGAAAGGTGAAGCCGGAAAAGCACGGGCTAAAGCGGCTTACGCCTCTAAACGGGCTGACGGCTCCATTAATACCCATCCACAGGAAAGAATGAATGCTTCCTCGCATCGATCAGAATAGCGGAAGGAGGTTTACCAATGGGAAGAGACGAGCATAAAACAGGCAGCCACGGTGACCGGGGTCTTTCACAAACACCAAAAAATTTAAAAATACCGGCTGACAGCGTGAATGAGGAATATGCCCGCGAGCTGGCGGAAATCACCCGCTTACGAAACAAACGGCTCGGCAAAGCCGGCCATTCCGAAAAATCATAAAACGGGAGGTGGCAGCATGGAACTACAGCGCGCTAAACAAATTGTTTCCAATTCATCCGTTGATATTGATGTTGAATTTAACGGTGTATCTGTTTGGATTGACGAAGTACACGAAGACACAAATACAGCGACCGTTCACCTGCGTGGTCCTGGCGAAGAACGGACACAAGTTGGGATTGAAGACTTAAAGGAAGTCACACACTAATGAGAGAGGGCTGTTTCCTTTTAAAAGGAAACAGCCCTCTTTTGGAGCTTTTATTCACATTTTTCAACACAGGCTGATCAAATTTTTTAAGCCGGGCTAGGCTAAGCACTTCCGCTCTTTTCCTTGTCATAACCTTTTCCTACTGTAAGAATAAATCAGTTTTCACTTCAAAGGAACGAGAAAAGCCCCCTGTTTTAAAAAACAGGGGGCTTCTTCCGTATATGTCTATCCGTTTACATCGTCTGCTTTAATGCTTCAAGACGCTCTTCTACTTCTTCTGCTGTTAGTCCGTGCTCAGCGATGTACCGGTTGCGCGGATGTGTCCGGCATTCGTCTGAACAGCTACGCAGGAAGCGGTGTTCGGACTCTCCGGATGCCAAAATCTTTTTGTTGCATTCCGGATTGGCACAGCTGACATACCGTTCGCACGGTTCACCGGTAAAGTAATCTTTGCCGACTACATTCGGATTTACGCGGTTGATCGGCACACTGAGGCGGTCGTCAAACACAAAGCACTGGCCTTCCCAATTCTCGCCGCGTACTTCCGGATCTTTTCCGTAAGACACAATACCGCCGTGCAGCTGGACAACATCTTCAAAGCCCTCTTTTTTGAGGAAACCAGAAAATTTCTCGCAGCGGATGCCGCCCGTACAGTACGTAAGAATTTTCTTTCCTTCAAGTTCTTCCCGGTGATCCCGGATCCATTGCGGCAGTTCACGGAATGTTTCTACATCCGGACGGATGGCGCCTTTGAAATGGCCAAGTTCGTGTTCATACGTATTACGCGCATCAAGAATTACTGTATTTTCTTCTTTCATCGCCGCCAAAAATTCTTTTGGCTCTGCATATTTACCAGTCAGCTCAAGCGGATTTACGTCATCTTCAAGGCGAAGCGTCACCAATTCAGGACGCGGACGCACTTTTAATTTTGCAAAAGCATGTTCTTCTGCTTCATCGATTTTAAAGACCATGTCTTTAAAACGCGGATCCGCATGCATCGCCTCCATATATCGCTCCGTTTGCTCGACTGTTCCGGATACAGTGCCGTTAATGCCTTCTTTGGCAACCAAAATACGCCCTTTCAGCTCAAGCCCCTCGCAAAACTGCTTATGTTCCTTCGCAAACGTTTCTGGATCATCTATTGGTACATATTGATAATAAAGCAATATTCTGTACATCTTTTTTCCTCCACCTATTTACTTCTTTTTTCTTTTGGTATCATATCATGTTTATCCGCATTATGGGGATTTGATGCACTGGGTGCAGGAGAGGAGTTTTATCCACTTTTTTATTCTTTGAGCTCCACTGCCTCAAGCTGTTTATCAGCTCAATGGCCCTTTCGCTTCTTTCTAGCCATTTCATAAAACTTTTTCTTTTTCATAGGAATAAGGGATCAAATAGATGAATAGAATATTCGCAGCTAAAAAAGTAAAAATAGATAAGAATTTTAAAAGAAAATACTTACATAAATACAGCAAAATGTATAAAAATTAACAGCTCTTCTTAACAATCTTTAAGAAAAATATGGTGGTATAGCCAAGCGGTAAGGCAAAGGTCTGCAAAACCTTCATCCTCGGTTCAATTCCGAGTACCACCTTTCAAAAGAAAAGGCCGGGTCCACAGTTAGTATGTGGATCCGGCCTTTTCTTATGCAGATGCGGACATCCTTTGCAAAAAGGAAAAGAACCTTTTGCCTCTGTTTTCTTTTCCTGTCGGCTAACCTTTCACTGCCTGTTTCTGTGCTGACAGCTACATGCATTTATGTGACAGAAAGCCGGTATGCTTTGACAATAATTCCGTCGTTAGCTGGTTCAAAATCAAACTGAGGCATGCGCTCAAAGCCCAAACGCTCATAAAGGCGCACAGCTGCTTCCATAAAGTCAGCTGTATGAAGGCCAATATAAGGAAGACCGCTTTCTTTTGTCTGCCGGATACAATCATTGATCAGCGCTTTGGCTGCCCCTTTATTTCGGGCCTGCGGATCAACCGCCAGCATTCGGATCTCTGGGTAATCCAGCATATCAACAAGCCCCGTATACGCGTCTGACTTCGCCGGAAACAGAGCTACACTGCCGATCACTTGCCCTTCTTCAACCGCTACAATCAGTTCAACGCCTTCTTGCTCATCTGCGTTAGATGAGACAGCGCTTTTTAATGCCTCCCAATGCCCGGGAGGGATTTGTTTTGCATGCTCTTCATACGATTTTATTCTTTGCTTACGAATAGATGCTTTTTCACTTGGTAATGCCTGCCGAATCGTAATCATCTGATTCACCTTTTTCACATTCCTTTTTTGATTATTTCATCTATAAGCCCCAGCTGGCAGCGACACTTTTTTGTTCAATCTGTTTGTGGGCTGACAAACTAAACAGATTCTCACATAATGTCGGGAAATTCTGAAGCCGCTCCCTTTATACTTACGAATAACACAACTGCCGCTGATTTTATAAACATGTTACCATTGGATTAAGAGGGATGGAATCTTTTTTGTTGAACACAGGGACTTTAGGTGCGAAATAAAAAACAGCCGAAATCACTCCGGCTGTTTTTTCTATTCTTTATTTGGACAAAGGAGACGCTTCATAGCTGTTTACATCCAAAGGCGCTGTTAAAAATTCGGACGCTTTACCAACGAAAGCCGTAAAGTGGCTGCTCGTATTATGGAAGGCCACTGCATCTGCATCCTTCCATACTTCTACCATTGTGTACGCATGCGCCTGCTCGGTGTCTTTCATTAAATCATAAGCAATGTTTCCATCTTCCGCTCTTGATCCTTCAATAAGCGGACGAATTTCCTCCAAAAATGCCTGTTCTTTTGCTGGATTCACTTGAAAGCGTGCATGAATAATAATCATTTTTATATCCCCCTTTTTTCTTATCGCCACTCTGTAATTTGGTCAACAGGCAGCCGAACCGACTGATAGCCTTGATTTGCCGCTTTGCCAATAGAAATAAGCATAACCGGATAATAGCGGTCCTTGTCCAGGCCAAACGCCTGGGCAATCTCAGCTTTCTCAAATCCGCCAATTGGATTTGTATCATACCCATGCGCCCGGGCTGCAAGCATAAGCTGCATGGACACAAGCCCGGCATCAATTAAGTTCATTTCTTTTAACTGATCCGTTGTCATAACTTCAAAAAAACCTTTGATTGATTTGACCTGCTGATTTTTTACATCTTCTGGCATAAACCCTTTTTGAACGGCTGTGTCATAAATTCCGTCCAAATAGTCACTGCTGTTCATATCAGCAAACACGGCGATTACAGCAGCAGACGTTTCGACCTGGGACTGGTTGAACCGGGCAAGCGGCGCAAGCGTTTCTTTTCCTTCCGGTGTATCGATCACAAGAAAACGCCATGGCTGCAGGTTCACCGAAGAAGGTGCAAGCGATGCCGTTTCTAATATTTTCTTTATTTCCTCACGGCTGATTTTAACCGACGGATCATAATACCGAATCGAACGGCGGCCGGTTACAATTTCCTGAAAATCATTTGTTTTGATGTGGTTCATCGATGTTTCTCCTTTATGTTCACTCAATGTTTTCGACGTTTTGCTGTATACGGGCAAGCAGGTCAGCAAGATGAGTACGGTCAGCTTCCGGCACATTCTGCAGAACCTGCTGAATAAACCGCTTTTTTTCGCTGCAGTAGCCTTCCATCCGGCTGCGCCCTTCTTCGGTCAAACGAACGAAGGTAACGCGGTTGTCATCCGGGTTTTTGCGCCGCACAACAGTGCCGCGCTCCTCCAGCTGCTTGAGATGCCGCGTTACAGCCGCATGATCAATATTTATCCTTTTCTGTAAAGCCGTCTGGCTGATCTCTTCTACTTCAAACAACACATGCAGCAGCTCTAAGCGAGACTGGCTTACACCTGTACATCTTTCAAACTTTGGCATAATCCCCTTGTTGATTTCGTGCAAGTGGTAAATGATTCGCTCATCTTCCTCGTATAAATTGGTCAAAAACACCTTCTCCTATCCGTCTCCTCAATTCATTGACGGGTCAACATTTGATCCATCAACTAATATACAGGATGTGTATATGTGCGTCAAATTATTTGCCCTGACAGCGGATACGGCATTAAACAACGGCTATATTAAAAATGAGCAGGCCCCGAATGTTTTCAACCGGCACTCTTTGGATAAAAAATGAACACGACGTTTATAGGAAAAAGTGTCCCAAAAGGAGTGTTTTTTATGTGGATAGATATCATGGTACCGATTGACCACCCTGGTTTTTTACCGGGCTTCCAGGCTGTTGCACCAGAACCATATATGTTTGACCAGCAGGACCGGTTTACAAGCTATCGACACGAGGATTTTCCTTATACACTTATGAAAGATGACCATCATCAATGGTATCTTGCCGTACGCTGGGAATGTGAATCGCTGACCGAGGTGAAATATGCACGTCAGGTTCACCGCCCTTCCTATATGGACGAGCAAACAACATTAAAGTTAGTCGATTATATGAATGAAACAGGCTTCAGCGCCAGGATGGCTGACTTCGACAAAGCGTTTGTTCATACAACGGTTTTTGCCGACAGGCTGGAGAAAGTGCCGGCAGACCGGCAGCTGCGAATAGCCAATGCGGACGGAGAAGATGATCCCGCAGTTATTCGGAACCTGCACTTTATCGATAACCTATATAAGAGCAGGCGGACACGCTTTCTGTCTGGATTTGAAACGTACTCGATCGCTACCATTACCGAAAACCGCTTCTACCTCGAGCAGGTGCACCTGCCCGCATCGGCTTCTCTTTATTTGCAGTATTTTGTTTATTACCATCGATACGGACATGTTCCTTCTAAACAAATGATGGCCAGGCTGCTCGAAAATTTATGGGCCTCTACCCAGGCGATGAACACAGGATGGAATCCAGCACTTTTCACAGCAGAAACCATCCCGGAAAATTGAACCATCTGCCGGACGGCTACAGTGTGCCTGCTTTCTCACGCTGGTGAGTAAAGTCAATACGGCACCCGCCTTTTGTTTGATTGCCCTCAACGATAAGTGAATGCAGCCGATGCTCGGCGGTAAACACAATAGTGCCTTCTTCGTCTTTTGTAAACGTCCGGCTCCAGATAGGAGATGTTCGATCCTGCCACTCGAGGTGCAGTTCTCCTTCTTCGACCTTCACTTCATAGGCAAGCGTGACTGTACCCCCTTTGCTGAAGTAGAAGGAATATTCATCAACACCATGAAACCTTTTATAAGAAATCCGCAGGTGTTCAAAGCTCTGCTTATACACATAGCGGATTTTCGTTACAGTCCTTACTCTCAGCCTGCCTGTTTTCCAAAGAAAAAAGCCAATGAGCCCGATGACTGCGAACGGTGCGGCCTCACTGGCATAAGTGATAAAATGATTTGGCATATACGTATTTCTCCTTCGGGGATCCTATGTATTTTTTACTATTATGCTAAATGCAGTTTAAAATTTGATACAATAAAAAGGAGCGGCAAGCGCTCCTTTTTACTCTATCTGGCTTTCAAGAAACGGCTTAATGTCATCATCCAAAATCGCCGTATCCCATGGATGCCAGTAGTAGGTTATTCCATCATATTGCACGCTGTATTGATACGCAACCGCCTCGCCGGTATACAGTACAATATGATACGAGACACCTTCTTTTTGCGTATTTGGTGTAAAGGAATCAACCGGTTCGCTCGTCGTTAACAGTTTTAATAAATACTTTAAATCTGAACCGGAGATACTTCTTCCCTGTTTTTGTCCATCCGGGAAAACTTCAGCCCGGATTACCTTTTCAATTGGCACATTATCAAAATGCCACCTATAGCCGCCCGCTTTTGTTGAGTAATAGAGCTTGTATCCATTCTTCGCTTGTTTATCCCTTACAGCCAGCAGACCCGGATGTTCTTTAACGGCATAAAGCCCTGTTCCTTTTCCATAAAAAGCGGCATCGCCATCCTTTGGTTTATAGGATGGCTCGGTAATATGGCCCGCTACCGTAAAGGTGACCTGTCCAACTTTTTCGCCAACTGCATTTTTGTCTGCCAAAATTCCGGTATGAATGCCGTGATACTCCACTCCATTCCATTTAACAAAATCAACCCAATCAATGGCATCTGCCTGGCCTTCTTCCGGATCACCGGAACGACAGCCTGCAAGCAAAACAGCTAACAGAATCAAAAAAGCGTAGTGTCTCAACAAATCCCTCCTGCCTTGTGAATGGCTTCGCCTCGCTGCTCTTTTATAGTATTCGATGCAGGCTGGAAGATCCCTCCGTGCAGAAAGAACGATTGGAAAAATGGGGTATTATTGTTTGAAATATCCTTTGGACGGGCATGCTGATTTTTACCTGTCATAAAAAGAAAGGAGCAAAAAAATGAATGAAGCAATCCGCTTGGTTCTGTCCATGGAATGGCTCACTGAACAAAATATCGTGCGTGTGGTCTCTTATAGCTTTTTCTTTGTAACGATCGCTGTGTTTCTCTGGCAGCTATTTCGCTCCATTGCAGCAATTAAAACGGCAAGAGCGCAAAAAAAGATTGGATTTCGAACCATCGTACAGTGCCTGGGCGCGTTTTATTTGCTTGTGGTAACCCTCCTTGCCGCCGGGATTAATGGGCTTTCGGGCATTTTCTGGGTACATTCATTTATCGGCTTTTCCCTTACCTGTATTTTTTTTATGGACAGGGCTTCCAAAAAAGGCGTGCAGCCGGCGAAATTAAAACGGCGTTCCATGAAAAAAGCCAATTCTCATTAAAAAAAGAGAATTGGCTTTTTGGTTTATATAAAAAGATTATCTTGATTTTACTTTAATGATTGCTTCTCCATATTGGTCCATAGACTGGCGGAAGCTGCTTACTGCTGCAGCGATTGCCTGTACGTATTTTCCAAAACCTGCTTTTTCTTTTAATACCATTGCTGTATCGATCATATATTTAGTCATTTTATTATCTCCCCTCATCGCTCGTATCTTGCCTTTATTATCCTACACACCCTCAAAATTGAAAAACCCAAAGAAAACGGAAACATTGGCTATGTAAGCGTGCATCATCGCCTTTTTTCTAACTCTTGCTTTCATTTTCTTTGTTTTTCTTCTTTTTTTAAAATAGAAAAGCGCCGGTATTATTCCGGCACTTTGTTCATTCGTTTATAAACAATTACATAATTGACAGCCATAATAATCAGCACATAGACGCCGTACAGCCCAAACGAAAACCATTTGTTTTCCGCAAAGCTTGCACCAGCAAATGACAGCAGAAGAATATTCGGCAGCTTTCCAATCGCTGAAGCGAGTAAAAACACAAATCCGTTAACACGGCTTAATCCGCAGACAATGTTTACAACAGGAGATGGAACAACCGGCACTAAGCGCACAAGCAGAATCGCCAGAAACGCATTTTTGTGCAGCTTGTCTTCATAGTCCTTCACCTGTGGATATCGGTCAAGTTTTGCCTGTGCCCATTCTTTAAAACCGTACCGGGCAATGTAGAAAAACAGCATCGTTCCAATCATGGAACCGCTGAGTGTAACAAGTACGCCTTCTGCCGTGCCGAAAATACCACCAATGAGTCCGGCCAGAACCGGAAACGGCACGAGCGGAACAAACACACAGATCGCCACGAGCAGCATGCTGACTAAAACAGCATATGTGCCTCCTTCATTTACAATAGCAAGCAGCCCTTCTTTTTGTGTAATGCCAAGCAGCAGAATGCCGGCCAGAACGGCAATGCTGACGATTCTTTTGATCATACTGCACCTCTTCTTTCCTCACGTTGCTGTGTTTAGTTTACCATAGATAGCCTCCGCAAGGCTCGTTTAAGAGGATAAAATAGATTGAAGGGCTTTGTCTAATGTTGGAAATAAAAAGGTATAGCCTGCACGCTCCAGCCGCTCTGGAAGTACCCATCGGCTTTTAAGCACGAGCTCGGTTTCTGTCCGGATTACTTTAGCGCCAAGCTCGAGCAGCCATTCGGGCGCAGGAAGGCCAAACCCCACATTTGCCGCTCTGCGCAGGGCTGCCATTAATTCATCATTTTGAACGGGGTTAGGCGCCGCACAGTTAAATACTCCGTTTAATTCAGGCCGTTCATTTAAAAACATGATAATTCCAAACAAATCCTCGAGATGAATCCAGCTGAACCGCTGCCGGCCGCTTCCTTGAGGACCTCCAAGACCATATTTCACCAAGTTCCGGTAAGGCGTCATAACGCCACCCCCTGGTCCAAGCACAATGGCGATGCGCAGGGCAACTTGCCGCGTTTTCGGCAGATCAAATGAAAAAAACGCTTCTTCCCAGCCCCTGGCAACATCAACTGAAAATCCTGATCCAACCTCTCCTGCTTCTTCCGTCATTGGCCTGTCTTCTGCATGCCGGTAAATGGTAGCTGTGCTTGAATTAATCCACATCTTCGGCGGGTGTTCACATGTCTGCACGGCTTCACCAAGCCGTTTCGTCGTACTTGTCCTAGAAAGCATAATAGCTCGTTTATTTGTTTCATTATACCGGCAGTTGACCGATTTTCCCGCTAAATTTACAAGCAGCTCCGCCCCGTCCAGTGCTTCGATCATACGGTCTTTGTTTTCCCAAGAAATGTGGGGCTCCTGCCGAGAAATGATGTGTACTGTATAGCCAAGCTCCTTACATCGTTCCTCCATGTACCGGCCGATAAATCCCGTTCCGCCTGCTAACACAACTTTTTTCATGTTAAAACCCCGTTCTTTGAAAGATTGGTTTTTCTGAAACGCGCTTCGCTGATTCTTCTTTATTTTAGCATAATAAGGGAATATTTTCCAAAAAAAAAAAAAAAAAAAAAAAAAAAAAAAAAAAAAAAAAAAAAAAAAAAAAAAAAAAAAAAAAAAAAAAAAAAAA